>NZ_FKLB01000069.1:80140-531260 GCF_900067035.1 Pseudomonas sp. 1 R 17
TGTCGATGACTTCGTGTTCCTGCATGAGTCGCCGCAACAGCTCAACCAATGGCTGGCCCAGGTCGAAGCGTTCCTGCCCAGGCTCGGCGCCAAGTTGAACCCCACGAAGACGATCTTGCAGCCCGTGGATCGCGGCGTCGACTTCGTTGGTCATGTGATCAAGCCGTGGCGGCGAACCACCCGCAAGCGATCACTGGCCCAGGCGCTCAAGCGTACCGCCGCTGCGGCGGATGAGGATCTGCGCGAGACAGCCAACAGCTACTTCGGCCTGCTCAGCCAGGCTAGCCACAGCGAGAAAGATCGGGCGGCACTGGCCCGCGTCGTGCTGAAGCGCGGCAACAGCGTCAACGCTGCGTTGACCAAGACGTTTCAGAAGAAATAACCCCAACCCCATAGGAGGCCGCATGGACGTGACATACGGAAGCGTTTGCAGCGGCATCGAAGCCGCGACCCAGGCCTGGCACCCGCTGGGCATGCGCGCCGCCTGGTTCGCCGAGATTGAGCCGTTCCCCTCGGCGGTCCTGGCCCACCACTACCCTGACGTGCCGAACCACGGCGACATGACCAAGCTGGCCGCCCTGGTGCTGGCCGGCAAGATCCCGGCGCCGGACGTGCTGGTCGGCGGCACCCCGTGCCAGGCCTTCTCTGTCGCCGGTATGCGCGAAGGCCTCACCGACCCGCGCGGCGCCCTCACCATCAAATACGTGGAGCTTGCAGATGCAGTTGACTATGTTCGCGCCGGCCAGCGAAAGCCCGCCAGCGTTATCGTCTGGGAGAACGTCCCCGGCGTCCTCAGCGACAAAGGGAACGCCTTCGGATGCTTTCTTGGCGCGCTTGCTGGGGAAGACTGCGAGCTGCAGCCTCCAGGGAAAAAATGGCAGGACGCTGGTTGTGTGTATGGACCCAAAAGAACAATCGCGTGGCGGGTTCTGGACGCCCAATATTTCGGCCTGGCCCAACGACGCCGTCGTGTGTTCGTTGTCGCAAGTGCTCGAGACGGGTTCGATCCCACCGAGGTACTTTTTGAGCGAGAAAGCGTGCGCCGGGATACTGCGCCGCGCCGAGGCCAGGGGCAGGACGTTACCGGAACAGCTCCTTTCGGCCCTGCGCTCCAGTGCGGAGAAGGATGTGAGTACGTCTTTCCAGAGCAGTTAGGCGCTTATGGCTGCCCTGGCTGCGAAGGCGACTTCGGGCCTGCTGTATCGATGTTCGGCGGCACCCCAGCCTTCGGCGCCGGGCGCATGTCCGGCTCTATCGAGAAGTCCGGCACCCTCACCCACCATGAAGGCCGCAACGATCTAGATAGCGAAACCTTCTTCGTTCAGGCGGCACCAGAAATCGCCGGAGCGCTGCGTAGCACTGACGGTGGCGCAGATGTTGACCACGGCATGGCCGGCCATCTTGTGGCAGGCACGCTCAACACCAACGGCAAGGCCGCCGGCAGCGCGACCAACCAGGACGCAGAGTCAGGCCTACTGGTGGTGCATGGCACGCAAGACCCAGGCGTTAGCGAAAAACTGGCCTTTGCCCTGGGTAGGAACAGCGGACAGGAAAACGCTGTGCTGGCTTTCTCCTGCAAGGATCATGGTGCTGACGCTGGAGAAATCGCGCCAACTTTGCGCGCCATGGGCCACTCAGGCAGCCACGCCAATGCCGGTGGACAAGTGGCCGTGTGCATCACGGGCGACATAACCCACACGCTGAAGACTGATGGATTCGACGGCAGCGAGGACGGAACCGGCAGGGGCCAGCCTATAGTGCCAGACACATCCGGCGTGAGGCGCCTTACTCCAAGGGAATGCGAACGCCTCCAGGGCTTCCCTGACGACTACACGCGCATACCTTGGCGCGGAAGGGTTTTGGGTTTGTGCCCAGACGGCCCCCGCTACAAGGCGATCGGCAACAGCAAGGCCGTTACAGTGGTTCGCTGGATCGGCCGACGACTTCTGCAACAACTCTAAACTCCCCCACTCCACCGCCCGGGCATGGCCCGGCAAGGACTCCCCATGCCTACAAAACAGAAATCACCTGTCGTCTACGTGGCCGGGCCCTACCGCGCAGCAACCCGCGAACTGATCGCCGAGAACATCGCTATGGCCAGGTCCGTCGCAGTTGCCACCGCCCGCCTCGGCTGGTTCCCGCTCTGCCCTCACACCAACACTGCGCATTTCGACGACGACCTGCCCGGTCAAGACCAGTTCTTCCTCGACGGCACTCTGGCGCTGATGGAGCGTTGCGACGCGGTTGTCTTGGTCAGCGGCTGGCGATACAGCGCAGGCACGCTGGGCGAGGTTCACAGGGCGCGCGAGCTGGGTATGCCGATCTTTGCCTGCCTGGAAGATTTGCCAACAGCCGACGAGTTCGCCGGCATGACGATGAATCCTGAAAATCCCGAAGCGAGGAATGCATCGTGAGAAACGTCAAAACACGTGAGGGCATGGAGTACTGGGACAAGATCTGTTCGCTCAAGCACTACGGGTTCCTGCATTCGCCGGACGGCAAGCGCGTTGTGAAGACCGAAGGCATCGGCAACTGGATCGACAAGTTCCAAGCACAGGAGATCGTTGACCAGGCGCAGGATGAGATCAACCAGTATCGCGCGGAGCGTGATGCCCTGCAGGTGCTGCTCACCGCTGCGGATCAGCGGAACGATACCGCGACATCTTTGATCCGGCGCATCGTCGCCAACTTCGATACCGAGATTGAGTGTAACGAAGACGTAGAGCCGAACGACCTGGAACACGACCAGGTGCTGTCTGATATGCGCGCGTTCCTGAATCCAAAGCGTGATGACTGGCTCATGAACCCTTGCGGGCAAGGCCACCGCGATGTCGGCGCGGCTGGCGGCGTGGCTCAGTGCTACACCTGCGACGAGAAGATAACGGCGGCCAGCACTCAAGAAGCTTTCGAGCAATGGAACGCAACGCATCCAGCCACTTGAACGTCAAACCCCGACAGGAGTACATCCGTACTCCTATCGCAAAACCTGTAACCCCTCCCCCTTCAAAGTCAGCCGCTATAGCGGCAAGGAGCCCGGCATGCCCAAAACATTGCAGGACGAGTTCGAGGCCGAGTACTGCGAGCACGCCCACCGCCTCCCGGCCCTGGTCAAAAACTGCCGTCTATCAAATGGCAGCTACGGCGTTCCCTGTATCGCCAAGGCCTGGCACTGGTTCCGGCGCTCTCGCGAGATGCTGGTGGTGGAGCTGCCAACAGTTGGACCTTCGCCCGAACCGCTAGAAGACGCCATCGACGATAGCTTCCTTGATGCCCATCACGCCAAGATACGCATGCGCAATGGCTGCTTCATGGCCATTAAAGCTGCTGGCATCACAATCGCGGGGGAGTCGAACTGATGAGCGACGAACTGAAACCGTGCCCTGAGTGTGCGAGCGACAACTTGGAGCTGGATAGCAGCTGCAGCGCCGGACTCAGCTGGGTCATCTGCCGCGACTGCGACTTCACCCTGCAGAAGAAGGTGCCCGAGGAAAACATCTGGCGGCACTGGAACAAGCTGAAGAAAACGCAGAAGCCCTAACCCCAATCCCCCTACATGCCTGCCGGTGAGCGGCGGGCGAGGTATTCCTATGGGTCACGCACTCGATGGGCGGCCGCTGGCCGTCCGACTGCAAAAGCGAATTCAAAAGTTTCAGGGCTGTACTGCGCAGTCCTTGGTTACGGACATGGCCCTGCATCAGCAGTCGCTGGAGGCCATCACGGAATGCGTTAGCGCACTGAAGGCCCTGGCCGCGCACTACGGCGACTTGCGGGACGGCGAATCACTCAACGTCGACGCTGCTCGCTCCGCACTTGCCAAGTACCGCCTATAACCCACCTTCTGCCGCCCAGCGCGGCGCGGAGCATCATCATGTCAAAAGTCACCCTGGATGAATGGGCGGCGGCCGAGTTCAAGACGCCGCCGAGCCCCAACACTCTGCGCAAATGGGCGAGAGAAGGACGGATCGCTCCGGCACCGATCAAACATGGGCGAAGCTACTATGTAGAATCGGATGCCCACTACAAGGAACCGGATCAGCGTCCCGCACGGATCGCTGGAGAGAGCCTGATCGTCAGAATAGAGAGAGCGCGAAATGGCTCCAAGGCCGCGTAACCCCGGATCAAAAGACCTTCCGCCGAACCTTTATCGAAAAAAAGACGCCCGAAACGGCGTCACCTACTACACGTACCGCGACCCGGTCAGCGGCCGCGTACTGGGCATGGGTAAAGACAAGGAGGCGGCGATCCGCGATGTCGTGGAGTTCAACCACGCCGAGGCGGTCAAGCCAACCATTGCTGAGCGGATCAACGCGCAGGTACCAGCACCAGGCAAACTGTTCTCCGAATGGCTGGATGAATACCGCGAGCTGTTCGCCGAGCGGAAGTTGTCAGCCAGCAGTAACAAAAACGTGGGGATGCGGTTAAACCGCCTGACGGCAGTATTTGGTACGAAGGGTATTAAGGACATCACGACGATGGATGTGGCCGATTACCTGACGGGCATGGCCAAAGAGGGAAAGGCGCAGATGGCCAGGGCAATGCGTTCGCTGTTGCGAGACGTGTTCGCCGAGGCGCAGGCGCGTGGGTGGGCAGACGCCAACCCGGTCGAGGTGACCAAGGCGGCGCGGGTTAGCATCAAGCGCGAACGGCTGACGCTGGAACTGTGGAAGGCAATCTACGAGGAAGCCACGAAACCCTGGCTTCGCAGGGCAATGGAGCTGGCGGTGCTGACTGGCCAGCGACGGGACGATATAGCCTCGATGCTTTTCAAGGATGTGCACGACGGCTTCCTGCATGTCGTTCAGTCCAAGACCGGGGCCAGGCTGCGGATCAGCACCGCGCTTCGCCTTGAGTCGGTCGGACTGGATCTGTCCACTGTAATTAAGCAATGCCGCGACCGCGTTCTGTCACAACACCTGGTGCACCATGCACAAGCTTCGGGCCGGGCAAAAGCTGGCCAGCCGCTGGTGTTGGACACCCTTAGCTCCGCCTTTGCCGAAGCGCGCGACAAAGCCGGCCTGAAGCTGGGGATAACTTTTGGCCGCCAGCCACCGTCCTTTCACGAGCAGCGATCCCTCGCCGCACGACTTCACGAACTCGAGGGCCGTGATGCACAGAAGCTGCTGGGTCACCGTTCGGCCACTATGACCGACCTGTACCGAGACAGCCGAGGCGCTGAGTGGATCGACGTGGCATAATTGACGGCTGAATTTTGGGGAGATATTGGGGAAGTTTTGGGGAGGATTTTATGCCCAACGAAATCAAGCAGTTACAGATTTACGGTATCAAAGCCTGCGACACCATGAAAAAGGCGCGCACCTGGCTCGATGAGCACGCGGTGAGCTATGCGTTCCACGACTACAAAACGGCCGGTATCGACCGCGAACACTTGACCCAATGGTGCAACGAGCACGGTTGGCAGGTGGTTTTGAACCGTGCGGGCACCACCTTTCGCAAACTCGAAGACGAACGCAAAGCCGATCTCGATCAGTCGAAAGCCATTGAATTGATGCTCGCGCAACCTTCGATGATCAAGCGCCCGGTGCTTGATCTCGGTGACAGAACCCTGATTGGCTTCAAGCCAGATAGTTATTCGGCGGCCCTCAAGTAGGCCAGCCCTTCCATTTTTGTAGAGGTAACAGCATGTCCAATTCCCTGTTCAGCCTGGGCTTCGGCGTCGGCACTCAGAACCGCCAAGGTGCTTGGCTGGAAGTGTTTTACGCACAACCCTTGCTCAATCCATCGGCTGAAATCGTTGCCGCCATCGCGCCGATCCTCGGCTACAGCGAAGGCAACCAGGCGATCACCTTCACCGTCGCCCAGGCCCTGCAACTGGCCGACGCGCTCAAAGGCGTCGACGCTACCCAAGCCGCCCTGCTGAGCCGCCTGGCTGAAAGCCACACACCGCTGGTCGCCACCTTGCTGGCCGAAGACGCCGCACTGACGTCCACCCCAGAGGCCTACCTCAAGCTGCACCTGCTGTCCCATCGCCTGGTCAAGCCACACGGCCTGAGCCTCGCCGGTGTGTTCCCGCAACTGCCGAACGTGGCCTGGACCAGCCAGGGCGCAATCGACATCAATGAGCTGGCCGAACGCCAACTGGAAGCCCGCCTGCGTGGCGAGTTGCTGGAAGTGTTCTCGGTGGACAAGTTCCCGAAAATGACCGACTACGTGGTACCGAGCGGCGTGCGTATCGCTGATGCCGCGCGTATCCGCCTCGGCGCCTATGTGGGCGAAGGCACCACCGTGATGCACGAAGGTTTCGTCAACTTCAACGCCGGCACCGAAGGCCCGGGCATGATCGAAGGCCGTGTATCGGCTGGCGTGTTCGTCGGCAAGGGTTCGGACTTGGGCGGCGGTTGCTCGACCATGGGCACCCTGTCGGGCGGCGGCAACATCGTGATCAAGGTCGGCGAAGGCTGCCTGATCGGCGCCAACGCCGGTATCGGTATCCCATTGGGCGACCGCAACACCGTGGAATCGGGCCTGTACGTCACCGCCGGCACCAAGGTTGCGCTGCTGGACGAGTCGAACCAACTGGTCAAGGTGGTCAAGGCGCGTGAGCTGGCCGGCCAACCGGACCTGCTGTTCCGCCGTAACTCCGAGACCGGTGCCGTGGAGTGCAAAACCCACAAATCGGCCATCGAACTGAACGAAGCGCTGCACGCTCACAACTAAGCAGCCACTCGATGCCACTAGCGGGCCCCGACCCTGGGGCTCGCTTATACGAGTCTTGAACACCATGCTTGTGCCCTCCCCCTGGCGCGCCGACTTTCCGGCCATCGCCACCCTGCAACGGCAAGACCAGACCTACCTGGACAACGCCGCGACGACGCAAAAACCCCAGGCCCTGCTGGATGCCATCAGCCATTACTACGCCAATGGCGCCGCCAATGTGCACCGTGCCCAGCATTTGCCGGGCGCCCATGCGACCCAGGCCTTCGAGGACAGTCGCAGCAAGGTTGCGCAGTGGTTGAATGCAGGTGACAGCGGGCAAATCGTGTTCACCCACGGCGCGACGTCAGCGCTGAACCTCCTGGCTTATGGCCTTGAGCACTTATTCAATGCGGGCGATGAGATTGTCATCAGCGCCCTGGAACACCACGCCAACCTGTTGCCGTGGCAGCAACTGGCCAAGCGTCGCGCGCTCACCCTGGTGGTATTGCCTCTCGACGATGACGGCGTGACCGACCTGCAAGCCGCCGCCGAGTTGATCGGCCCGCGTACGCGCCTGCTGGCGGTGAGCCAACTGTCCAACGTGCTTGGCACCTGGCAGCCGCTGCCGGCCTTGCTGGCGCTGGCCCAGGCCCACGGCGCCCTGACCGTGGTCGATGGCGCCCAAGGCATCGTCCACGGCCGCCACGACGTGCAGGCCCTGGGCTGCGACTTCTATGTATTTTCCAGCCATAAGCTGTACGGCCCGGACGGCGTCGGCGTGCTGTACGGCAGCCACGCAGCCCTGCATCACCTGCGCCATTGGCAATTCGGTGGCGAGATGGTGCAACAGGCCGACTACCACAGCGCCAGCTTCCGCCCGGCACCGCTGGGGTTCGAAGCCGGCACCCCGCCGATTGCCGGCGTGATCGGCCTGGGCGCGACCCTGGACTATCTGAGTTCGCTGGACCCACAGGCGATTCTCACCCATGAAGCGGCCCTGCATGACTACCTGTTGCGCGGGCTGAACGCGCGCAATGGCGTCCGTGTGTTGGGGTCGCCGCAGGCGGCGCTGGTCAGTTTCGTGGTCGAAGGCGTGCACAACGCCGACCTCGCGCACCTGCTGACCGAACAAGGCATTGCCGTACGTGCCGGCCATCATTGCGCGATGCCGCTGCTCAAGGCGATGCACTTGTCGGGGGCGATCCGCGTCTCCCTGGCGCTGTATAACGATTCCGATGACCTGGAACGCTTCTTTGAAGCGCTGGACCGGGCGCTGGATATGCTGCGATGAGCCTGCCGGTGGTTGCAATTGCTGCGCTAGAAGCCTTCCAGTCAGTAGGCAGCTGGGAGCAACGCGCTCGAATGCTGATGCAGTGGGGTGAACGCCTGCCCGTATTGGCGGATGAGGAGAAGGTCGATGCCAACCTGGTGCAGGGCTGTGAGAGCCTGGTGTGGTTGGTGGGGCGCTTGCACGATGGCCACTGGCAGTTCGCCGCGAGCAGCGATGCGCGGATGATTCGTGGCTTGGTGGCATTGCTGCTGGCACGGGTCAATGGGCTGTCGGCGGACGAGTTGCAGGCGGTCGACTTGCCTGACTGGTTCAATCAGCTAGGGCTTTCCCGTCAACTGTCGCCGTCGCGCAGCAATGGGCTGAATGCAGTCCTGCAGCGCATGCGAACGCTAAGCCATACACAGGACTAAATGTGGGAGGGAGCAAGTCGAATCGTCGCACCGCCCCTCCCACATTTGAACCGTCTAAAGTTCTGAGACTCAGGTCGGTTTGACCCGTTCCGAGGGCCTGCGCACCCCGGCCACAATCTTGTCCACCGCCTTGGTCGCCGCGACCATGCCGAAAGTCGCCGTCACCATCATCACCGCGCCAAACCCGCCGGCGCAGTCCAGCTTCACCCCATCACCGACAAAACTCTTCTGCAAACAGATGCTGCCATCCGGCTTGGGGT
Source organism: Pseudomonas sp. 1 R 17 (assembly GCF_900067035.1). Taxonomy (NCBI): domain Bacteria; kingdom Pseudomonadati; phylum Pseudomonadota; class Gammaproteobacteria; order Pseudomonadales; family Pseudomonadaceae; genus Pseudomonas; species Pseudomonas sp. 1 R 17. The sequence goes on from NZ_FKLB01000069.1 coordinate 88,756, forward strand.
AGCGCAGTTGCTCGGTGGAAAACACGCACGGCACGCTGTAGTGGCGGGTCACGGTGCGGGAAAAGCCGTAGTCACGGCGCAAGGTGGAACGCACTTTCGACGCCAAGGGATCATTAAAGGTGCGGTTCAGGTCGCAGACCTGGATCAGCGTCGGGTCGATCTGCCCACCGGCGCCACCGGTGGTGATGATCTGGATCTTGCGGCGCTTGCACCAGGCAATCAGTGCGGCCTTGGCGTTAACCGCGTCGATGCAGTCGATCACGCAATCGATGTTGGGCGTGATGTACTCGGCCATGGTGTCGCGGGTGACGAAATCCGCTACCGCATGCACCGTGCAATCCGGGTTGATCGCGCGCAGGCGCTCGGCCATCACCTCGACCTTGGGCTTGCCCACGGTACTGTCCAAGGCGTGCAGCTGGCGGTTGCTGTTGCTGACGCAGACGTCGTCCAGGTCGAACAGCGAAATCTCGCCCACCCCGCAACGGGCCATGGCTTCCGCCGCCCACGAGCCGACGCCACCGACGCCGACGATCGCCACATGGGCCGCTTTCAAGCGCTCCAGGCCTTCAATGCCATACAAGCGGGCGACGCCTGCAAACCGCGGATCTTCTGTACTCATGACCATTACCCCAAAAACCGGCGCGCATTATAGGGCTACGCAGCGACAAGTTTTAAGCTACAAGCTACAAGTTAAGAACTTAGATGTACTTTCGCTGCCCAATGTCCGGTTTTTCTCGGCTTGCTGTACGGTCAGGGAAAGGCCGGTGTAGGATGCGCGCCGTTCGGTGCAGGCCGACACCTCTTTTCGTTCCACACCCTTTGGAACCCGACATAACCATGGCATCGCGTAAATTTGGACTCAACCTGGTGATAGTGCTGGCAATTGCCGCGCTGTTCACCGGCTTCTGGGCGCTGATCAACCGCCCGGTCACTGCTCCCAACTGGCCCGAGCAGATCTCCGGTTTTTCCTACTCGCCGTTCCAGCAAGGCCAGTACCCGCAGAAAGACCAGTACCCCACCGACGAGCAGATGCGTCGCGATCTGGAGATCATGAGCAAGCTGACGGATAACATCCGCACCTACTCGGTCGACGGCACGCTGGGGGACATTCCCAAGCTCGCCGAAGAGTTCGGCCTGCGCGTAACGCTGGGGATCTGGATCAGCCCGGACCTGGAGCGTAACGAGCGCGAAGTCCAGCGCGCCATCGAGATCGCCAACAGCTCGCGCAGTGTCGTGCGGGTTGTGGTCGGTAACGAGGCGCTGTTCCGTGAAGAGATCACCCCTGAAGCCCTGATCGTGCTGCTGGACCGGGTGCGCGGCGCCGTGAAAGTACCGGTGACGACCTCCGAGCAATGGCATATCTGGGAAAAGAACCCGCAACTGGCCAAGCACGTCGACCTGATCGCCGCGCACATCCTGCCGTTCTGGGAGTACATCCCGATGGACAAGGCCGGCCAGTACGTACTCGACCGCGCCAAGGACCTGAAGAAACTGTTCCCGAAAAAGCCGCTGCTGCTGTCGGAAGTGGGCTGGCCAAGTAACGGCCGGATGCGCGGCGGGAATGAAACGTCCCCCGCAGACCAGGCCATTTACCTGCGTACGCTGGTGAACAAGCTGAACCGCCAGGGCTACAACTACTTCGTGATCGAGGCCTTCGACCAGCCGTGGAAGGTCAGCGACGAAGGCTCGGCCGGCGCGTATTGGGGCGTCTACAACGCCGCGCGCCAGCAGAAATTCAACTTCGAAGGGCCGGTGGTGGCAATCCCGCAGTGGCGCGTCCTGGCGATCGGCTCGGTGGTGCTCGCCTTGCTGTCCCTGACCCTGCTGATGATCGACGGCTCATCCCTGCGCCAGCGTGGCCGCACCTTCCTGACCTTTATCGCGTTCCTCTGCGGTTCCGTACTGGTGTGGATCGGCTACGACTACAGCCAGCAATACAGCACCTGGTTCAGCGTGACCGTCGGCATCTTGTTGGCCTTGGGCGCCCTGGGCGTGTTCATTGTGTTGCTGACCGAAGCCCACGAACTGGCGGAAGCGGTATGGACCCACAAGCGCCGGCGTGAATTCCTGCCGGTGGAAGGGGAATCGGACTACCGCCCGAAAGTGTCGATCCATGTGCCGTGCTACAACGAGCCGCCAGAGATGGTCAAACAGACCCTCGACGCCCTGGCGGCCCTCGATTACCCGGACTATGAAGTCCTGATCATCGACAACAACACCAAGGACCCGGCGGTATGGGAACCGGTGCGCGACTACTGCGAAACCCTGGGCCCGCGCTTCAAGTTCTTCCACGTCGCACCCCTGGCCGGTTTCAAGGGCGGTGCACTGAACTACCTGATCCCGCACACCGCCAAGGATGCCGAAGTGATCGCGGTAATCGACTCGGACTACTGCGTGTCGCCGAACTGGCTCAAGCACATGGTGCCGCACTTCGCCGACCCGAAAATCGCCGTGGTGCAGTCGCCGCAGGACTACCGCGATCAGAACGAAAGCACCTTCAAGAAGCTCTGCTACGCCGAATACAAAGGCTTCTTCCATATCGGTATGGTCACCCGTAACGACCGCGACGCGATCATCCAGCACGGCACCATGACCATGACCCGTCGCTCGGTGCTCGAGGAACTGGGCTGGGCCGACTGGTGCATCTGCGAAGACGCCGAACTCGGCCTGCGGGTATTCGAGAAAGGCCTGTCGGCGGCGTACTACCACGACAGCTACGGCAAGGGCCTGATGCCGGATACCTTTATCGACTTCAAGAAACAGCGTTTCCGCTGGGCCTATGGCGCGATCCAGATCATCAAGCGTCACACCGCCAGCCTGCTGCGCGGCAAAGACACCGAGCTGACCCGTGGCCAGCGCTACCACTTCCTCGCGGGCTGGTTGCCGTGGGTGGCGGACGGCATGAACATCTTCTTCACCGTCGGCGCGCTGTTGTGGTCGGCGGCGATGATCATCGTGCCGACGCGGGTCGACCCGCCGCTGTTGATTTTCGCGATCCCGCCGTTGGCGTTGTTCGTGTTCAAGGTGGGCAAGATCATCTTCCTCTACCGCCGCGCGGTAGGTGTGAACCTCAAGGATGCGTTCTGCGCCGCCCTGGCTGGCCTGGCGTTGTCCCACACCATCGCCAAGGCGGTGCTGTATGGCTTCTTCACCACCAGCATTCCGTTCTTTCGTACCCCGAAAAACGCGGATAACCACGGCTTCTGGGTAGCGATTTCCGAAGCCCGCGAAGAAATGTTCATCATGCTGCTGTTGTGGGGCGCGGCGCTGGGGATCTACCTTGTGCAGGGCCTGCCGAGCAATGACATACGTTTCTGGGTGGTGATGCTGCTGGTGCAATCGCTGCCGTATGTGGCGGCGTTGATCATGGCGTTCCTGTCGTCGCTGCCGAAACCAGCCGTGGCACCTGAGCCTGCACCTGTGGCTTAAAAACTTGCGCAATGCACTAAACGGCGGCCTCTGGCCGCCGTTTTGCTATAAGATAACGGCCGTTTTGTCCGCCCGCCCCGCTCTTCCAGACATGCTTCCCGGAGTTTTCCCATGACGGCCCATGCCGACCTTTCGCCGACCCTTCAACTTGCCATCGACCTGATCCGTCGTCCCTCGGTCACGCCGATCGACGCCGATTGCCAGAAGCTGATGATGCAGCGCCTGGGCGACGCCGGTTTTGCGCTGGAGCCGATGCGCATCGAGGACGTGGACAACTTCTGGGCCACCCATGGCAAGCACGACGGCCCGGTGCTGTGCTTCGCCGGCCACACCGACGTGGTCCCCACCGGCCCGGTGCAAGCCTGGCAGAACGACCCGTTCGACGCATTGATCGACGAAAACGGCATGCTCTGCGGGCGTGGCGCGGCCGACATGAAGGGCAGCCTGGCCGCCATGCTGGTGGCGGCCGAGCGCTTCGTCAGCGACTACCCGGACCACAAGGGCTCGGTCGCGTTCCTGATCACCAGCGATGAGGAAGGCCCGGCGCACCATGGCACCAAGGCCGTGATCGAACGCCTGGCCGCGCGCAAGGAGCGCCTGGACTGGTGCATCGTCGGCGAACCGTCGAGCACTACCCTGGTGGGTGACGTGGTCAAGAACGGCCGTCGCGGCTCCCTCGGCGCCACCCTGACCGTGCGCGGCGTACAGGGCCATGTGGCCTACCCGCACCTGGCGAAGAACCCGATCCACCTGGCCGCGCCGGCCCTGGCCGAACTGGCCGCCGAGCACTGGGACAACGGCAACGCCTTCTTCCCGCCGACCAGCTTCCAGATTTCCAACCTCAACTCTGGCACCGGCGCCACCAACGTGATTCCGGGTGACCTGACGGCGGTGTTCAACTTCCGTTTTTCCACCGAATCCACTGTCGAAGGCCTGCAACAGCGCGTTGCGGCGATTCTCGACAAGCATGGCCTGGACTGGCATGTGGAGTGGGCGCTGTCGGGCCTGCCGTTCCTCACCGAGCCGGGCGCGTTGCTCGATGCGGTGTCGGCCAGCATCAAGGCGATCACCGGGCGTGAGACCCAGGCCTCCACCAGTGGCGGTACCTCCGATGGGCGCTTCATCGCGACCCTTGGCACCCAGGTGGTCGAGTTGGGCCCGGTGAACGCGACGATCCACCAGGTCAACGAGCGGATCCTGGCCAGCGACCTCGACGTGCTGACCGAAATCTATTACCAGACCCTGATCAAGTTGCTCGCCTGATGCTGGCCTGCCCGATTTGCAGCGCCCCGCTCAACGCGGTGGACAATGGCGTGGCGTGCCCGGCCGGGCACCGTTTCGACCGCGCGCGCCAGGGTTACCTGAACCTGCTGCCGGTGCAGCACAAGAACAGCCGCGACCCGGGCGACAACCTGGCCATGGTCGAGGCGCGCCGTGACTTTCTCAACGCAGGGCACTACGCCCCGGTGGCCAAGCGCCTGGCCGAGCTGGCCGCCGAACGCGCACCGCAGCGCTGGGTGGACATCGGTTGCGGCGAGGGTTACTACACCGCGCAAATCGCCGCGGCCCTGCCCCATGCCGATGGCTACGCGCTGGACATTTCCAAGGAAGCGGTCAAGCGCGCGTGCAAACGCGACCCGGCGCTGACCTGGTTGATCGCCAGCATGGCCCGCGTGCCGTTGGCCGACGCCAGCTGCCAGTTCCTCGCCAGTGTGTTCAGCCCGTTGGATTGGCAAGAGGCCAGGCGCCTGCTCAGTCCCGGCGGCGGCCTGATGAAGGTCGGCCCGACCAGCGGCCACCTTATGGAACTGCGCGAGCGCCTGTACGACCAAGTGCGCGAGTACACCGACGACAAGCACCTGGCCCTGGTGCCGGACGGCATGAGCCTGGCCCACAGTGAAACCCTGGAATTCACCTTGAGCCTGGCCGAGCCCCGGGACCGCGCCAACCTGCTGGCCATGACCCCTCACGGCTGGCGCGCCAGTGCCGAGCGCCGTGCCGAGGTGATCGAGGCGGCCGAGCCGCTGCTGGTCACGGTGTCGATGCGCTACGATTATTTCGTGCTTCAATAACCGACTTTTAACCATCCGCGAATGGATTTTCGAATCCCGCAACGAGGAATATCCATGCGCCAACCCGATATCGAGATTTACCTGAAGGACGCCGACGTCGACTACAAGGCCATCGCCGCCTGGCTGGGCGCTGCCCTGGGCCCTTGCAGCGACTGGGTCCAACGTGGCCAGACCTACAAGTGCAAGGCCGGCAATGTGCCCGTCACCTGGCTGCCGAAAGCCGTAGGCAAGTGGAACAGCCTGTACCTGGAAAGTGACCAGACACCGTGGGAGGACGACATTGCCTGTGCCCGCGCTGCGTTTGCTGCGCTGAATGTTGAAGTACGTTGCGCACCGGGTAGCTGGGTCGAGGAAGAAGGTGAGGAAAGCGCCGACACCTGGATCCGCATCAGCGCGGACGGTGAAGAGCAGATCACCTGGAAAACAGCTTAAAAAGCAGCTTCAAGCTGCAAGCTGCAAGTCAAAGCGCTTGCAGCTTGTAGCTTGCCGCTCGGCCTACAGGCCGACCACATCCTCCGCCTGCAACCCCTTCTCGCCGCTTACCACGGCGTATTCCACTTGCTGGCCCTCGGCCAACGAACGGTGGCCGTCGCCGCGAATGGCGCGGTAGTGCACAAACACATCCTTGCCATCTTCACGCTGGATAAAGCCATAGCCCTTGGCGTCGTTGAACCACTTCACATTGCCTGTCTCGCGCGTTGCCATCTGTTCACTCCCACTTGATTGTTATTGTTGAGCCGATCGCGTTGAACTGCCGAGTATAAGACAGGCTCAAAAACGATCAACTCAAGTTTACATCGCTGCTTTTTTGCCGATTTTCGGCGAATACGGCACACTACCCGCCCGAGCGCCTGCTCGGTTTTTCCCACTTGAAGCAGCTCGCCTATGACCCGCTCCCCGTTCCGCCGTCTGGTGTTTGGCACCTTGCGCCGACTGTTGTACCTCTGGGTTCGCTCGGAGACGATCAACCAGTCGTCCCTTACCCTCAACCTGGACCGCAGCCGGCCGGTGTTTTACGTCCTGCAATCGCCCTCCCTCACCGAATTGGCCGTGGTCGATGCCGAGTGCACCAAGGCCGGCCTGCCGCGCCCGGTACTGCCGGTATCGGTAGGGCCGCTGATGGAACCCGCGGCGTTCTTCTACCTCACGCCCGAGCCGGACTGGCTGGGGCGCCAGGACAAGCGCGGCGCGCCGCCTACCCTGACCCGCCTGGTCAACACCCTCAGCGAACACGCCGAAGAGAATGCACAAATCATTCCGGTCAGCGTGTTCTGGGGACAAACCCCTGCGAGCGAGTCCAGCCCGTGGAAACTGCTGTTTGCCGACAGCTGGGCGGTCACTGGGCGTCTACGCCGGTTGTTGAGCATCCTGATCCTGGGGCGCAAGACCCGCGTGCAATTCTCCGCGCCCATCAACCTGCGTGAATTGATCGAGCACAATAAAGGCCACGAACGCACCGTGCGCATGGCCCAACGTATCCTGCGCGTGCACTTTCGTAACCTGAAGACGGCGGTGATCGGCCCCGATTTGTCCCACCGGCGCAATCTGGTGAAAGGCCTGGTCAACATGCCATTGGTGCGCCAGGCCATCCTTGACGAAGCCGAACGGGAAAAAATCAGCCCGGAAAAAGCCAAGGCCCTGGCCCTGCGCTACGGCAACGAGATCGCCTCGGACTACACCTACACCGCGATCCGCTTCCTGGAAGTGGTGTTGAGCTGGTTCTGGAACAAGATCTACGACGGCATCAAGGTCAATAACATCGAGGGCGTGCAACAGGTTGCCCAGGGCTACGAGGTAATTTATGTGCCTTGCCACCGCAGCCATATCGACTACCTGCTGCTGTCCTACCTGCTGTTCAAGAACGGCCTGACCCCGCCGCATATCGCCGCCGGCATCAACCTGAACATGCCGGTAATCGGCAGCCTGTTGCGCCGTGGCGGTGCGTTTTTCATGCGCCGCACCTTCAAGGGCAACCCGCTGTACACCTCGGTGTTCAACGAATACCTGCACACCTTGTTCACCAAGGGCTTCCCGGTGGAGTACTTCGTCGAAGGCGGGCGCTCACGCACCGGGCGCATGCTGCAGCCGAAGACCGGGATGCTGGCGATTACGCTGCGCAGTTTCCTGCGCTCCTCGCGCATGCCGATCGTGTTCGTGCCGGTGTATATCGGCTATGAGCGCGTGCTCGAAGGCCGCACCTACCTCGGCGAGCTGCGGGGTGCGAGTAAGAAGAAAGAGTCGATCTTCGATATTTTCAAAGTGGTCGGCGCGCTCAAGCAGCGCTTTGGCCAGGTCGCGGTCAACTTCGGCGAGCCGATCAAGCTGGCCGAGTTCCTCGACGCCGAGCAACCGGACTGGCGCAGCCAGGAACTGGGCCCGAACTACAAACCGGCCTGGCTCAACGAAACCACCAATCGCCTCGGCGAACAGGTGGCCCGCCACTTGAACGAAGCGGCCGCCGTGAACCCGGTGAACCTGGTGGCCCTGGCGCTGCTGTCGACCACGCGCCTGGCCCTGGATGAACAGGCCATGGCCCGCCAGTTGGACCTGTACCTGGCGCTGCTGCGCCGCGTGCCTTATTCGCCCCACACCACTTTGCCCGAAGGCGACGGCCTGGCGCTGATCAAGCACGTCAAGGACATGGACCTGCTGTCGGAACAGAGCGATGCCTTGGGCAAGATTCTGTACCTGGACGAGCAGAACGCCGTCCTGATGACCTACTACCGCAACAACGTACTGCACATCTTCGCCCTGCCGGCGCTGCTGGCCAGCTTCTTCCAGAGCAGCTCGCGGATGAGCCGCGAGCAGATCCTGCGCTATACCCACGCGCTGTACCCGTACCTGCAATCGGAGCTGTTTATCCGCTGGTCGCTGGAAGAGCTGGATACGGTGGTCGATCAATGGCTGGACGCGTTCGTCGAACAGGGCCTGCTGCGCTTCGAAAACAATGTGTTCCTGCGCCCTGCGCCAAGCTCGCGACACTTCGTGCTGCTGACCCTGCTGTCCAAGACCATCGCCCAGACCCTGCAACGCTTCTACATGGCGATCTCGCTGCTGCTCAACAGCGGCCAGAACAGCATCAGCGCCGAAGAACTGGAAGACCTGTGCACGATCATGGCCCAACGCCTGTCGATCCTGCATGGCCTCAACGCCCCGGAGTTCTTCGACAAGAGCCTTTTCCGACATTTCATCCAGACCTTGCTGGAACAAGATGTGCTGCGTCGCGACGAGGCCGGCAAGTTGAGCTACCACGACCTGCTCGGCGAACTGGCCGAAGGCGCGGCCAAGCGCGTGTTGCCCGCGGAGATTCGCCTGTCGATCCGCCAGGTGGCCCTGCACCGTGTGGATGGCGCAGCCGAAGCGCCGGTGGAAGCGGAAGAAACACGCTAGATTGAACAAGGCGCCAGTTGGATGCTGGCGCCGTTGAAAAGGAGCTGCACCATGAAAAAGATCATTCTCCTGGGCCTCACCGCCCTGCTCGGAGCCTGCCAATCCATGCATCCAGCGCCCAAGGCCAGCCTCGACGGCGAGGTGTTCTACCTGCAACGCATTGCCCTGCCGCCCGCCGCCACCTTGAGCGTGAGCCTCCAGGACGTGTCCCTGGCGGATGCGCCTGCGGTGACGTTGGCCGAGCAGAAAGGCCCGGTCAAAGGCCAGGTGCCGCTGCCGTTTCACCTGACCTACGACCCCGCACAGGTCAAGCCAGGCCACAGTTATTCGGTGAGCGCTCGCATCGAGCTGGATGGCAAGCTACTGTTTATCACCACCGAACGGCACACGGTGCAGCTCAACGGCCAGGATCCACAGCCGCTGCGCGTGCGCGTGAACGCCGTAGCACCCTAAACTCGAACATAAGGACGCTCCCATGCTCCGCAACTCCCTTCGCCTCACTGCCCTGTGTGCCGGCCTGCTGTTCGGCGCCAATGCCATGGCCCTGGACCTCAGTAGCCTGTCCCAGGGCGACGCCAGCGGCGGCCTCAAGGACGCCCTGACCCAAGGCGCACAGATCGCAGTGAAACAACTGGGTGTACCCGGCGGTTTCAGCAACAACCCTGAAGTGAAGATCGGCCTGCCGGGCAAGCTGGGCAAAGTCGCCGACAAGCTGAAAATGTTCGGCATGGGTGACCAGGTCACGCAGTTGGAAGACAGCATGAACAAAGCCGCTGAAACCGCCGTGACCCAGGCCCAGCCGATCCTGGTCAACGCGGTGAAGAACATGAGCGTGACCGACGCCAAGGGCATCCTCAGCGGCGGCCAGGACTCCGCCACCCAATACCTGAATAAAAGCAGCCGCGAAGCCATCCGCGCCAAGTTCCTGCCGATCGTCAAGGCCGCTACCGACAAGGTGGGCGTGGCCCAGCAGTACAACGCCCTGGCAGGCAAGGCCGCCGCATTTGGCGCCGTGGATGCCAAGAGCGCCAACGTCGAAAGCTACGTGACCGAACAGGCGCTGGATGGTTTGTTCAAGATGATTGCGCAGCAGGAAGAGACGATTCGCAAGAACCCGGCGGCTGCGGCCACCAGCCTGGCGAAGAAGGTGTTTGGCGCCTTGTAATAGCTGTGATGCCCACGTTTCAGCGAGACGTGGGCATTGGGAAGCCGCTCAATGAGAAGCCTTTAACCAGTTCTTTTGTATTTCTGCTTGATCTCGCATTGAAAAGAACCATTCGCGGCCAACCTTCTTTTTGACAAATATATTCAAGTCGACTAGACCGTTCAGCACGGCCGATGCCGTATTGTAAGAACAGCCTAGATTTTCCTTCACATTGACGGCTGTGAACTGTTTGGCGGTACCGCTCTTGGCGACCTGAAATACCGTCTTTTGTTTCTCATTCAGTTCCTTATAAAGTCCTGACTCCCATAACCAACGCTCAAACGCCTCGGCCTCTCGGACACTTATCTCGTAAGACTGCTTAAATCCATCAACTGCGCGTTGCACGATGGAGCACTGATAGTCGATGAAGTAAGTCAGATCGAGTTCATCCGTCTCCGTATACAGATAAGACATACCGTATTGAACAGCCGCATTCTTCAGCAAGACACTGATGGAGATATACCTGAATGCCGCGTAATCGCTTTTAAACATGAACCAATAAAACAACGCACGCGCAACACGACCATTGCCATCCCGAAAGGGATGCTCGTAACCCAAGGCAAAGTGCAGAGAAATGCCTTTGATCAGTGGATGCAGGTAGCGGGTGGCCGTAGCATCGTCGTGACAAGTATTGATCCAATCAGCCAACCGCTCCAGCCGAGTGATGATCCCTTCTGCGGGAGGTGGCGAATGCACAACATTGCCATCACCATCCTGGACAACCACCTCATCGTTTAAACGAAAGCTGCCAGGAGAATATTTATCATCGTCAATGCCCTGAACACCTACTTCGTGCATGTCCGCGATCAACTCCACACTGAGCGGCTCGTTTCTCTTATCCCAAGCGAAACGCATCATTCGGTAATTGCCGATGATCATTTTTTCATCTGGCGTTCTGGGCAGTCGCTCTCGCTTCAACATATCTTTTGCAACGAGCGTCGTGGTTGCCGCGCCCTCCAACTGGCTGCTACTGATTGCCTCATCTTCAATCAGGTCGTTGAGCAAATACTTTATATGAGCAGCCTTCCCGACCTTGCTGCTCATGTACTCAAGTGCGGCAGTCGAGGCATATCTGTCGACCGTGGAGACCACGCGTTGTGCGGTTGGCGTTAATACAAAGTTGCACCAGACCTCAGGCGTACCTACGGGCACTATTTTCTGATACAGACGGGAGCGCTCGTACTTTACGATCCCCCAGCATATCGCTTGATCCAAGTGCTGAGGAAAACGGTGGCGTAGCTGATCAAAGTGCAAATAGCGGCCCCGACTGTCTGTTGGCTGAGACAGCTTCATATAGTCAGATAGATGCTGAAGATGGGGCTCCTGGCCAATGAGAACAAAAACCCGTTCCGGCACCTTGGGTGGCAGTTTAATCATCAAAATCTCAATTTTTGATTTCTGAGACTTGAGTACAGCAGAAAACCCCACCTATCTCAATAACCACGAAAATTGAGACATGCCTTTCTTCAATGCAGTACCGACTCAGCCAATCGCCCCACCGTCAACGTTGCAAAGCCCCCCATGGCCAGCGCCGTCGCACGGTTGATCTTCAAGGGTGTCAGCCAGGCTTTTTGCAGCCCTTCGAAGCGACTGCCGAATACGATCCACGCAGACCCTACCGGTATCACCACCAATGCCAGTGTGGTTATGAACCCGGCATAGCCTTGCCATGCGGCAAAGGTGCCGGCCGGCGCAATGAACGACACGATCAACAGCCCCTTGGGGTTCATCAGTGTCAACCAGAAAAAACTCCACCCACTGAGGCGGTCACGGCCAGGGTCGACGGTGCTGTTTTTGCGTTGCCAGAGCTTGTACGAGACATACAGCAGGTATCCGGCCGCCGCCAATTGCGTGAACTTCGACGCCCAAGGCGAATAGGCCGCCAGGTAGAGCAGTGCAACACCCCATATCGAAACCTGAAGCACGTAAGCCAGGCACTCGACAAATGCCAACCACCAGGACGCACGATAGCCAAACAATACGCCGGCACGAAACAGCAAGGTATTGGTGGGACCGGGGGCAAGCAGTAGCAACATCAGGGCTGGAATGCAGGCGAACATGCAGGTTTTCCTCAAGAGTGACGACCCAAAGTCGTTCCCCCCATCGAAACTGACGCGTCAACATGGATGGCCCGGCGACAGTGGCCATCATCAAACTCGCGAAGTCTACTGCAAGTACCCGCAAGATGCCCTCACCGGGAGGGCATGCAGATTCGTTCCAGCGGTTAAACCAGACAACTACAGGAAAGCGCCCACGACAAAAGTCGTCGTTGTTGCCACGCCATAACCAATACTCATGGGCGGCTCGGCCGAACGCATTGAACAAGGGAGTGGCCTCGCGGGACTGGGCTCAGGCCAGCAAGGGCTAGGCGGTTTTGCGTAGCAAGGCCGGGGCGGCGGCGGGCAAGGTCGGGGGGGCGGCTCTTGCGGGCAAGGACCGCTTACCGGGGGTCTTTGAGGCATCGACAGCGCAGAAAAAAAGCACTTGAAGGGGCAAAAAAACATAAAGTATTCCTTAAGTCCAAAGAGATGAGTCCATTTACCGTTGTCGTCAACAACTGACATCGACAAATCCATACCTGTGACCAGGTAGTCTCTAAGTGGCAGGAATGCAGGAAGCGTTCCCGGCTCCCGCCACCCGTTTCGACACTCAAATATTGGCCCTTACCCCTCTATGCCGCCTTCCGAACCTTGAACCACGCCGCGTAGAGCGCCGGCAAGAACAACAGGGTCAACGCCGTCGCCACGATCAAGCCACCCATGATCGCCACTGCCATCGGCCCGAAGAACACGCTGCGTGACAGCGGGATCATCGCCAGCACCGCCGCCAGGGCGGTCAGCACAATCGGGCGGAAACGCCGTACGGTGGCTTCGATAATTGCCTGCCACGGCGCCAGCCCGGCCTTGATGTCCTGTTCGATCTGGTCCACCAGGATCACCGAGTTGCGCATGATCATCCCAGACAACGCGATGGTCCCGAGCATGGCCACGAAGCCGAAGGGCTGGCGGAACACCAGCAGGAACAGCGTCACGCCAATCAGGCCCAACGGCGCGGTCAGAAACACCATCGCCGTGCGTGAGAAGCTGCGCAATTGCAGCATCAGCAAGGTCAGCACCACCACGATAAACAGCGGCACGCCGGCCTTCACCGAGTTCTGCCCGCGGGCGGAGTCTTCGACGGTGCCACCGACTTCCAGCAGGTAGCCATCCGGCAATTCGGCGCGCACACCCTCAAGGGTTGGCAGGATTTGCTGGACCAACGTTGCCGGTTGTTCCTTGCCGTAGATATCGGCGCGCACGGTCACCGTCGGCAAGCGGTTGCGGTGCCAGATAATGCCCTCTTCAAAGCCGTATTCGAGGGTGGCGATCTGCGACAGGGCCACGCTTTTACCGTTGTCGGTCGGTACCGCCAGGCTGGGCAGCAGCGACAACTCGGTGCGCTCGTGGACGGTGCCGCGCAGGAGAATTTCGATCAACTCGTTGTCCTCCCGATATTGACTGACGCTGGAACCGGTCAGTGAGCTTTGCAGGAATTTCGACAGGTTGGCGGTACTGACACCGAGGGCGCGGGCGCGGTCCTGGTCGATATTGAGGTAGACGATCTTGCTCGGCTCTTCCCAGTCCAGGTGCACATTGACCACATGGGTATTTTCGCGAACCTTGGCCGCGACTTTCCGCGCAAGGGCGCGGACTTCCTCGATGTGTTCGCCGGTTACGCGAAACTGCACCGGATAGCCCACGGGAGGGCCATTTTCCAGGCGGGTAACGCGTGAGCGCAGGTCGGGGAATTGTTCGTTGAGGGTTTCGATCAGCCAGGTGCGCAGGCTTTCGCGGCCCTCGATGGTCTTAGCCAACACCACGAACTGCGCAAAACTGGCCGCTGGCAGTTGCTGGTCCAGTGGCAGGTAGAAACGCGGCGAACCGGTGCCGACGTAGGCCACATAGTTATCAATGCCGGCGTGTTCCTTGAGCAAGGCTTCCAGGCGCTTGACCTGGTCGGCGGTGTTGCTCAGGGAAGCGCCTTCGGCCAGTTTCAGGTCGACCATCAATTCCAGGCGGCCTGAGGCCGGGAAGAACTGTTGCGGCACAAAGCGAAACAGCCCCACCGAGCCGATAAACAGCAGCAACGTCAGGACAATCACGGTTTTGCGCCGACGCACGCACCACTCCACCAAACGTCTTACACGTTGGTAGAACGGCGTACCGTAGGGATCCGGGCCATCGATGCCATGTTTGGCCGCGTGAGTCTTCGCCAGGTCCGGCAGGAGTTTCTCCCCCAGGTACGGCACAAACACCACGGCGGCGATCCATGAGGCGAGCAACGCGATCGTCACCACCTGGAAGATCGAGCGTGTGTATTCACCTGTGCTCGACTGCGCGGTGGCAATCGGCAGGAAGCCGGCCGCCGTGATCAGCGTGCCGGTGAGCATCGGGAAGGCGGTGCTGGTCCAGGCAAAACTGGCCGCCTTGAGCCGGTCGTAGCCCTGCTCCATTTTGATTGCCATCATTTCCACGGCAATGATCGCATCATCCACCAGCAAGCCAAGGGCCAGCACCAACGCACCGAGGGAAATCTTGTGCAGGCCGATGCCGAGGTAATACATGGTGGCAAAGGTCATCGCCAGCACCAGCGGAATCGCCAGTGCTACGACCATGCCAGTGCGTATGCCGAGGGAGAAGAAACTCACCAGCAAGACAATCGCCAATGCCTCGGCCAACACCTGCACGAATTCGCCGACACCGGTTTTCACCGCTGCCGGTTGGTCTGACACCTTGCGCAGCTCCATGCCCGCCGGAAGGTTCTTTTGCAAGCGTGCGAATTCGCCTTCGAGAGCCTTGCCCAGCACCAGGATGTCGCCACCGTCGCGCATGGCCACGGCCAGTCCGATAGCATCCGCCCCCATGTAACGCATGCGCGGCGCCGGTGGATCGTTGAAGCCGCGGTGAATATCGGCAACATCACCGATGCGGAAGGTTCGATCAGCGACACGAATAGGAAAGTCGCGGATTTCTTCCACCGTCTTGAAATTACCCGACACGCGCAGTTGCACACGCTCGCTCGGGGTTTCAAAGAAGCCGGCAGTGGAGACCGCGTTCTGCTCCTGCAACGCCTGCTGCACAGCGGCCAACGGCAGGCCAAGGGTGGCGAGCTTGAGGTTGGACAGCTCGATCCAGATCTTCTCATCCTGTAGGCCAAGTAACTCGACCTTGCCCACATCCGCCACCCGTTGCAGCTGAATCTGGATGCGGTCGGCGTAGTCCTTGAGTACGGCATAGTCGAAGCCGTCGCCGGTCAGGGCGTAGATATTGCCGAAGGTGGTACCGAACTCGTCGTTGAAAAACGGCCCCTGGATATCCGGCGGCAAGGTCTGCCGGATGTCGCTGATCTTCTTGCGCACCTGGTACCACAACTCAGGAATCTGCACAGAGTGCATGGAGTCGCGCGCAATGAAGGTGACGGTGGACTCGCCCGGGCGAGAGAAAGAGACAATGCGCTCGTATTCGCCGGTCTCCATCAGTTTTTTCTCGATACGCTCGGTGACCTGGCGCGAGACTTCCTGGGCCGTAGCGCCGGGCCAGTTGGTCTTGATCACCATGGCCTTGAAGGTAAACGGTGGATCTTCGCTTTGCCCCAGTTTGGTATAGGACAAAGTACCGACCACAGCCAGCAGGATCATCAGGAACAGTACAATCTGGCGGTTACGCAACGCCCATTCGGAAAGATTGAAAGCCATCGGGGACTACTCCTTGGCCGCCAGGTTCACTATACGGTTGGAGCCATCCACCGCGCGCACTTGCTGGCCCTCGTGGAGCACATGCACGCCTGCTGCGACCACCCAGTCGTTGGGGGTCAAGCCTTCCAGCACCGGCACGGTTTTTTCGCCAAAGGCGCCGATGCGTACCGGCGTGCGCTTGAGGGTGTTGTCCTGCTCTACACGCCAGACGTAGGACGCACCGTTCTCCGCACTCAGGGCAGACAGCGGTACCGACAGCGGAATAACGCCGTCGGCCTGTATGAATACGCGAGCGCTTTGCCCCAGTTCCGCCGGGACTTTGCCGCCGGTGAAGGCAACGCGAGCGGCGAAGGTGCGCGATTTTGGATCAGCCGCAGGCGACAGTTCACGAATGCGCCCGGTGAAACGCTGGCCCGGCTGGCTCCACAACTCCACCGCGACCGGCTGACCGATCTTGAAGCGACCAAACCCTTGTTCGGGCAGGCTGATAAGCACTTCGCGCTCGCCATCGGTGGCCAGGGTGAACACGGTCTGGCCAGCGGATACCACTTGGCCGACTTCCACCGCGCGCTTGGCGACGACGCCATCCTGAGGGGCGCGCAATACGGCGTAACCGGCCTGGTTACTGGCCACGTCGAACTCGGCCTTGATCTGCTTGAGGCGCGCTTCACCGGAACGGTAAAGGTTTTCGGAATTGTCGTACTGGGAACGGCTGACCATCTGACGGTCCATCAGGGTCTTGTAGCGATCACGCTCAGCGCGTACCAGGCGCAGGTTGGCCTCGGCAGCGGCGACCTGGGCACGGGCGGCCTCCAGTTGCAGGCGCACATCCTGAGGGTCAAGTTCCGCCAGTGCCTGGTTGGTCTTGACCCGCTCGCCCTCCTCCACCAGACGCTTGCTGACTTTGCCACCGATGCGAAAGGCCAGGTCCGGCTCATAGCGCGCGCGTACTTCACCGGGGTAGCTGTCCGTCGACTGCGCCGAGGGTTGCGGCTGCACCACCATGGCCGGGCGGACGGTGGTCTGGACCGCTTCTTCCTGGCCGCAGGCGGCCAACAGGAAGACCAGGCAGACAGGCAACGCAAAGGGCAGGAAAGTGCTGCGCATGCTGAAGGACCTTTCGCAAATGGAGCTAGGAATAATTATACTGGCCGGTATGTTATTAATACCAAACTCGCCAGTCCAGTATTAAAGGTAGAAATGTCCGACAATCGTGTAAGCACCAATAGCCCCGGGCGTCCCAAGGACATGGCAAAACGCCAGGCTATCCTCTCGGCAGCGAAAATCCTGTTCTTGAGCAACGGCTACGCCAACACCAGCATGGATGCCGTGGCCCTTGAGGCCGGCGTATCGAAACTGACCGTCTACAGCCACTTCACCGACAAAGAAACCTTGTTCACCGCCGCCGTGGTGGCCAAGTGCGAGGAACAGTTGCCGGTGATGTACTTCGAACTGCCCGAAGGCATGCCGGTGGAAACGGTATTGTTGAATATCGCCCGGGGGTTCCATCGACTGATCAACAGTGAAGAGTCGGTTAACCTGCATCGCCTGATGATGACCACCGGCAATCAGGACGTGAAACTCTCACAGATCTTCTTCGAAGCCGGGCCCATGCGGATGCTCCAGGGCATGGAGCGCCTGCTCGGCAAGATCGACCAGAGCGGCGCGCTGAGCATCGACAGACCGCTTACGGCAGCCGAGCACTTCTTCTGCCTGCTCAAGGGCACCGCGAACTTCTGCCTGCTGTATGGCTGCGGCGGGCAACTGAGTGAGGAAGCCGCCGAAGCCCATGTGCAGGAGGTGGTGGGGTTGTTTATGCGGGCCTATAGGAGAGATGCGGCTGCAAGTGGTTAGCTGCAAGCAGCAAGTGAAAAGCGCTTTTGCTTGCAGCTTGCAGCTTGTGGCTTGTGGCTTGTGGCTTGTGGCTTGTGGCTTAAGACTTGAGCGCTTTCTTGGGATAAATGTCATACCGGCTGGACTTGCCATCCAGCGCATGGCTCGGCTTGGGCCCTTCGATGCAGGGCGCCTTGCGCGGGCGCTTGACCACCACGCGGTGGCTGGCCAGGGCCAGGGCGGCGGCCAGCAGGGCCGGTGCATCCGGATCATCGCCCACCAGTGGCCGGAACAAGCGCATTTCTTTCTTCACCAGGGCGGTTTTCTCACGGTGGGGGAACATCGGGTCGAGGTAGATCACCTGGGGTGGCTCCCCTTGCCAATTGAGCATCACGTCAATGGAGTTGCCCTTGAGCAGCTTCATGCGCGCCACGATGGGCGCTACGTCAAAATCCTGCGTAGCGCGCGCCAGGCCATCCTCGAGCAAGGCACCGATCAGCGGTTGGCGCTCGATCAGGCTCATCTCGCAGCCCAGGCTGGCCAGCACGAACGCGTCCTTGCCCAGACCGGCCGTGGCGTCCAGCACACGGGGACGCACGCCTTGGGCAATGCCCACGGCCTTGGCGATCATCTGTCCGCTGCCGCCGCCATACAGCCGACGGTGAGCCGCGCCGCCTTCGACGAAGTCCACCCGCACCGGTCCCGGCGCGTCAGGTCCAAGCTGCTGCAGTTGCAGGCCGTGTTCCCCCACTTGCAGGGAAAAATCCGCATCCGCGAGCTGTAAAGGCAAGCCGAGCTGTTCAGCCCACTGCTCGGCCCGGGCCTGGAAACCTTCGCCCAAGGCCTCGACCTGGATGCGGCTGGCCGCTGGTTGTTCGCTCATCAATCGCTACGCTCAAAAATATTAAGGATCGGCAAACAACGGCCGATAAAAACAACAGTCAGGTATTTTGCCAGAGCTGAGCGTCGACCGAGAAAAATGTCAGACATTCTCCCCCTAACCATCGGTGTACTGCCGACCCATAACCACTACGGCCTGCGCAATACTCAAGCGCTGGCCGGGGTGAGCCATGTGTGGCAGGACTTCTTCGCCCGGGCGCTGGCCGAGCAGCTCGGTGAAACGCCGGACGCGCTCGCCGCCAAGGCGCCGGCACCGGCGGACCCGGCGGTAGAGCCCAGCGCCGGTGCCGACCTGTTGTCGCAGATCCTCACGCAGCGTGAGTGCGACGTCAAAGACACCGAGATTGCGCCACCTGAGCCACTGTTCCTGCCTATCGCCGAATTCGAAACCGAGTTGCTGCCACCGGCCGCCACGCCATTCCCACAGGAAGAAATCGTCGCGCAGCAGCGCCAGCAGAATTTCGAAAGCGCTTGGGTTCGCCCGATCGTCCTCACGGCCGGCCAGCCATTGCCTGAGCCCGGCCCGGCGCCGGAACCACGCCCTCTGCACTTGCCGATTGCCGAGTTCGAACTGGACCTGTTGCCACCACCCGCCACGCCTTACCCAACCGAAGAACTGCTGGCGCAACAGAAGGCGCTGGACTTCGACTACCACTGGGCACGCCCACTGATCACCCACAACCTGCGCCTGGCGGCCTAGCGACACACCCACCAACGCCCCATGTCCAGATGGAAATGGTTGCGGTGCGCGGCGTTGTAGTCCGGGCTCAACACCACATTGAAATCATCACAGGCGCCATCGCGCACCTGGCGCAGGAACCGCGCGCTGTCGCCCTCCCCGGACCAATCCTTGAGCACGCTGATACTGCGCCCATCCGCCAGGCGAAACCCGGCGATATCCAAGGCATTGGCCGACGCATGCTGGCTGAGCCGCCCTTCGGCACGGTTATACATGTTGCGACAGGCAAAGCTGCCCAGGTGATCGACCCGTGTCACCGCCTGGCCGAACACCGCCTGGGCTGCCGGTTGCAGGCTGTGACGCTCGAACAGCGCGAATGCCACGGCCAACGGGCAACTGGCGAGAAAGCTGCTGCTTAATGCCACGTCTGCACCCTGCACGCGCAAGGTATTGCGCAGAGGACAGGCAGCGTCAGCGGGCGTGTCAGCCTGATGGCTGACACGCAAACCAGAGGTTTTCAGCACTTGGTCGCAGAGCTCGGGGTCATCCTGCAGGCGTCCCAGCTTGTAGCGGGTCAACAGGTTCGGGCTGGACCGTACGTCCAGCGGCGACCAGGGGTTCCATTCGGCCGGCAACGGCAGCCAGCCACGCCATACACCCACGGCAAATGCACCACTGAGCACCAGCAGAGCACCCAGCAGTTTGAAAAAACGCACGGCTCAGTCCTTGAAGAACTGATTGGCCTGGCTGAAGGGCATCGAGCGCTCGGTAAAGCTGAAGGTGCCCAGCTCATAGACTTCCTGGGCCGCTCGGTAGAATTCACCATAGGCCGCCAGTGCCATGGCCGAGCCCA
The DNA here is from genome assembly GCF_900067035.1 of Pseudomonas sp. 1 R 17. Lineage (NCBI taxonomy): Bacteria > Pseudomonadati > Pseudomonadota > Gammaproteobacteria > Pseudomonadales > Pseudomonadaceae > Pseudomonas > Pseudomonas sp. 1 R 17. The sequence continues at coordinate 108,850 of NZ_FKLB01000069.1, forward strand.
CGCTGATGCGCTTTACCCCCATCGCGCTCAATTGCGCCACGCTGAGTTTCAGGCCGCCGGACATCAACACGTTCACCGGCTTTGGCGCCACGGCCTTGACCACCGCCAGCACGTCCTCAGCACTGCGCAGGCCCGGCGCATAGAGCACGTCGGCGCCGGCTTCGGCGTAGGCCTGCAGGCGACGAATAGTGTCGGGCAGATCCAGGCGACCATGCAGGAGGTTTTCCGCGCGGGCCGTCAGTGTGAAGGGGAATGGCAAGCTGCGGGCAGCGGCGACGGCGGCTTCCACGCGCTCTACGGAAAGGTCGAAGGGATAGATCGGGTCGACGGCAACGCCGGTGGCATCTTCGATAGAGCCCCCCACGATACCGCTGGCCGCCGCCCGCAAGATGGTTTCGGCACAGCCTTCAGGGGTATCGCTGAAGCCGTTTTCCAGGTCGGCCGCCACCGGCAGCGCGGTGGCCTTGGCGATCATGGCGGCATTGAGCAACGTGTCTTCAAGGGACAACGCGCCTTCCGCGTCCGGGCGCCCCAGGCTGAACGCATAACCCGCACTGGTCGTGGCAAGGGCTTCAAAGCCAAGGCTGGTGAGCATCACCGCGGAGCCGGCATCCCAAGGGTTAGGCATCACGAAGGCGCGGTCGCGCTCATGCAGGGACTTGAAGGTTTCGGCGCGAAGGGCTTGGGCATCCATGACTGACTCCTGGCGGGAAAAGGAGCCCTAGAGTAACCCCAGTTGTTCCGCTTCGGGTTGCCGATCCAACGTCGGCAGCGCCGGAAGGCCGGGCAGGCGCACCATCAACTTGGCGTGGAAACGCAGGGCCAGTTGTGCGGCCAGGCGGTTGTCCGAGGTGTGCAGGAACACGTAGGGTGTGCGGCCTTCTTCGATCCAACCCGCGATTTTTTCCACCCACGGCACCAGGAACGGGTCATTGGCCTCAAGCTCCGGATGGCCGATAAAACGCACTTGGGGAAACCGGGTCAGCGCGGCCGGACGGGGCGGCACCTTGGGCTTTTTCGATTGTGCGTGCAGTACCGCCGCCGAAGTCGACGTGCAACTGAACAACGCACGCGGGTCGAGGCAGATGCGCTCGACACCGCGATCACGCAACAAACGGTTGAGCATGCGCTCGGCATCGCCCTTGGCGAAGAACTCAGGGTGGCGTACTTCCACCGCCATCGGGCGTTCCAGGCCATCGATAAAACCGGCCAGTTCAGCCAGGCGTTGCGGCGAAAAACTCGCCGACAGTTGCAGCCACAGCGGCGAAACACGTTCACCGAGCGGGCTCATCAAACCGACAAAACTTTCCGCCGCCGGCAATTGCTCGCGCAAGTCGCCACCGTGACTGATGTCACCGGGGAATTTTGCAGTGAAGCGAAAATCGTCGGGCATGATGTCGACCCAGCGCTGCACGGTAGCGGCCGAGGGGCGAGCGTAGAACGTGGTATTGCCCTCAACGGCGTTGAAGACCTGGGAATAAAGTGCAAGGTAATCGCTGGAGCGGGCGTCGACTGGGTACAGGTACTCGCGCCAGGCGTTTTCACTCCAGGACGGGCAGCCGAGGTAGTAAGGCAGGCGCATCAGATGTGGATGTCGAGACCCAGCACTTCCATATCCCATTCGACAAATCCGGCGGTGGTCAGGTAGCTGGCCAGGGCGGTGGCAACGCTTTTGCTCATGGAGCGCGGGAAGACCATGTCTTGCTGACGGGCGGGAACGCCGCTGATGCGGGCTTGTGAACTGGCCTGCGCATCGGATTGGACCTCAATGAAGTCCGGCGAATCCTCGACGGAGTCGTCCACCGTGGCGTTTGCCTTACGCGGCTTGCGCTTGATCGGGTACGACTGTGAGGAAAATCCATCTATACGCATAGGCGCGAACTCGCTATCAGTAATGGCATTTTGGCAGCACTGTCCGTCGCGCGCAAATGCTCTGGTGATAACTAGAACACATAATTTGAAAAAGGTTTAAAAACCCGGGCAAATTCTGACGATTGGCGACTTTTGCCTCAAATTGCCATCATTTTTGGCGTCAAATAATCCCTCTTTCCGCCTTGGTCTGCGCGACTTTATCGCGCAGGTAAACCGGTGCGGCCTGATCCGCAGGAGTAGCCTCGCCACGTTCGAACGCAAAGCGCGCCAGGGTCAGCAGGTCTTCGGCGTGAGGCAACAGGGTGGCGTCCTGGCCAGCGGGTTGAACGCCGATACGCTCGCCATAACCCCAACCGGTGCCAGCGCCGAACCAGTCACCGCTGGCATCGCCCGGCAATACCGCCGATTCCGGTGGCTGCACCGCTTCCACGCCGACAAGGCGCATTTCGCCAGCCGTTTCGCGGTAGCAACCCCAATACACTTCGTCCATACGCGCATCGATCGCCGCCGCCACCTGCTGGGCGCCGTGTTCGCGCAAGGCACGTTGGGCCAGTACGGCAAGGTTGGAAACCGGCAGCACCGGGCGCTCCAACGCAAAGGCCAGGCCCTGGACCACCCCAATGGCGATGCGCACCCCGGTGAACGCTCCCGGGCCACGGCCGAAGGCGATGGCATCCACGGCCGACAGGGTGGTGCCCGCGTCTTCAAGCAGCTGCTTGATCATCGGCAACAGCTTCTGCGCGTGCAGGCGCGGGATCACCTCGTAGTGGCTTGTGACCTTGCCATCGTGCAGCAAGGCAACGGAGCAAGCTTCAGTCGCGGTGTCCAGGGCCAGCAGGGTGCTCATCGGTATGGGTGTCCAAGTCGAAAAAAAGTGCGCCAGTATAAACAACAACGGCCCGCAAGCGGGCCGTTGTCTATCAAGCCGATAAAGGATCAGCTCAGTGCTTGCAGGACCTTGGCGGTGATCGCTTCCACCGAGCCGACGCCAGGGATATGGCTGTACTTCGGCTTGCCCTGGGCTGCGGACAGCTTCTGGTAGAAATCGACCAGCGGCTTGGTCTGGGAATGGTAGACCGACAGGCGATGACGCACGGTTTCTTCGGTGTCGTCCTTGCGCTGCACCAGGTCTTCACCGGTGACATCGTCCTTGCCTTCAACTTTAGGCGGGTTGTAGACGGTGTGGTACACGCGGCCGGAGGCTTCGTGGACGCGACGACCGGCAATACGCTGGACGATCTCTTCATCTTCAACCGCGATTTCCACCACCGCGTCCAGCTCGACGCCGGCTTTCACCAGGGCTTCGGCCTGGGGAATGGTGCGTGGGAAACCGTCGAACAGGAAGCCGTTCTTGCAGTCTTCCTGGCTGATGCGTTCCTTGACCAGGTTGATGATCAGGTCATCGGAGACCAGGCCACCGCTGTCCATCACGCTCTTGGCGATCAGGCCCAGCTCGGTGCCGGCCTTGACGGCTGCGCGCAGCATGTCGCCGGTGGAGATTTGTGGAATGCCGAATTTTTCAGTGATGAACTTTGCCTGAGTACCTTTACCGGCCCCGGGAGCTCCCAGCAGAATGACGCGCATCGATGTGCTCCTCAATTTTTTATAGAGATGACGCTCGGATTCGCCGCGTGGGGCCAATCTCGTAAAAATAATATAGGGCTCATGAAACTATGGGCCCAGGCCGCCCAAACGGCCAAAGGCTGATCAAGATACACAGCGGGCCCTAACCACACAAGCCGCCAAAAGTCGCAGGAACCCGCGCCACGCGTACGTCATAGGTAGGGTGTGCCTGAGTGCAACCAGCGCTGTAAACGCCGACCACCCCTTTCAGGGCGGCCGTCGTGGTTTATCCGCAAGCTTTTGAGAACACGCAAAAAACCTCAGCCGGTGTTGCGCAGGCCGGCGGCAATACCCGCCACGGACACCAGCAACGCCTGTTCCAGAGGGCTGTCCTGCGCGGCTTCCTGGCGACGCGAGCGCGCGAGCAACTCGGCCTGCAACAGGTGCAAGGGGTCGAGGTAGGTGTTGCGCAGGCGGATGAACTCCAGGGTGTCAGGGCTATGGGCCAGCAGTTGCGACTGGCCGGTCAGGCCAAGCACCACGTCGCATGCCTGCGACAATAGGTCGCGTAAGTGCGCGCCCAATGGCAACAGGTCCGGCTGCACCAGGCGCTCGTCATACAGGCGCGCAATATCGGCATCGGCCTTGGCCAGGACCATTTCCAGCATATCGATGCGGGTGCGGAAGAACGGCCACTGTTCGCGCATCTGCCCCAGCAGTTCCCCTTCGCCGCGCTCCAGGGCCTTGCTCAATGCGGCTTCCCAACCCAGCCAGGCCGGCAGCATCAGGCGAGTCTGGGTCCAGCCGAAGATCCACGGAATGGCGCGCAGGCTTTCTATACCACCGGCGCGACGCTTGGCCGGGCGACTGCCCAGAGGTAGCCGGCCCAGCTCCTGCTCCGGGGTGGATTGGCGAAAATACTCGACGAATTGCGGATTTTCCCGCACCACCGCACGGTAAGCGCTGACGCCGTCGGCCGCCAATTCATCCATCAAATGGCGCCACGCCGGCTCCGGTGGCGGCGGTGGCAGCAATGTCGCTTCCAACACGGCGGCCAGGTAGAGATTGAGGTTCTGTTCAGCAATGTCCGGCAAGCCGAACTTGAAGCGAATCATCTCGCCTTGCTCGGTGGTACGGAAACGCCCCGCCACCGAACCCGGCGGTTGCGACAGGATCGCCGCGTGGGCCGGGCCGCCGCCACGCCCGACGGTGCCGCCGCGACCGTGGAACAGCAGCAATTCCACCTGTTGCTCACGGCAGATATCCACCAGCCGCTCCTGGGCCCGGTACTGCGCCCAGGCGGCGGCGGTGGTGCCGGCGTCCTTGGCCGAGTCGGAGTAGCCGATCATCACTTCCTGCGGGCCCTGCAAGCGCGCCCGGTAGCCTGGCAGCAGCAACAGTTGTTCGATCACGGGACCGGCGTTATCCAGGTCGGCCAGGGTTTCGAACAGCGGCACCACGCGCATCGGCCGTTGAACGCCCGACTCTTTAAGCAGCAGCTGCACCGCCAATACGTCCGACGCGGCACCGGCCATGGAAATGACATACGAGCCTAACGATGCGGCAGGCGCGGCGGCCACTTCCTTGCAGGTATTGAGCACTTCGGCCGTATCGGCCGATGGCTTGAAATAGCCCGGCAACAGCGGTCGACGGTTGGCCAGCTCCTTCATCAGGAAGCTGATGCGCATGTCTTCGTTCCAGTCCTCGTAACGGCCCAGGCCCAGGTAATCGGTGATTTCAGTCATCGCCGCCGAATGACGACTGGAATCCTGGCGCACATCCAGGCGCACCAGAAATAGACCAAAGGTTACGGCCCGGCGCAGGCAATCGAGCAGCGGGCCGTCGGCGATCACGCCCATGCCGCACGCGTGCAACGACTGGTAGCACAGCTCCAGTGGCTCGAGCAGATCGCGGTTGTTCTGCAACACCTCGGCAGGCGCCGGCGTGCTGCTGCTCAACGCGGTATGGGCCCATTGGCGCGTGGCGCGCAGGCGTTCGCGCAGTTGCTTGAGCAGGGCACGATAAGGTTCGACGCTGTCGCCGACCTTGGCCTGCAACGCCGGGCTGGCCTGTTGCATCGACAGTTCGGAGGCCAGGTGGTCGATATCGCGCAGGTACAGGTCGGCCGCCATCCAGCGCGCCAGCAGCAACACCTCGCGGGTGACCGGGGCGGTGACATTCGGGTTGCCGTCACGGTCGCCGCCCATCCACGACGCAAAGCGGATCGGCGCGGCTTCCAGCGGCAAACGCAGGCCCGTCGCCGCGTGTAACGCCTGGTCGGCCTTGCGCAAGTAATTGGGGATGGCGTGCCACAACGAATGCTCGATCACCGCGAAGCCCCACTTGGCTTCATCCACCGGGGTGGGCCGAGTGCGGCGGATTTCTTCGGTGTGCCAGGCTTCGGCGATCAAGCGCTGCAGGCGCTGGCGGATCTGCTCGCGCTCAGCGCTGGTGAGGTCGCGATGATCCTGCAGCGCCAGTTGCGCGGCGATGGCGTCGTATTTCTGGATCAGGGTGCGGCGTGCCACTTCGGTGGGGTGGGCGGTGAGGACCAGTTCGATGTCCAGGCGCCCCAACTGGCGGGCGAGGGACTCATTGCTGTGGCCCTCGCCCTGCAGGCGAGCCAGTAACTCCGGCAATACGCGGGACTCGAACGGCGCCGGTTGCGACTCGTCGCGCCGGTGAATCAACTGGTACTGCTCGGCGATATTGGCCAGGTTGAGGAACTGGTTGAAGGCCCGCGCCACCGGCAGCAGTTCGTTTTCCTGCAACTGATTGAGGCTGGCGCTCAGTTCATCACCCGCGGCTTTGTCCGGGGCGGCTCCGCGGCGGTCGGCCTTGGCGCCTTTGCGGATCTGTTCGATCTTGGCGAGAAAATCATCGCCGTACTGCTCTCGAATGGTGTTGCCCAACAGTTCACCGAGCAGGTGAACATCCTCACGCAAGCGTGCATCGATATCACTCATCAGCCAATCTCCAGCCAGAAATCCGGGACGCGCAGGTGTGTCAGAGTGCCGCCGGCATCGTTTTATGACAAGACTTTAAACCTTGTGACTTGCAGCTAGTCTCAAGTGTGAGCCGCCGCGTTTATCCACGCGCACGGCTGGTCACTCATCACCGCCTGCCACCGCAGGCTTTATTGAGGTTGCCATGAAAATTCGAGAACTGGCCCAGCATTGGGAAGAGAACGCCAAGGGTCGCCTGACCAAGACCGAGTACGCCATCCATCTGGATGTGGAGGCTGCTGCACGGCTGGCAGCCATCGCCGAGATGTACCCCAAGCGCCACACCGAAGAACTGCTCGGCGAGCTGATCGGTGCCGCCCTTGAGGAGCTGGAAGCCAGCTTTCCCTACATCAAGGGACAACAGGTCATCGCCACCGATGAAGAGGGCGACCCGCTCTATGAGGACGTCGGGCCAACGCCGCGGTTCCTGACCTTGTCCCGTCGCTATCTGCATGATTTGTCTGCCAGTGCCGACGACCAAAAGCACTGACGGACTCGATTGACACCTATCTGAACCCCGTATTCCGGGCCTCTGCCGAGGCTCGGAGTACCCCTGCACGTGGCAAAAGTTCCAACTTTTTACCCTGACCAATCAGTCAGATATTTTTTTAGGCAAATCGCCATCTCTTCTGAACTTTTGAAAAAAGCCTCCGGTCACAGCCAGTAAGCCATCACTTGGAACGGCCGTTTGAAAGGGCCTGTCGCGCTTTACCGCCGCTCCCCAAGCCGTTCACCGACTGCGATGGATTTTGATGTTTTTAGGAGCTATCCAATGGAGTTGAAGACGATGAAGACCAGCACTGCCAAATCCACGTTTAACCACCTGCGCGGGCTTAAATTGGCCGCGCTGGCAATCGGCACCAGCTTCGTTTTGGCTGGCTGCGCCGGCAACCCGCCAACCGAGCAGTACGCGGTGACTCAGTCCGCGGTCAACAGCGCAGTGAGCGCCGGCGGTACCGAGTACGCAGCAGTTGAAATGAAATCGGCCCAGGACAAGCTCAAGCAAGCCGAAATCGCCATGCACGACAAGAATTATGACGAGGCGCGTCGCCTGGCCGAACAGGCTGAATGGGATGCTCGCGTTGCAGAGCGCAAGTCCCAGGCGGCCAAGGCCGAACAGGCTGTGAAGGATTCCCAGAAAGCTGTTCAGGAGCTGCGTCAGGAAGGTATGCGCCCGGCTGCTATCCAGCAGAAATAAAGCGCCGCGCCTGATTGCACTGCACCCGATATCGAATTGAAAGGACGACACGACTATGCGTAAACAATTGATGATCCCTGCCCTGCTGGCGATGAGCGTTGCCCTGGCGGCCTGCTCTACCCCGCCCAACGCGAACCTGGAAAACGCACGGACCAACTTCTCGTCCCTGCAAACCAACCCGCAAGCCACCAAGCTTGCCGCGCTGGAAACCAAGGATGCCAGCGATTGGCTGGACAAGGCTGACAAGGCCTACCGCGACAAGGAAGACCAGAAGAAGGTCGATCAACTGGCCTACCTGACCAACCAGCGCGTTGAAGTGGCCAAAGACACCATCGTGCTGCGCGAATCCGAAGCCAAGCTGAAAAACGCCGGCGACGAACGCGCCCGTGCCCTGCTCGAGGCCCGTGATGCGCAGATCAAGCAGCTGCAGGACAGCTTGAACGCCAAGCAAACCGAGCGCGGTACCCTGGTGACCTTTGGCGACGTGCTGTTTGCCACCAACAAGGCCGACCTGAAGTCCAGCGGCCTGGTCAACATCAATAAGCTGGCGCAGTTCCTTCAGGAAAACCCGGATCGCCAGGTGATCGTTGAAGGTTACACGGACAGCACAGGCAGCGATGCCTACAACCAGAGCCTGTCGGAGCGACGTGCCGCTTCTGTGCAGGTTGCGCTGATCAAGATGGGCGTTGACCCACGCCGCATCGTGACCACCGGCTATGGCAAGGAATACCCGGTTGCCGACAACGGCAGCGTCTCGGGCCGTGCCATGAACCGCCGCGTTGAAGTGACCATCTCCAACGATAACCAGCCGGTCAAGCCACGCTCGTCCGTCGCCAACTGATTGATTGATGCTGGATAAGAAAACCCACCTTATGGTGGGTTTTTTTTGGGCTCGCCGAATTGGACAGGACGGTTTGTGTCCTCCGCTGGCAGCTCAATCTTCGGGGCATGGGCCTGTTTCGGCAAATGCTCCATCAGTTGCTTTTTCTGCTCCCGAGCTTGCTGCCGTTCCAGATCCTCATGGCACCTGACCATATCCCGCATGTTGCGTAATGCCGGACTTTCAGGAGCTGCAGGATTTGCAGGATTTGAAAAAATAGATATCGCCACTTTCTCGGCCCTGAACTGTGTAAGTTACACCGCTTTATGTGGCGTCTTGCGCGATATGGTTCCAAATAAATCCCGCCCCCCTGTGGACATTGAGCGGGCCGTGGCTAACCTGACCCCGGATACACAAAAACCCGCCTATGGCAGGCGGGTTTTTCCACGGGTGGGCAATCAGGTGTTGATCGAGCCCCCCCCCTGATAGTCGGGTTGCGGAATCTGGCCATTGCCCTGGCCGCCTTCGCCGCCTTGGCCGCCCTGTGCACCTTGTTGCTGCAGTTGTGCAAGCAGCTTCTTCAGTAGCTCCTTCAGGTCCTCGAGACTCTCTCCGCCGCCGGCCCCACCGCTTCCCTGCCCACCCTGGGAGCCTTGTGACTCCATTTGGTTAATTTTGCTTTTTACGTCATCAATCTGTTGGTTGAGGTCTCCCTGGGAGCTCCCGCCGGCGCCATAGCTGCCCGTATTCACTGGAGACTGTGTTCCGCTGATGCTTGTCATAAATGTCGACTCCACAATAACTAACGAAAAGGACCGATCAGTCACACCGATCAGTCCATAGTCTGTGGCGGGCAAATAGAGATGGTTCCGGCCTGGGAAGACTCGGACCTGCACCAAGGGACGAATCCCCAGGCTGAGTGGCGTTTTCCCACGGACTCGACGCGCTGGCTTACTGCTGCAGTTGCGGGGTTTCCTGGCCCATGCAACGCACCGCCTGCTTCTTATTATTGACCAACACACCACTCAAGCCTTTTTGTTCGGTATCGAACATGACCAGCACGCCATCGACGCACTGCGCCACTTGAGCGGCCGGGGTCAGGGAGATCTTGTAGTCCTCGCCCGGCACGGTCTTGAGCATGGTGAAGTCGCTGAGCAGCAACGCATCCTCAGGCTTGGCGAAGTGCAAATAGCCGTAGTACCACAGGCAGCCGACGGTGCCGATGATGGTGCCGATACCGGTGAGGATCAGCGGGATCATGTTGCGTTCTTCACTCATTGCGGGCTCTCTGATGGATCAACTTTAGGAATGGGGTAATTCGGAATCTCGCCCAGGCGGCGCAGGCCGTTGAAGTGCTGCGGGTCGTCCAGATAGCGCAGCATCACGGTTTGCCAAGTCTTGTCGGCAAAGGTCTGCACATGGCCGCCGCGGGTCAACTGCAATACCCGTGGCGGCGGCGCGGCCTGATACAGGCGGATACCGTTGGCCACGGGCACGATCGGGTCATCCAGGCTGTGGAACAGCAATTTCGGCACGCCGGTCAGTTGCGGCATGGCGTTGATCGCGCTGTCGGCGTCGGGCACCAGCCAAGACAAGGGCACCTGGAAGGGCCATGTTAACCAGGAGGTGCTCAGGGCGAATTGTCCTACGTCACGATAACTGGCGGGCACGCCGTCCAGTACCAGGGCCTTGAGTTGGACTTGACGCTGCGGGTGTTCCGCCAGGTAATGCACCGCCAGCGCACCGCCGAGGCTTTGACCGAGGACGATCAACGGCTGGCCCTGGGTTTCGGGCGCCTGGTCGAGCCAGTTGAACGCCGCGTCCACGTCCTGATAGATCGCTGGCAGCGAGGGCTTGCCTGCCGACAGCCCGTAACCGCGATAGTCCAGCAGCAGTACCTGGTAGCCCTGCTCCGGCAACCACCAGCTGCCGCCCAGGTGCCAGGCCAGGTTACCGCCGTTGCCGTGCAGGTGCAGCACCGTCCCTTTGACGGGTACTCCGGCCTTGGCCGGCAGCCACCACGCGTGCAACTTCACACCGTCGGCGGTGGTGAGGGTGACATCGCGGTATTGCAAGTGCGCTTTTTCGGGCGTGAACGGCAGGCCGGGTTCGGGGTAGAACAGCAGCGAGCTGCAACCGTTCAATGTGAGTAGCAGGCACAGAATGCCGAGGATTCTCATCCGTTGAAGCCTCGTGAATAACAACGTTTAAAGGATATTGGAGTAATCCGCCTCGATCCGGTCCAGGCTCAAGTGGTTGAGGAAGTTGGAGAAACACATCCACGCCGCCAGTGCATTCATGTCGCGGAACTGCTCCGGCAGGTACTTGGGCGGCACCACCAGGCCTTCGTCCACCAGTTGGCGCAAGGTGCGCATGTCTTCCAGGGTGGTCTTGCCGCAGAACAGCAGCGGCACTTGCTCCAGCTTGCCTTTGCGCACGGCCAGCTGGATGTAGTTGTAGACCATGATAAAGCCCTTGAGGTAGGACAGATCCTTGGTAAACGGCAGGCCGTTCGGCACCGAGCCACGGAATACCCGGCTGGCGTTGCCATAGCTTTCGGCCATTTCAAAGCCTTGCTCGCGGAAGAACTCGAACACCTGCAGGAAGTCGGCACCCTCTTCCACCATGTGGATCGCACGGGTGCGGTTGGTCAGCTTGCGCAAGCGGCTCGGGTAGGAGGCGAACGTAATGATCTCCATGAGGATCGCCAGGCCTTCCTGGGTCACGGTGGACGACGGCGGGCCCTTGGACAGGAACGTGCAGATCGGCTGGTTCTGGCCGTTGAGCGTGGTACCGACATGCACCAGGCCTTCGTGGACTTCCAGCGCACGCACGTCGCGGTCGTTGAACATCGCGTCGGCGCGGATCTTGATGTAGTCGGCGCCCGCTGCGGCATCGGCAACGATGCCGTCGGACTCAAACACCCGGATGGTCTCTTCGGCTTCGCCAAATACCTTGTTCAGGCGGGTTTGCAGCAGGGCCACGGCGTCCTTGGCGGTCAGGGTCTTGGCTTCGTCCTTGAGGTCGCCACGGCCGTCGATATTGTTCAGGTAGTCGGAGAGCATCAGGCCCAGGTCAGCCAGGGTCGGGTCGCCGGCGTGGAAGGCGTCGGAGGCGGCGCCGTACAGCTCCTGGGAAATCAGGCCGAAGTCCTCGGTGCCGCGGGCTTCGAGCATGCGCACCACCATGCGGTATTCGCGGCACATGCGGCGCATGATCTGCCCCACCGGGCTGAACTGGCCGAGGCGGCGAGTGATGTCGCGTTCGATGTTCTGGAATTCCAGCTTTACCGCACTGGAGTCGAACGACAGCGGCCGGTTCAGGTAATAGTCGCGATCCACGGCGGGCATGGCCTTGCCCTTGGCCTTGAGGAATCCCTGGCGAATGTTGTCGTCCCACTTCACGGCGTCGAGGACGCGAATCGGTGTTTGCGCCAGCACAATGCGATCGGACAAGCTGCGTATCGTCTGCTGGTAATCGTCCACCCGGTGCTTCCTCTTTAAACGTTATTTGCCCGCACGCTGGTAGCGCACGGCTTCAACGAACACATCGGCATTGGCCGGATCATCCAGGTAGGCAAACACCTGGCTCATGGAACTGTCGACCCGTACGCCGGCGCCTTCGACGGTATCCACGCTGCTGCCCTGCAGCACCTGTTGCCCGATGGCCTGGTGAATCTGTTCGAGGTCGAGGTTATAGACCACCAATTCGTGCTTATCGTCGAACTCGAACCCCGCCAGGAAGTAATGCCCTCCGAACCGGGCCGGCAACGGTGCCGACAGGTACCAGCGGTTGCCATGACGCGAAACGGTAAACAGGTACTCATCGCGCTGGGCCGGCGTGGCTTTAGGGTAGCTCACCGCCTTGTAGCGGTGCTCACCGGCACGGCTGATGCGCAGATTGAGCGGTTCGCCCCAGGCATTCCTGCTGGTCCAATGGCCCAGCAACTCATCCGGTGCCGCCTCATGGGCGGGCAACGGGTCCTTGAACGTGACCAGGCAACCGCTGAGCAACAGGAACGACAAGGCGATTACCGCCACACGCCAGGTTTTCATTGGACTCCCCCGGTGTCAGACCGAGGCCAACACCAAATGCATGTAACGCTTGAGGATCTCAAGCATCTCTTCACCGGTCAGAGGCTCTGCGCCGCCCAGCAGGCCCTGATATTCCATCCGACTGATAATCGCCGTCAACACCTTGGCGTCCTGTTGCGGCTCGCGGGAGCCCAATACCTGGAAAAACTGCCCCGTGCCCTGCAACAGGATCTGCTGGTGGGAACGCACCAGCTCAGCCAGGCGCGGGTTGAGCAAGGCTTCCTGGCGAAAGGCCTGTTCGGCCATCAAATGCTCGCGGCGGTTGGTCAACTGGCGCAGCACATAGTCGGCGGTCAGCCGCGCGATGTCATCGGCCAGTTGCGAGCGCGATTCCGGGCTGCCATCGCCATAGGCGACCATCTCACGCAGCAGGCCTTCGTTACGCACCCATAGCTTGCCCATGAAGGCGGCGCTGCGTTCAACGTACTGGGCGAAGGTATCGGTGAGCAGGTCATCGATGTCCTTGAAGTAATAGGTAGTGGCTGACAACGGCACACCGGCCTCGGCCGCCACGGCCCGATGGCGCACGGCCCGCACGCCATCGCGCACCACGATGCGCATGGCTGCATCGAGAATGTCTTGCCTGCGTTGCTCGCTGCCCCGACGGCTGGCCTTACGGCCCTGGTACTGGACGCTTTCAGCCACGGCAGCGGCAATGCCGGCGGCACCTTCTTGAGCGGTTACGCGGTTCACGACACACATCCTTGAATAGATCAAAACCTGGCGCTGTTTGCTTGACGCTTAAAAACGCCACATAAAAAAGCCGCCTTATAAAAGGCGGCTTCGGATTTCGCTACATTTACGCTTGTGGCCGCATGTGCGGGAACAAGATCACATCGCGGATCGACGGCGAGTTGGTCAACAACATCACCAGGCGGTCGATGCCGATACCTTCACCGGCCGTTGGCGGCATGCCGTATTCCAGGGCACGTACGAAGTCGGCGTCGTAGTGCATGGCTTCGTCGTCGCCAGCGTCCTTGTCGGCCACCTGGGCCATGAAGCGCTCGGCCTGGTCTTCCGCGTCGTTAAGCTCGGAGTAGGCGTTGGCGATTTCGCGGCCGCCGATGAACAGCTCGAAACGGTCGGTGACGTTCGGGTTGTCGTCGTTGCGACGGGCCAGCGGCGACACTTCGAACGGGTACTGGGTAATGAAGTGCGGCTGTTCCAGCTTGTGCTCCACCAGCTCTTCGAAAATCATCACCTGCAGTTTGCCCAGGCCTTCGAAACCGAGCACCTTGGCACCGGCTTTCTTGGCGATGGCGCGGGCCTTGTCGATGTCGTTGAGGTCGTCTGCGGTCAACTCAGGGTTGTACTTGAGGATCGAGTCGAACACCGACAGGCGCACGAACGGCTCGCCGAAGTGGAACACCTTGTCGCCGTACGGCACGTCGGTAGTCCCGAGGACAAGCTGCGCCAGCTCGCGGAACAGTTCCTCGGTGAGGTCCATGTTGTCTTCGTAGTCGGCGTAGGCCTGGTAGAACTCCAACATGGTGAATTCCGGGTTGTGCCGGGTCGAGACGCCTTCGTTACGGAAGTTGCGGTTGATCTCGAACACCTTCTCGAAGCCACCGACCACAAGACGCTTGAGGTACAACTCAGGCGCGATACGCAGGAACATTTCCAGGTCCAGTGCGTTGTGGTGGGTTTCGAACGGCTTGGCTGCGGCACCACCCGGGATGGTCTGCAGCATCGGGGTTTCCACTTCCAGGAAGTCACGCTGCATCAGGAAGCTGCGGATGTGCGCGATGACCTGCGAACGCACGCGGAAGGTCTGGCGCACGTCTTCGTTGACGATCAGGTCAACGTAGCGCTGGCGGTAACGCTGCTCGGTGTCGGTCAGGCCGTGGTGCTTGTCCGGCAACGGGCGCAGGGACTTGGTCAGCAGGCGCACGCTGGTCATTTCCACGTACAGGTCGCCCTTGCCGGAACGGGCCAGGGTGCCTTCGGCGGCGATGATGTCGCCCATATCCCAGGTTTTCACCGAGGCCAGGGTTTCTTCGGACAGGGTCTTGCGGTTGACGTAGACCTGGATACGCCCGGTCATGTCCTGGATCACCATGAACGAGCCACGGTTGAGCATGATGCGACCTGCCACCTTGACCGGGATCGCCGCTTCTGCCAGCTCTTCCTTGGTCTTGTCCGCGTACTGCTTCTGCAAGGCATCGCAGTAGTTGTCGCGACGGAAGTCGTTGGGGAAGGCATTGCCCTTGGCGCGCTCGGCAGCCAGCTTTTCCTTGCGCAGGGCGATCAGGGAGTTTTCTTCCTGTTGCAGGGCTTGCGGGTCGAGTTGTTGGTCGCTCATGTCTTTAAATTTTCCATCAGGTTCGTTGTCCCAGGCGTAGGCCGGGGATCGCCGGCAAGGACTAGGCGTCCCCCCGGTTCCTACAAGGGGTTACAGGCCAGATTTCAGGCTGGCTTCCAGGTATTCGTCAATGTCACCGTCGAGCACCTTGTCGCAGTCGCTGCGTTCGATGTTAGTGCGCAGATCCTTGATCCGCGACGCATCGAGCACATAAGAGCGGATCTGGTGACCCCAGCCGATATCCGACTTGGTGTCTTCCAGGGCCTGGGAAGCGGCGTTGCGCTTCTGCATTTCCTGCTCGTACAACTTGGCCCGCAGCATTTTCATGGCGGTGTCCTTGTTCGCGTGCTGGGAACGTTCGTTCTGGCAGCTCACCACGGTGTTGGTCGGTACGTGGGTAATACGTACGGCCGAGTCGGTGGTGTTTACGTGCTGGCCACCGGCACCGGAGGAGCGGTAGGTGTCGATACGCAGGTCGGCCGGGTTGATCTCGATTTCCACCTTGTCATCGATCTCGGGCGAGACGAACACCGCAGAGAACGAGGTGTGGCGACGGTTGCCGGAGTCGAACGGGCTCTTGCGCACCAGGCGGTGTACGCCGATCTCGGTACGCAGCCAGCCAAAGGCGTATTCACCCTTGATGTGCACGGTCGCGCCCTTGATGCCGGCGACTTCACCAGCCGACAGTTCCATGATGGTGGCGTCGAAACCGCGCTTGTCGGCCCAGCGCAGGTACATGCGCAGCAGGATGTTGGCCCAGTCCTGGGCTTCGGTGCCGCCGGAACCGGCCTGGATGTCCAGGTAGGCGTTGTTCGGGTCCATTTCGTGGCTGAACATGCGACGGAATTCAAGCTTGGCGAGGTTTTCCTCGAGACGGGCCAGCTCGGCGACGACATCGCCCACTGCGCCTTCGTCGTTTTCCTCGACGGCCATGTCCAGCAGGTCGCGGCAATCGGCCAGGCCGGTATTCAGTTCGTCGAGGGTGTCGACGATCTGCGCCAGCGCAGCGCGCTCGCGCCCCAGTTCCTGGGCGTATTCAGGTTTGTTCCAGACACTCGGATCTTCAAGCTCGCGATTGACTTCGGTCAGGCGCTCATGCTTTTGATCGTAGTCAAAGATACCCCCGAATAGTTTCGGAGCGCTCGGACAGGTCCTTGATGGTGTTAAGGATCGGGTTGATTTCCATGGCGGGCAGCACTCGTTGGCGAACTTTTGAAAGCCGGCGAGTATAACGGCAAACGGGGGGGAGCGGCAGCCCGCCTGGCGAAAAGGCAGACTACGCAGGGTTAAATGTGGGAGGGGGCAAGCCCCCTCCCACATTTTGATCTGTTGCGGCCTCGAGTCACTCGATGCCGACCAGGTTTCGCCCGTTGTGCTTGGCCGTATACAAGCCCTTGTCCGCCGCCATGATCAACTGGCGGCAATCGGTACCCTGCACCGGCGTCATGGTCGACAGCCCGATGCTGATGGTCAGGCTCGAGCCTTCCGCCGGGGCGATATGCGGGATTTTCAGTGCGGCGACGGCCATGCGCAGCTTTTCCGCCACCAGGCGTGCCCCACCCGGCGAGGTGTTCGGCAACACCAGGGCAAACTCTTCGCCGCCGTAGCGTGCCGGCAGGTCCGAGGGGCGGCTGCTGGCTTCGCGGATAGTGTTGGCGACCTTGCGCAAGGCTTCATCACCCTCGACGTGGCCAAAGCTGTCGTTGTAGGTCTTGAAGAAATCCACGTCGATCATCAGCAATGACAGCTGGGTCTGATCACGCATGGCGCGGCGCCATTCCAGCTCCAGGTATTCGTCGAAGTGGCGGCGGTTGGACAGCCCGGTCAGGCCATCGGAGTTCATCAGCCGTTGCAGCACCAGGTTGGTGTCCAGCAGCTGTTGCTGGCTGACCCGCAGCGCACGGTAGGCGGCATCGCGCTGCAACAGGGTCATGTAGGAACGCGAGTGATAGCGGATGCGCGCCACCAGTTCGATGTTGTCCGGCAGCTTGACCAGGTAATCGTTGGCCCCCGCCGAGAACGCCGCGCTCTTGATCAGCGGGTCTTCCTTGGTGGAAAGCACGATGATCGGGATGTTCTGCGTGGCCGGGTGGTTGCGGTATTCGCGCACCAGGGTCAAGCCGTCGAGGCCCGGCATCACCAGGTCCTGCAGGATCACCGTGGGCTTGATGCGGATGGCCTGGGCAATCGCCTGGTGCGGGTCGGCACAGAAGTGGAAGTCGATGTTTTCTTCGTGGGCCAGGCCGCGCCGGACGGCTTCGCCGATCATGGCCTGGTCGTCGACCAGCAACACCATGGCGGCGTTTTCGTCGGTCTTGATGTCGTCGATCTGTAAATCATTCATGTGCAGTCACCTGAATTACTGCCTGCAAGCCAACACCGCGGAAGGTCATGATCATTTTGCAAAGACCTCCAGCAATCGGGGCGCAATTCTATCCAGTGGGCGAATTTCAACAGCAGCATCAATCGCCGCCGCCGCTTTGGGCATGCCATACACCGCCGAGCTTTGCTGATCCTGGGCGATGGTCAAATAACCTTGTTCACGCATTAGCTTGAGCCCCTGGGCCCCGTCACGCCCCATACCCGTCAGCAGTACGCCGACGGCATCGCCATTCCAGTGGCTGGCCACGCTTTCGAAAAACACGTCGATCGAAGGCCGGTAAATCTCGTTCACCGGCTCTGCGGTATAGGCTAGCGTGCCATTCTTCAATAAACGAATGTGGTGATTGGTGCCGGCCAGCAGCACCACCCCGCTTTGCGGCGGTTCGCCTTCGCGGGCCAGGCGTACCGGCAGGCCGGAGGCGCTGCTCAGCCACTCGGCCATGCCGGCGGCGAAGACCTGATCCACATGCTGCACCAGCACAATGGCGGCGGCAAAGTCCCGGGGCAATCCCTTGAGCAGGGTTTCCAGGGCAGCCGGGCCACCCGCCGAAGAACCGATCGCCACCAGGCTCTGGCGTTCGCCGGTGCTGCGCTCCGGGGTGGTTTCGGCGCGCACACGGCTGCCGCGCTGGCCGATCAGCCAGCCGATGTTGAGGATCTTGCGCAGCAACGGCGCCGCCGCATCCTTGGGGTTGCCCACGCCGAGCGCCGGCGTGTCCACCACATCCAGGGCGCCGTGGCCCATGGCTTCGAACACCCGGCTCACATTGGCCTGGCGGTCGACGGTCACCAGCAGGATCGCGCACGGGGTCTCGGCCATGATCTGCCGCGTGGCCTCCACGCCGTCCATCACCGGCATGATCAGGTCCATCAGGATCAGGTCCGGGGTCAATTCGGCGCAGCGCTGCACCGCCTCCAGGCCATTGCTGGCCACCCACACCACCTGGTGCGCGGGCTCGAAGCTCAAGGCACGGCGCAGGGCCTCCACGGCCAGGGGCATGTCGTTGACGATCGCAATCCTCATGACCGCGCGCCTCCGATCAGCTCCACCACGGCATCCAGCAGCGCGTCATCGTGGAAACTGGCCTTGGCCAGATAATAATCGGCCCCAGCATCCAGCCCGCGACGGCGGTCTTCTTCACGGTCTTTGTACGACACCACCATCACCGGCAACGATTGCAGGCGACTGTCACGGCGCAGGAGTGTGACCAATTCAATACCGTCCATACGAGGCATATCGATATCAGTGATAAGCAGGTCGAAGTCTTCGGAGCGCAAGGCGTTCCAGCCGTCCATGCCGTCAACCGCGACGGCCACTTCGTACCCGCGATTGAGCAGCAGTTTGCGTTGCAACTCCCGCACAGTGAGCGAGTCGTCCACCACCAGTACCCGCTTGCGCGGTGCCTCGGTGGCCTGCTGGCTGCGCCGGGCGATGCGTTCCAGGCGCCCGGTGTTGAGCAGCTTGTCCACCGAGCGCAGCATATCTTCCACATCGACGATCAATACCACCGAGCCGTCGTCCAGCAAGGCACCGGCGGAAATATCCTGGACCTTGCCCAGGCGATCATCCAGCGGCAACACCACCAGGGTGCGTTCGCCGATAAAGCGTTCCACGGCGATCCCGTAAACCGCATCGCGCTCGCGGATCACCACCACCTTCAAGGTTTCGTCATTGCTCTGCCCCAATGGGCGCTGCAACAGCTGGCTGGCGGCGACCAGGCCCACATGCCGACCTTCATGCCAGAAATGCTGGCGGCCTTCCAACTGCACAATGTCGTCGGGTGCCAGGTCGCACATGCGCTCGATATGCGCCAGCGGGAACGCATAGGCTTCCTCGCCGACTTCCACCACCAGGCTGCGCACCACCGACAGGGTCAGCGGCACCTCCAGATGGAAGCGACTGCCCTGCCCTGCCGTCTGCTCCAGCACCACCGCGCCGCGCAGTTGGCGAACCATATGCTGCACCGCATCCAGCCCGACACCGCGCCCGGACACTTCGGTGACCTTGTCGCGCAGGCTGAACCCCGGCAGGAACAGGAACGTCAGCAGCTCCTCTTCACTCAGGTTCAGGGCCGTCTCCCAGGTTGAAAGATGCCGATCGACGATGGTGCCGCGCAGACGCTCCAGGTCGACGCCATTGCCGTCGTCACTCAGCTCCAGCACCAGCAGGCCGGCCTGATGGGACGCGCGCAGGCGGATCAGGCCTTCGGCAGGTTTGCCTGCCAGCAGGCGTTGCTCGGGCATTTCGATGCCGTGGTCGACGGCATTGCGCAATAAATGGGTGAGTGGCGCTTCGAGCTTTTCCAGCACGTCGCGATCGACCTGGGTCTTTTCTCCCTCGATCTCCAGGCGCACTTGCTTGCCCAGGCTTCGGCCGAGGTCGCGCACCATGCGCACCTGACCGGCCAGCACGTCGGCAAACGGGCGCATGCGACAGGCCAGCGCAGTGTCGTAGAGCACCTGGGCACGCTGGCCGGCCTGCCAGCCAAACTCATCCAGCTCGGCGGTCTTTTCCGCCAGCAGCGCCTGGGCTTCGCTCAGCAGGCGGCGGGTATCGGCCAGGGCTTCCTCGGCTTCGAGGCTCAAACCCAGGGTCTTGAGCTGGCCATCCAGGGTATCCAGGGCGCGTACGCTCTGGCTTTGAATCCGTTTGAGACGCTGCATGCTGGCCAGGTAGGGCTTGAGCCGCTGGGTTTCCACCAGAGACTTGCTCGAGAGGTCCAACAGGCTGTTCAAGCGCTCGGCGGTCACGCGCAATACGCGTTCGCCACCTTCAGTCATGCGCCGGCCCTGACGCGGCGGATCACTGGCGACGTGCGGTGCGGGCTCAGGCTCCGGCGGCAGCTCTTCGATGAGCGGCGCCGGGGCGGGCTCAGGCGCAGCGGGCAGCGGCGCGACGTAGGCACTGGGCTGGGATGGATCCAGCAGGCGCTCCATCAACGCCACATAGGCATCGATGTCCGCCGTGCCGACATCGTTGCCAGGAGTGGCGATACGCATCAGCAAGTCGGTGCCTTGCAGCAACGCGTCGATATGTTCGGGTTGCAGGTACAGGCGGCGTTCCTGGGCGCTGACCAGGCAATCCTCCATGACATGGGCCACGCTGACCCCGGCGTCCACCCCGACGATGCGCGCCGCGCCCTTGAGCGAATGCGCGGCACGCATGCAGGCTTCAAGCTGGTCGGCCTGGGTAGGGTTGCGCTCCAGGGCCAGCAGGCCCGCGCTCAGCACCTGGGTCTGGGCATCGGCTTCCAGGCTGAACAGCTCCAGCAGCGAGGCGTCGCGCATCTGGTCGGGGGTCATGTGAGGCTCCGGGTCACGGCGGACAACAATTGCGCCTCGTCCAGCCACCGCAGGCTACGGCCTTTCCACTGCAACACACCCTGGGTGTAGCGCGCGCTGGCCTGGGTACCCGAGGCCGACGCCGCCTTCAGGGTGCGCTCATCGATGGCATGGATGCCATCCACTTCGTCCACCGGCACCACCACCGGGCCATCCTGCGCGGCGATGATCAGCATGCGCGGCATGATCCGCCCACCGCTGGCGCCCTGATGGGTTGTTTCCAGGCCAAGCAACTCCACCAGCGACAGGCACGCCACCAGCGCACCACGCACATTGGCCACACCGAGCAAGGCACGGGAGCGCTGGTGCGGCAGCGAGTGAATCGGTTGCAACGGCGCCACCTCCACCAGGCAGCGGGTGGCGATGCCCAGCCATTCCTCGCCGAGGCGGAACACCAACAGCGAGCGGGTGACGATCTTTTCGTCAACCTCGGCAGCCGCCACCGGACGACGGTCGTCCTGCTGCAAGGCATAGCGGTCCAGCAAGCGCGTGGCGGCAGCCGAGTACACCGAACAGTTACGGCAGTGGATATGCTCCACAAGCAACGGGCACGACTTGTCGCCATGGATACCGATACGGTTCCAGCAGTCGTCGATGGCTTGGGTGTCGGCCAGGGTCAGGTCCAGGCCTGCGGTGTTGAGCGCCTCGGTGCTACTCATCGTTTGGACTCACTGTCTGCTCGCTCGCTGCGGGCGGCCCGCGCCTGTAAACGGCGCGCCCCCGCACTGTCGCCCTGGGACTCGAGCAAGGCGGCCAGGTGCATCAAGGCCTGCGGGTGCTGGGGTTCCAGGTACAAGGCTTTACGATAAAACCCCTGGGCTTCCAGGGCGCTGCCGGCCACGTCGCTGAGCAACCCCAGCCAGTAGAACACCTGGGCGGCCGGCGGGTGACTGTTCAGATACTGCTCGCAGGCGGCGCGGGCCTCGGCACTTTTGCCTTCGTTGGCCAGGCTGGCGATGCGGCTGAGCAAGGTGCCCGCATCGGAGGGCGGCGCCTTGATCGGCCCCGCCTGGGTGCTGGCCGTGCTGAACGGTCGCGGCTTGACCGGGACCGGCGCGGCGCTGCGCGGTGGCGTCGGCATGGGCACGAATACCGGCTCAGGCTTCACCGGTTCGGCATGCCGGCTGAAGGCAAATGACTGCGGCACCCCAATCGAGCGCATGCCGTGGCGCCCCAGCAAGCTGCCCTCGGCGGGACCGATAAACAGCACGCCGTCCACATGGGTCAGGCCCTTGAGCACATCGAAGACTTGTTTCTGGGTCGGCTGGTCAAAGTAGATCAGCAGGTTGCGGCAAAACACGAAATCGTAGCTCGCCTCGTTCGCCAGCAGCGTCGGGTCGAGCAGGTTGCCGACTTGCAGGCGCACCTGTTCGCGCACGCGGTCGGCGATGTGGAACCCGTCGCCGTATTCCGTGAAGTGGCGGTCGCGAAAGGCAATATCGCCACCGCGAAACGAGTTCTTGCCATACACCCCACGCCGGGCGCGCTCCACCGACAGCGGGCTGACATCCAGGCCCAGGACCTTGAACTGGTGCGGCGCCAGCCCGGCATCCAGCAAGGCCATGGCAATGGAATAGGGTTCTTCGCCGGTGGAACACGGCAGGCTGAGAATGCGCAGGGCGCGCATCTGCTTGATCTCGGCCAGGCGTGCAAGCGCCAGTCGGGCCAGGGTCGCAAAGGATTCGGGGTAACGGAAAAACCAGGTCTCGGGGACGATCACGGCTTCGATCAGCGCGTGTTGCTCGTCCTCGGAGCTTTGCAGGTGCTGCCAGTACTGCCCTGGCGTTTGCGCCTGCACGGCCTGGCTGCGCTGGCGTACGGCGCGCTCGATGATGGCCTCGCCGACCGACGCGACGTCCAGGCCGATACGTTCTTTCAAGAAGGCAAAGAAACGCGGGTCGTTGCTCATAGGCTCAGCTCGGCAGAAAACAACAGGGCGCGCACATCATCGGTGAGCACGTCATTCACGCCAATCCACTGCATCAGGCCCAGGGCATCCTCACGCACCGGCCCCAGGTACCGCGCCTGGCGGTTATCCAGGCCGTAAGGCTGGAATTCGGCCGGGTCGCACCGCAGGGTGTCCGTGGCCTGCTCGAGGATCAGCCCGAGCCAGCGCGATTCGACCCAGGTGTGCGGCTGGTAATTGACCAGCACCAGGCGCGTACTCGTACGCGCTTGGGCCGCTGTGCCGAAGGTCAGCGCACTCAGGTCGATGACCGGCACCAACGCCCCGCGATGGGCAAAGATGCCCGCCACCCACAGTGGCGCGTGGGCGATAGGCTTGAGCGGCAGGCGTGGCAACACCTCGGCCACCTCCGTGGCCTTGAGCGCAAAGCGTTCGCTGCCGATGTGAAACACCAGGAACAAGGCTTTTTTCGCTGCCGGAACGGCGCCGCGTTTAGCCGCAAGGTCGCTCATCAGACTTTGAAACGCGACACGCCGCTGCGCAGACCCACCGCAACCTGGCTCAGTTCATCGATGGCAAAGCTGGCCTGGCGCAGGGACTCCACCGTCTGGCTGCTGGCATCGCCCAGTTGCACCAGGGCATGGTTGATCTGCTCGGCGCCGGTGGCCTGGGCCTGCATGCCTTCGTTGACCATCAACACCCGCGGCGCCAGGGCCTGTACCTGATGGATGATCTGCGACAGTTGCTCGCCTACTTGCTGCACTTCGAACATGCCTCGACGGACTTCTTCGGAGAACTTGTCCATGCCCATCACGCCCGCCGAAACCGCTGACTGGATTTCACGCACCATCTGCTCGATGTCGTAGGTGGCCACGGCGGTCTGGTCGGCCAGGCGCCGCACTTCGGTGGCCACCACGGCAAAACCGCGCCCATATTCACCGGCCTTTTCGGCTTCGATGGCGGCATTCAGGGACAGCAGGTTGGTCTGGTCGGCGACCTTGACGATGGTCACCACCACCTGGTTGATATTGCCGGCCTTCTCATTGAGGATCGCCAGCTTGGCGT
The DNA here is from genome assembly GCF_900067035.1 of Pseudomonas sp. 1 R 17. Taxonomy (NCBI): domain Bacteria; kingdom Pseudomonadati; phylum Pseudomonadota; class Gammaproteobacteria; order Pseudomonadales; family Pseudomonadaceae; genus Pseudomonas; species Pseudomonas sp. 1 R 17. The sequence goes on from NZ_FKLB01000069.1 coordinate 132,399, forward strand.
TCACCAAGTCGGCGGCGCCCATCACCGAGTGCATGGTTTCTTCCATGCGCGCCAGGCCTTGCTGGCCGGAACCGGCGGCCACCGAGGCCTGGTCGGCGGCGGTGGACACTTCGGTCATGGTGCGAACCAGATCCTTGGAAGTGGCAGCGATCTCCCGTGAAGTGGCACCGATCTCAGTGGTGGTGGCCGCGGTTTCAGTGGCAGTGGCCTGCTGCTGCTTGGAGGTGGCCGCAATCTCGGTGACCGAGGTGGTGACCTGCACCGAAGAGCGCTGGGCCTGGGACACCAGGGCCGTGAGCTCGGTCATCATGTCGTTGAAGCCGGTTTCCACCGCACCGAACTCGTCCTTGCGCTCCAGGTTCAAGCGTTTGCTCAGGTCACCGGTGCGCATGGTCTGGAGGATCTCGACGATGCGTTGCATCGGCGCCATGATCGCGCGCATCAGCAGCAGGCCACACAGGCCGGCGGCGAGAATGGCCACGGCCAGCGACAGGAACATGCTGACCTTGGCCGAGGCAACGGCGTCGTCAATGGCGGCCGTTGCCCTGTCGGACACGGCCTTGTTTTCCGTGATGATGTCATTGAGCTTCATGCGCCCTTCGGTCCAGATCGGCGTCAATTGCTCTTCCAGCAGCTCGCGGGCGGCCGGCAGGTCATTGGCTTCGACGCGCTCAAGCACCTCGGCCAGGACCTTGTTGTAATTGATGTGGGCGGCCTTGAAGTTATCGAACTCCATGCGATCGGCCTGGCTATGCACGGTTTTTTCGTAATTGGCCATCTGCTGTTCGATACGCGCCTCGAAGGCCTTGTAATCCGACTTATCGCTATTGGTGAAGGTTTTATCCTCGCGCAGGCCAATGATATCGATGGTCTGCAAATAGCTGTCGACCCACGCGCTGCGGATCATCGAACTGAGGTAAACCCCCGGCACCGCGTCGTCACGCACCGATTCCTGGCTGGCTTCGATCTTCAGCAACCGTGAGTAGGACACCACAACCATCAGCAGCATGATCGCGATAATGACCGCAAAGCTCGCCAAAATCCGCTGGCGCAAGGTCCAATTCTTCACAGTGTTTCCTCGAAGGGCCATTCAAATGGAGGGGAGTATAGCTGAGCAGAAGCCCTCATTTATCAATGGGTTTTGGTGTTGTGCCGACATATATGCAAAAACACCTGTGGGAGGGGGCTTGCCCCCGATTGCGGTGGAACAGCTGCAAATACTCCAACTGGTCTACCGCTATCGGGGCAAGCCCCCTCCCACATTGCGTACACTCGTCGGTTATTGGTTAAGCCGTACCTGCTTTTCCAGTTCCAGCTTCAAGCCCGGCTCGAGCTTGAGTTGGCGGGCCAATTCGTCCAGATACGCCTTTTCCATAAAGTTCTCCTCGTCCACCAGCATCACGCTGGCGATGTACATCTCGGCAGCCATTTCCGGGGTGCCGGCGGCGCGGGCGACGTCGGCCGGGTCCAGCGGCTTGTTCAATTCGGCGTGCAGCCAGCTTTGCAGTTCGCGGTCGTTGTCCAGCTTGGTGAATTCACCTTCGATCAGTGCGCGTTCACGCTCATCCACATGGCCGTCGGCCTTGGCGGCGGCGACCAATGCCTTGAGGATCCCCTGGCTGTGCTGCTCGACCTGGGCCGGTGGCAGGCGGTCGATGGTTTGCGGTTCGCCCTGAGGCGCGTTGGCCTGCTTGGCCTGCCAGTTGCCGTAGGCTTTGTAGGCAATCACGCCCAACGCGGCCAGCCCGCCATAGGTCAGGGCCTTGCCGCCAAACTTGCGCGCCTTCTTGTTGCCCAGCAACAGGCCCATGGCTCCCGCCGCCAGGGCGCCACCGCCCGCACCGCCGAGCAGGCTGCCGAGACCGCCGCCGCCGAGCAGCCCGCCGAGGGCGCCTTTATCGTCCTGCTTGCGCTGGCCGCCGGTTTTGTTCTGCAACATATCCTGGCCGGACTTGAGCAACTGATCGAGCAATCCACGGGTATTCATTCGTAGCCTCCAGACACTAGGGTTCATAGGACCAATAGGCCCTCAGCGTAAAACTAAGTGCCAAAAAGCCGCGATCTAGAGTGCTTCCAGATGTAACGCCGCTGCCCTTCGCTTAAATCGATATACACTCGGATAAATCTATAAAAACACCCCACTGGTAATTCCAGCATGATGACCTTGCGTCAAATCCGGCATTTTATCGCCGTGGCCGAGACCGGTTCGATCTCCGCCGCCGCGCAGACCGCGTTCATTTCCCAGTCCACCCTGACCCTGGCGATCCAGCAACTGGAGCAGGAAATCGGCGTCACCCTGTTCAACCGCCACGCCAAGGGCATGACCCTCACGCACCAGGGCCATCAGTTCCTGCGCCAGGCGCACTTGATCCTCGCCACCGTCGACAATGCCAAGCGCAGCCTGCAACAGAGCACCGACCAGGTCGCCGGGCAGTTGATCATCGGCGTGACCAGCCTGGTCGCCGGCTACTACCTGGCGGATTTGCTCACCCGCTTCCAGCGCGCCTACCCCAACGTGGAGATCCGCGTGATGGAAGACGAACGCCCGTATATCGAGCATTTGCTGGTCAGCGGCGAGATCGATGTGGGCGTGCTGATCCTCTCCAACCTGGAAGACCGCCACGCCCTGCAGACCGAAGTCCTCACCCACTCGCCCCACCGCCTGTGGCTACCGGCGCAACATCCGCTGCTGGAGCACGACAGCATCAACCTCGCCGACGTGGCAAGCGAGCCGTTGATTCAGCTTAACGTCGACGAAATGGGGCATAACGCCCAGCGCCTGTGGGCAGCTGCCGGCCTGCAACCGCGCGTGACCCTGCGCACCGCCTCCACCGAGGCCGTGCGCAGCCTGGTGGCCGCGGGCCTGGGCGTGTCGATCCAACCGGACATGACCTACCGCCCCTGGTCCCTGGAGGGCGACATTATTGAAGCGCGGCCGATTGCCGACCTCAGCCAGACCCTGGACGTCGGCCTGGCCTGGCGTCGAGGCACCGCGCGACCGGCCTTGGTGGATCCGTTCCTCACCGTTGCGCGGGAACAACCACACCCGCGCAAGCCATCTATTTAATCGAATGCTGCATTCAGTATTTAGTATTTGTTGTCCTCACGCCTGGCCTCTAGTCTCTGTTTATTCATAGGAGAGGGTCATGCGCCTTGTAAGAGAACGCCCATGACCACACAAGAAAAGAGATCACGAAAAATGTCCGGCGCGCCAACCCCGCTGCTCACTGCGTTGCTGATCGACGGCGAACTGGTCCAGGGCCAGGGCGTTGCCGAGCCGATCCTCAACCCGGCCACCGGCGAAGTGCTCACCCAGATCGCCGAAGCCAGCACCGAGCAGGTCGAAAGTGCGATCCTCGCCGCACACCGCGCTTTTGCCGGCTGGTCGCGGACCACGCCGCAACAACGCTCCAACATCCTGCTGGGCATCGCGGACGCCATCGAGAAACACGCCGACTATCTGGCCCGCCTGGAATCGCTTAACTGCGGCAAGCCGTTGCACCTGGCGCGCCAGGACGACTTGAGCGCCACCATCGATGTGTTCCGCTTCTTCGCCGGCGCCGTGCGCTGCCAGACCGGCCAGCTCAGCGGCGAATACCTGCCGGGCTACACCAGCATGGTGCGCCGCGATCCGATTGGCGTGGTGGCCTCGATTGCGCCGTGGAACTACCCGCTGATGATGGCCGCGTGGAAGATCGCCCCGGCGCTGGCGGCCGGTAATACCTTGGTGTTCAAGCCGTCGGAACACACGCCGCTGTCGATCCTCGCATTGGCCCCGGTCCTGAAGGACGTGTTACCACGCGGGGTCATCAACATTCTGTGCGGTGGCGGTGAAGGCGTCGGCAGCCATTTGGTCAGCCACCCCAAGGTGCGCATGGTCTCGCTGACCGGCGACATCGTCACCGGCCAGAAAATCCTGCAGGCTGCCTCCAAGACCCTCAAACGCACACACCTGGAATTGGGCGGCAAGGCGCCGGTGATCGTGTGCAACGACGCCGATCTGCAAGCCGTGGTCGAAGGCGTACGTGCCTACGGTTACTACAACGCCGGCCAGGACTGCACCGCGGCGTGCCGCATCTATGCCCAGGCGGGCATCCACGACAAATTGGTCGCCGAGCTGGGCGCAGCCGTCAGCAGCCTGCGCTTCGCCGGCAAGCGCGATGCCGATAATGAACTCGGCCCGCTGATCAGCACACGCCAGCGCGACCGCGTGGCCAGCTTTGTCGAGCGCGCCCTGGGCCAGCCGCATATCGAGCGGGTCACCGGCGCGGCCGTGCATTCCGGGGCCGGCTTCTATTACCAGCCGACGCTGCTCGCCGGTTGCAAGCAGAACGATGAAATCGTCCAGCGCGAAGTGTTCGGCCCGGTGGTCACCGTGACCCGCTTCGACGAACTGGAACAGGCGGTGGACTGGGCCAACGATTCCGAATACGGCCTGGCCTCCTCCGTCTGGACCCAGAACCTGGACAAGGCCATGCAGGTCGCCGCGCGCCTGCAATACGGCTGCACCTGGATCAACAGCCATTTCATGCTGGTCAGCGAAATGCCCCACGGCGGCTTGAAGCGCTCGGGGTATGGGAAAGATCTGTCCAGCGATTCGCTACAGGACTACAGCGTGGTGCGCCACATCATGGCCCGCCACGGCCAGCATCTTTAAAACAACAACTAAGCTCATGCGTCACGGCTTCACACACTGCCCCGACCATAATTAAAGAAGAGGGAACCCCCATGTCTGCGCATAAGACCGCACTGCTCAGTGCCTTGACCACCGCGCTACTGGCCAGCGTCAGTATCCAGGCCGCCGAACCGCTCAAGGCGGTGGGCGCTGGTGAAGGCCAGTTGGATATCGTCGCCTGGCCCGGCTATATCGAACGTGGCGAAAGCGACAAGGCCTACGACTGGGTCACAGGTTTCGAGAAGGAAACCGGCTGCAAGGTCAACGTGAAAACCGCCGCCACCTCTGACGAAATGGTCAGTTTGATGGCCAAGGGCGGTTATGACCTGGTCACCGCGTCCGGGGATGCGTCGCTGCGGTTGATCGTTGGCAAGCGTGTGCAACCAATCAACACGGCGTTGATCCCCAACTGGAAGAACATCGACCCGCGCCTCAAGGATGCGCCGTGGTACGTGGTGGGCCAGCAGACCTACGGCACCCCGTACCAGTGGGGGCCGAACGTGCTGATGTACAACACCACCGTGTTCAAGACCGCGCCCACCAGCTGGAATGTGCTGTTCGATGCGCAGAACCTGCCGGACGGCAAGCCGAACAAAGGTCGCGTGCAGGCCTATGACGGTCCGATCTACATCGCCGATGCGGCGCTGTACCTCAAGAGCACCCAGCCGGAACTGGGGATCCAGAGCCCCTATGAACTGACCGAAACCCAGTACAAGGCCGTGCTCGACCTGTTGCGCGCGCAGCAGCCGTTGATCCACCGCTACTGGCATGACACCACCGTGCAAATGAGCGACTTCAAGAACGAAGGCGTGGTGGCCTCCAGCGCCTGGCCGTATCAGGTCAACGGCCTGCAGAACGAGAAGCAGCCGATTGCTTCGACCATTCCCAAGGAAGGCGCCACCGGCTGGGCCGACACCACCATGTTGCACAGCGAGGCCAAGCACCCGAATTGCGCCTACAAGTGGATGGACTGGTCGCTGCAGCCGAAAGTCCAGGGCGATGTCGCCGCCTGGTTCGGCTCGCTGCCGGCGGTGCCCGCAGCCTGCAAGGAAAGCGAACTGCTCGGCGCCGAGGGTTGCAAGACCAACGGCTTCGACCAGTTCGACAAGATCGCCTTCTGGAAAACCCCGCAGGCCGAGGGCGGCAAGTTCGTGCCGTACAGCCGCTGGACCCAGGACTACATCGCGATCATGGGCGGGCGCTAAGCCATCTGACCCTCAGGGGCCGCTTCGCGGCCCAACGCAGCCTCGTGCCTCGGCAGCTGCTACGGATCTTTACTGCTTCTACACCGTTGGTAGGAGCCGTCGAGTGAAACGAGGCTGCGATTTCTGAGCACCTCCTACGATTTTATTTTTATCCAAAACGCGCCTTTTTGGAGCACCGCACCATGACGCTTGCAGTCCAATTCACCCACGTTTCCCGTCAGTTCGGCGAAGTGAAGGCCGTTGACCGGGTTTCCATCGATATCCAGGACGGCGAGTTCTTTTCCATGCTCGGCCCATCCGGCTCGGGCAAGACCACCTGCCTGCGCCTGATCGCCGGTTTCGAGCAACCGAGCGCAGGCTCGATCCGCATTCATGGCGAGGAAGCCGCTGGCTTGCCGCCGTATCAGCGTGACGTAAACACGGTATTCCAGGATTACGCACTGTTCCCCCATATGAACGTGCGCGACAACGTCGCCTATGGCCTCAAGGTCAAAGGCGTGGGCAAGACCGAACGCCTCAACCGCGCCGAAGAAGCCTTGGGGATGGTCGCCCTCGGTGGCTACGGCGAGCGCAAGCCGGTACAGCTCTCCGGCGGCCAACGCCAACGAGTGGCCTTGGCCCGTGCCCTGGTCAATCGCCCCCGCGTGTTGCTGCTCGATGAACCCCTGGGCGCCCTCGACCTCAAGCTGCGCGAACAGATGCAAAGCGAGCTGAAGAAGCTGCAACGCCAGCTCGGCATCACCTTTATCTTCGTCACCCACGACCAGACCGAAGCGCTGTCGATGTCCGACCGTGTGGCGGTGTTCAACAAGGGCCGTATCGAACAGGTCGACACCCCGCGCAACCTGTATATGAAACCGGCCACCGCGTTCGTCGCCGAGTTCGTCGGCACCTCCAACGTGATTCGCGGCGAGTTGGCCCAGCGCCTCAGCGGCAGTGCGCAGCCGTTTTCGATTCGCCCGGAACACGTACGGTTTGCCGAGGGCCCGCTGGGCGCCGGCGAAGTGGAAATCAGCGGCCTGCTGCACGACATCCAGTACCAGGGCAGCGCCACCCGCTATGAACTGAAACTGGAAAACGGCCAGGCGCTGAACATCAGCCAGGCCAACAACCAGTGGCTGGACATCAGCAGCGGCCATCAGGTCGGCCAGTTCATCACCGCCCGCTGGGCGCGAGAAGCCATGACGCCGCTGACTGACCGCGCAGGCGAGGTGTGACATGAGCCTGGCCCTTTCCCAACCGCCGATGCGCAGGTTTTCCAACCTGCTGTACCGCAAGCCCAACCTGTACCTGGCGATGCTGCTGGTTCCGCCGCTGATCTGGTTCGGCGCGATCTACCTGGGTTCGTTGCTGACCCTGCTATGGCAAGGCTTCTATACCTTTGACGACTTCACCATGGCGGTCACCCCGGACCTGACCCTGGCCAACTTCGCCGCGCTGTTCCAGCCTTCGAACTTCGACATCATCCTGCGCACCCTGGGCATGGCGATCGTGGTGTCGATCGCCAGCGCCATCGTCGCCTTCCCGATCGCCTACTACATGGCGCGCTACACCACGGGCAAGACCAAGGCGTTCTTCTATATCGCGGTGATGATGCCGATGTGGGCCAGCTACATCGTCAAGGCGTATGCCTGGACGTTGCTGCTGGCCAAAGGTGGAGTGGCGCAGTGGTTCGTGCAGCACCTGGGCCTGGAACCGGTATTGCAGTTCGTGCTGGGCATTCCCGGCGTGGGCGGCAGCACCTTGAGCACCTCGCACCTGGGGCGTTTCATGGTGTTCGTCTATATCTGGCTGCCCTTTATGATCCTGCCGATCCAGGCGTCCCTGGAGCGCTTGCCGCCGTCGCTGCTGCAAGCCTCCGCCGACCTCGGCGCCAAGCCGCGCCAGACCTTCATGCAGGTGATCCTGCCACTGTCGGTGCCGGGGATTGCCGCCGGTTCGATCTTCACGTTTTCGCTGACCCTGGGCGATTTCATCGTGCCGCAACTGGTGGGTCCGCCGGGTTACTTCGTCGGCGGAATGGTCTACGCCCAGCAAGGCGCCATCGGCAATATGCCCATGGCGGCGGCGTTCACCCTGGTACCGATCGTGCTGATCGCGGTTTACCTGTCCATCGTCAAACGCCTGGGGGCCTTCGATGCACTCTGAGAAATCATCATTAGGCTTGAAGATCGCAGCCTGGGGCGGGTTGGTATTCCTGCACTTCCCGATCCTGATCATCTTCCTCTACGCCTTCAACACCGAGGAAGCCGCGTTCAGCTTTCCGCCCCAGGGCTTTACCCTGAAGTGGTTCAGCGTGGCCTTCGCCCGGCCGGATGTGCTGGAAGCGATCAAGCTGTCGTTGCAGATCGCCGCCATCGCCACCCTGATTGCCATGGTGCTGGGCACCCTGGCCTCGGCGGCGCTGTATCGCCGCGAGTTCTTTGGCAAGCAAGGTGTGTCGCTGATGTTGATCCTGCCGATTGCGCTGCCGGGGATCATCACCGGTATTGCACTGCTGGCGACGTTCAAGACATTAGGCATCGAGCCGGGGATGTTCACCATCATCGTCGGCCACGCGACGTTCTGCGTGGTGATCGTCTACAACAACGTCATTGCCCGCCTGCGCCGTACGTCCCACAGCCTGATCGAAGCCTCGATGGACCTGGGCGCCGACGGCTGGCAGACCTTCCGCTACATCATCATGCCCAACCTCGGCTCGGCGCTGCTGGCCGGCGGCATGCTGGCGTTTGCGCTGTCGTTCGACGAAATCATCGTCACCACTTTCACCGCCGGCCACGAGCGTACGTTGCCGCTGTGGTTGCTCAACCAATTGAGCCGGCCACGGGATGTGCCGGTGACCAATGTGGTCGCGATGCTGGTGATGCTGGTGACGATGTTCCCGATCCTGGGCGCCTATTACCTGACCCGCGGCGGTGAAAGCGTGGCCGGGAGTGGTGGTAAATAATTTTTTATTGAAGACACCGAGCCCTCTCCCACATTCAGAGCCGGTTTATTCAGTGACATAACGATCGCTTTTTGGAGGACTGAACCATGCAAACCAAACTCTTGATCAACGGCCACCTCGTCGAAGGCGAAGGCCCGGCGCAAGCGGTGTTCAACCCGGCATTGGGCCGCGTGCTGGTGGAAATCAAAGAAGCCAGCGAAGCCCAGGTCGACGCCGCCGTGCGCGCCGCCGATGCGGCCTTCGAAGGCTGGTCGCAAACCGCGCCCAAGGATCGCTCGCTGTTGCTGCTGAAACTGGCCGACGTGATCGAAGCCCACGGCGAAGAACTGGCCAAGCTGGAATCGGACAACTGCGGCAAGCCCTACAGCGCCGCGCTGAACGACGAGATCCCGGCGATTGCCGACGTGTTCCGCTTCTTCGCTGGCGCCAGCCGTTGCATGAGCGGTTCGGCCGGCGGTGAATACTTGCCCGGCCACACCTCGATGATCCGTCGCGACCCGGTGGGCGTGATCGCGTCCATCGCGCCGTGGAACTACCCACTGATGATGGTCGCCTGGAAAATCGCACCGGCCCTGGCCGCGGGCAATACCGTGGTGCTCAAGCCGTCGGAGCAAACCCCGCTGACCGCGTTGCGGATGGTCGAGTTGGCGTCGGAGATTTTCCCGGCCGGAGTACTCAACCTGGTGTTCGGCCGTGGGCCTACCGTGGGCAGTCCGCTGGTGAACCACCCGAAAGTGCGCATGGTGTCGCTGACCGGTTCCATCGCCACCGGTGCGAATATCATCTCCAGCACCGCCGACAGCGTGAAGCGCATGCATATGGAGCTGGGCGGCAAGGCGCCTGTGATCATCTTCAACGATGCGGATATCGATGCAGCGGTGGAAGGCATTCGTACCTTTGGCTTCTACAATGCCGGCCAGGACTGCACCGCAGCGTGCCGGATTTATGCGCAGGCGGACATCTACGACGCCTTTGTGGAGAAGCTCGGCGCGGCGGTCGCCAGCATCAAATACGGCTTGCAGGATGACCCGGCCACTGAGCTGGGCCCGTTGATCACCGCGCAACACCGCGACCGGGTTGCCGGGTTTGTCGAACGCGCCGTGGCGCAGCCGCATATCCGCCTGGTCACCGGTGGCAAGGCGGTGGAAGGCAATGGTTTCTTCTTTGAGCCGACCGTGCTCGCCGATGCGCAACAGGACGATGAAATCGTGCGCCGCGAGGTGTTCGGGCCGGTGGTGTCGGTAACCAAATTCACCGATGAGGCGCAGGTACTGGGCTGGGCCAATGATTCGGACTACGGGTTGGCGTCATCGGTATGGACCGCCGACGTAGGACGCGCCCACCGCCTGGCCGCGCGTTTGCAGTACGGCTGCACCTGGGTAAACACCCATTTCATGCTCGTCAGCGAAATGCCTCACGGTGGTCAGAAACTGTCGGGGTATGGCAAGGATATGTCCATGTATGGCTTGGAGGACTACACCACGGTTCGGCATGTGATGTTCAAGCACTGATCGCCCAAGTGCCGTAACGCTTTATTGTAGGAGCGAGCTTGCTCGCGAAGAACGCAAGCGCACCGCGGTTAGTCAGAATGTCCGCGTTATCGTTGACGTTCTTCGCGAGCAAGCTCGCTCCTACATTTGGATCTTCATAATTCGTGGGTAATGTGTTCGCTCACAGCGTCGGAAATGTCTTGTCGCATTTGCAATGCAATCACCCCGCCATCAATCAATTTTCCTACGTCATCGAACCGCTTAAGCTATCCGGCGTCTGTTTAATGTCCGTTGTGTTTGGCCGAAGGCATGTCCGAACCGTAATTTCTGATCCAGCACGTGCCAGGAACGGCGCGGGATTTGCTCACGACAGGTTGTCTCTATGCACCGCAGGAATTTGCTCAAAGCCTCCATGGCCATTGCGGCCTACACCGGTTTATCGGCCAGCGGCCTGCTTGCCGCGCAGGCCTGGGCCGGGAACCGTGCCGCCGATGGCAAGGCCGTGGCGTTCGATTTTGAAACGCTCAAGGCCCAAGCCAAACAACTCGCCGGAACCGCGTATAAAGACACCAAACAGGTGCTGCCGCCCACCCTGGCGACCATGACCCCGCAGAATTTCAACGCCATCGGCTACGACGGCAACCATTCGCTGTGGAAGGAATTGAACGGCCAACTCGACGTGCAGTTCTTCCACGTAGGCATGGGCTTCAAGACGCCGGTGCGCATGCACAGCGTCGACCCCAAGACCCGTGAAGCCCGGGAAGTGCATTTCCGCCCCTCACTGTTCAATTATGAAAAAACCACCGTCGACACTAAACAGCTGACCGGCGACCTGGGTTTCTCCGGCTTCAAGTTGTTCAAGGCGCCGGAACTGGATCGCCATGACGTGCTGTCGTTTCTCGGCGCCAGCTACTTCCGCGCGGTGGATTCCACCGGCCAGTACGGCCTTTCCGCACGCGGACTGGCGATTGATACCTACGCGAAGAAACGCGAGGAGTTCCCCGACTTCACGCAGTTCTGGTTCGAGACCCCGGACAAGAACGCGACCCGCTTTGTGGTCTACGCCCTGCTCGACTCGCCGAGCGCCACCGGCGCCTATCGCTTCGATATCGACTGCCAGGCCAACCAAGTGGTGATGGCCATCGACGCCCATATCAACGCACGTACCGCCATCGAACAGTTGGGCATCGCCGCCATGACCAGCATGTTCAGTTGCGGCACCCACGAACGCCGCATGTGCGACACCATCCACCCACAGATCCACGATTCGGACCGCCTGGCGATGTGGCGGGGTAATGGCGAGTGGATTTGCCGCCCGTTGAATAACCCGGCCAAGCTGCAGTTCAATGCGTTCGCCGACACCGACCCGAAAGGTTTCGGCCTGGTGCAGACCGACCATGAGTTCGCCAGCTACCAGGACACCGTCGACTGGTACAGCAAGCGTCCAAGCCTGTGGGTCGAACCGACCACCGCCTGGGGCGAAGGCTCGATCGACCTGTTGGAAATCCCCACCACCGGTGAGACCCTGGACAACATCGTGGCCTTCTGGACCCCGAAAAAGCCGGTGGCGGCCGGCGACTCACTCAACTATGGCTACAAGCTGTACTGGAGCGCCCTGCCCCCGGTCAGCACGCCGCTGGCGCAAGTCGACGCGACCCGTTCCGGCATGGGCGGTTTTACCGAAGGTTGGGCACCGGGCGAGCACTACCCGCCAGTGTGGGCGCGCCGGTTCGCCGTGGACTTCAAGGGCGGCGGCCTGGACCGTTTGCCGGCCGGCACCGGGATCGAGCCGGTGGTGACCTGCTCCCACGGCGAAGTGAAAGACTTCAGCGTGCTGGTGCTCGACAACATCAAGGGCTACCGCATCCTGTTCGACTGGTACCCGACCAGCGACAGCGTGGAGCCGGTGGAACTGCGGCTGTTTATTCGCACCCAGGACCGCACCCTGAGTGAAACCTGGTTGTATCAGTACTTCCCGCCGGCACCGGAGCAGCGCAAGTACACCTGATCCAGATCGTTCCCACGCTCGCGTGGGAACGATCCTCGCGCACAGCATCAGAACCGCGACACACTCTTCATCGCTCCAATCAGATACCGCATCGCCACCTGATCGCTTTCGGTCAGCGCGCGATACTGCGCCAGTAATTCGGCTTCGTCCGAACTCAACCTGCGGCCACGCAAGGACACCCTGCGGGTAAAAAAAGACACCACCGCACCCGCTACACCATAGGACTTGGCCATGGACTGTTTCTCCTGATATCGATCAAAAACTCCTGTGCCCACAAACCGTTTCCCGGGGAGCGCAATGCCTCGCTGTACAAACAGACTGACTCCCTGGGCCAGAAATCAGTCGTACCCTAAGCGTAGAAACAATCTCGTTACGTGTGGGATTTTTTTAGAGCATTCACTTAAAAAATCACTTCGGTAACAAATACCTACAACCCCATCCCACAGCAGCAGGCAAAAAAAACCCACCGGTTCAAGGTGGGTTTCGAGGGCGCCGACGCAGGATCAATCCCTCAAGTCAGACTCATGAATCGGTTGGTCCCGATGGGTCGCTCGTTGGTACTGAGCCGGCCAAATGGCCTTGCGCCCACCCAGATCATCATCGGCATGCAACGGCCAGTAAGGGTCACGCAGCAGTTCACGCGCCAGGAAGATGATGTCGGCCTGGCAGGTACGCAGGATGTGTTCGGCCTGAGCCGGCTCGGTGATCATGCCGACGGTGCCGGTGGCGATGCCCGATTCCTTGCGTACACGCTCGGCAAAGCGCGTCTGGTAACCGGGGCCGGTGGGGATTTCGGCGTTGGCGGCAGTGCCGCCGGAAGACACGTCGATCAGGTCCACGCCCAGGTCTTTGAGACGGCGCGCCAGTTCCACGGTTTCATCGGGGTTCCAGCCATCTTCCACCCAATCGGTGGCCGACACCCGCACGAACAGCGGCAGCTCCTGGGGCCAGGCTTCGCGCACGGCCTCGGTCACTTGCAGCACCAGGCGGATACGGTTCTCGAAGGAGCCGCCGTACTGGTCCTGACGCTGGTTGCTGATGGGCGAGAGGAATTGATGCAGCAGGTAACCATGGGCGGCGTGGATTTCCACCACTTCAAAACCGGCGGTCAGGGCGCGCCTGGCGGCGGCGACAAAGTCGGCGATCACTTGCTGGATCTGCGCCTCATCCAAAGGCTTGGGTTGGGTGTGCTGCGGGTCAAAGGCAATCGGCGACGGTCCCACCGGCACCCAGCCACCGTCTTGCGGCTTGACGCTGCCGTGCTTGCCGATCCATGGGCGGTGGGTGCTGGCCTTGCGCCCGGCATGGGCCAGCTGGATGCCCGCCACCGCGCCCTGGGCGGCGATAAACCGTGTGATGCGCCGCAGGGGTTCGATCTGTTCGTCGTTCCACAGGCCCAGGTCTTCGGCCGTGATGCGACCATCGGCGGTTACGGCGGTAGCTTCGGTGAATATCAGCCCGGCGCCACCGACCGCGCGGCTGCCGAGGTGGACGAGGTGCCAGTCGTTGGCCAGGCCATCGACACTTGAGTACTGACACATCGGCGACACGGCGATGCGGTTGAGCAGGGTCAATTGACGCAGGGTATAGGGTTCGAGCAGCTGACTCATGGCGCACCTCTTCTTGGCTTTTGGGCACTTTTGTAGGAACGAGCTTGCTCGCGAAGGCCTCATAGGCGCCGCGTTTATCCAGGATTAACGCGTTACCGTGACGTTTTTCGCGGGCAAGGACTAGGCGTCCCCCCCGCTCCTACACAACAGTGCTTAGAGCCTAGTCGACAACCGTGGATTGCACAGGGTTCAGACGTAAAGCGGGAGCCGATTGCCGGCTCCCGTACCGCGCAGGCTTACATTTCGACCTGGGTGCCCAATTCGATCACTCGGTTGACCGGGAGCTTGAAGAACCGCAGGTTGCCGTTGGCGTTCTTGAGCATGAATGCAAACAACGCTTCGCGCCAACGGGCCATGCCCTTGATGCGGGAGGCGATGACGGTTTCACGGCTGAGGAAGTACGTGGTGCGCATCGGACTGAAATCCAGGCCGTCCAAATGGCACAGCTTCAAGGCTTCGGGGACATCCGGCTCATCGGTAAAGCCGAAGTGCAGGATCACGCGAAAGAACCCCTCGCCGTAGGAATCCACCTCGAAGCGCCGTGAGGCCGGGACACGCGGGATGTCTTCGTAGACCACCGTCAGCAACACCACCTGTTCATGCAGCACCTGGTTATGCAACAGGTTGTGCAACAGCGCATGGGGCACGGCGTCCGGGCGCGCGGTAAGGAACACGGCGGTACCCTGCACGCGATGCGGCGGCTGCACGCGGATGCTGCTGATGAAGATCGGCAACGGCAGGCCACCTTCGTCGAGGCGGTCCACCAGCAATTGCTTGCCGCGCTTCCAGGTGGTCATCAGCACGAACAGCACAATCCCCGCCAATACCGGGAAGGCGCCACCCTGGATGATCTTCGGCACGTTGGCCGCGAAGTACAGCCCGTCCACCAACAGGCAGCAGACCAGGACCGGTACGGCCAGAATCGGTGGCCATTTCCACAGCAACAGCATGACTGCCGACACCAGGATGGTGGTCATCAGCATGGTCCCCGTCACCGCCACGCCGTAGGCCGACGCCAGTGCGTTGGAGGACTCGAAACCCAGCACCAGCAGGATCACGCCGACCATCAGCGACCAGTTCACCGCACCGATATAGATCTGGCCCTGTTCGGCGCTTGAGGTGTGCTGGATATGCATACGCGGGATATAACCCAACTGGATCGCCTGGCGCGTCAACGAAAACGCACCGGAAATCACCGCCTGGGACGCAATCACCGTGGCCAGGGTGGACAACACCACCAGCGGGATCAGCGCCCAACTTGGCGCCAGCAGGTAGAACGGGTTGCGTGCGGCTTCCGGGTCGCCCAGCAGCATGGCGCCCTGGCCGAAATAATTGAGCACCAACGCCGGCAACACCAGGATGAACCAGGCGCGGGCGATGGGTTTGCGGCCGAAGTGGCCCATGTCGGCATACAGCGCCTCGGCACCGGTCAACGCCAGCACTACCGCACCGAGGATCGCCACGCCAATGCCAGGGTGGGCCTCGAAGAAACGCACGCCCCACATCGGGTTCAGGGCATTGAGCACTTCAGGGTGCAGGGTAATGCCATACACACCGAGGCCACCCAGCACCAGGAACCAGGTCACCATCACCGGCCCGAACAGCTTGCCGATGCGGTCGGTACCGTGCTTCTGGATCAGGAACAGCGCCACCAGCACCACCAGGGCGATCGGCACCACCCATTTTTCCAGGCCGTCGAACGCCAGCTCCAGGCCTTCAATGGCCGACAGCACCGAAATCGCCGGAGTAATCATGCTGTCGCCATAGAACAACGCCGCACCGCACAGGCCGCACACCACGAGGAAACTGCGCAACTTCTTGCGCTCCCCCGCCGCCCTTCGCGCCAACGCGGTCAGGGCCATGATGCCGCCTTCGCCCTGGTTATCGGCGCGCAGCACGAACAGCATGTACTTGATCGACACCACCCAGATCAACGACCAGAAGATCAGCGCCAGGATCCCCAGCACACCGTCATGGTTGACCTGCACCCCATAACCGCCGTTGAACACCTCTTTGAGGGTATAGAGCGGGCTGGTCCCGATATCGCCGTAAACCACCCCGACCGCTGCCACCAGCATGCCGATCGGCTTTGCGTTGGAATGCTCGGCACCTGCTGCCTGACTACTTGCCTGACCCATCAACCACTCCTGCCCTTTGACCTGAGGTCTCTTATAAACAGCGCGTCTAAGCTGACCCTAGCATGCGCTGTTTTACTTCTCGTAACAGACGTTTTATTGACCCAAGGGTTTTCCCCGTGCGCAACGGCGCGAAGCATAGCGCAGCAGTCGTCGTATTTCCCTGCATAAAGCTGGAGTCTTTTTGCCTGCATTGACGTCATTTAGTTCCAACGCTAGGTTTTTCGCTTTTTACGGACTTCGCGATTTCCGACGCATGGGTTGCATAGCGGCGTGCTGGGAACAAAAAGCGTTTGATCAAATTTTATGGGCTGTCTCATACTCTGGCTGTAGCCACAACGTAGCTACAACTTTGAGAGGGAGTCATGATATGCCTGCATTACTGAAGACTACTGACGTGCGATGCCGCATCGATGAGGATTTGAAGGAGCGTGCCACTGCTGTGCTCAATGCCTGTGGGCTTAGCCTCAGTGACGCCATGCGTCTTTTCCTCCGCCAGGTCGTGACAACACAGGGAATACCGTTTGAGGTGCGGGTTCCTTCGCAGAAGACCGCTCGTGCCATGGCACAAGCGCATGCGATACGTCGCCAGTTTGACTCGATCGACGACATGCTAAGGGACACTGATGGCGTAACAGGAGAAGAAACAAAAGCGCGCTGACCTGCCAAACCAATGCGCGCAGACGCCTGAGTTTAAAAAGTCTGGGAACGCTACAAACGTGCCGGGCGTCGGGATATGAATGAGGTCCGGGTGGTGATGGTGATGCTTTTTTTAGGCGAACAACTACCCGCCGAGTATCGAGACCATGCGCTTACCGGGAATTGGGACGGTTTCAGAGAGTGCCACATCGGCGGTGATTTTCTGATGATTTATGAACAATCGCGGGCTGACCTGACCACCTTTGTGGACTTGGGGAGTCACGCGGAATTGTTCGCGTAGTGATTGGCGAATCGAATGACGCAGCACTCGTCGCATTTCCCTGCATAAAGCTGGTCAAGTGCGTTGCCCGTCGCTAGAATTGCGCACTTTTTGATCAGAGGCGCGGCAAGCGCCCGTCCGCAGCCCTGTCGTGCCCGACTGGCGGCGTCATTCAATACCGAGGTTAGACATGTCCACCACCATCGCAAAAGCCAACCCCAAGGTTGGCTTTGTTTCCCTGGGTTGCCCGAAGGCGCTCGTCGATTCCGAACGCATCCTCACGCAACTGCGCATGGAAGGCTATGACGTGGTGTCCACTTACCAGGACGCCGATGTGGTGGTGGTCAACACCTGCGGCTTTATCGACTCGGCCAAGGCAGAGTCCCTGGAAGTGATCGGCGAAGCCATCAAGGAAAACGGCAAGGTCATCGTGACCGGCTGCATGGGTGTGGAAGAAGGCAATATCCGCAACGTGCACCCCAGCGTACTGGCCGTGACCGGCCCGCAGCAGTACGAGCAAGTGGTCAATGCCGTGCACGACGTAGTGCCGCCGCGCCAGGATCACAACCCGCTGATCGACCTGGTACCGCCCCAAGGCATCAAGCTGACCCCGCGTCACTATGCGTACCTGAAGATTTCCGAAGGCTGCAACCACAGCTGCAGCTTCTGCATCATCCCGTCGATGCGCGGCAAGCTGGTCAGCCGTCCGGTGGGTGACGTACTCGACGAGGCCCAGCGCCTGGTCAAATCCGGCGTCAAGGAGCTGCTGGTGATCTCCCAGGACACCAGCGCCTACGGCGTCGACGTGAAATACCGCACCGGCTTCTGGAACGGCGCGCCGGTGAAAACCCGCATGACCGAACTCTGCGAAGCCCTCAGCAGCCTGGGCGTGTGGGTGCGCCTGCACTACGTCTACCCGTACCCGCACGTGGACGAGCTGATCCCGTTGATGGCCGCCGGCAAGATCCTGCCGTACCTGGACATCCCGTTCCAGCACGCCAGCCCGAAAGTGCTCAAGGCCATGAAACGCCCAGCCTTCGAAGACAAGACCCTGGCGCGCATCAAGAACTGGCGCGAGATCTGCCCCGAGCTGATCATCCGTTCGACCTTCATCGTCGGCTTCCCCGGCGAAACCGAAGAAGACTTCCAGTACCTGCTGGACTGGCTGACCGACGCGCAACTGGACCGTGTGGGTTGCTTCCAGTACTCGCCCGTGGAAGGTGCCCCGGCCAACCTGCTGGACCTGGCCGTGGTCCCGGATGACGTCAAGCAGGACCGTTGGGAGCGCTTCATGGCGCACCAACAGGCAATCAGCTCGGCGCGCCTGCAACTGCGTATCGGCAAGGAAATCGAAGTGCTGATCGACGAAGTCGACGAGCAAGGCGCAGTCGGCCGTTGCTTCTTCGATGCACCGGAAATCGACGGTAACGTGTTTATCGACGATGCCAGCGGCTTGAAGCCGGGTGACAAGGTCTGGTGCACCGTGACCGACGCTGATGAGTACGATCTGTGGGCTGAAAAGCGCGACTGATCGAAAAAACTTGAAAAACCCTGCTTCTGGACAAGATGCGGGGCTTTTTTAGGTCTATCTTTTGCCCATCAGCGCCAATCATCGCAAGGGGCAGCGGGCATGCGTCAGCATTCGGTTATCCACACACCTAAAGCCAGCGACTACGCGGAGTTGGCGCGCATCTGGGAGGCCTCGGTGCGGGCCACCCATGATTTTTTGCCGGACAGTTACATCATATTGCTGAAAAACCTGCTGCTGACCCGCTACCTGGATTCGGTGATGCTGATCTGCACCAAAGACGCACGCCAGCGTATTACCGGGTTTGCCGGGGTGGCGTGCGGTAAGGTGGAGATGCTGTTTATCGACCCGCAATACCGCGGGCAAGGCCTAGGCCGGCAGTTGCTGCGTTATGCAATCGAGCGCATGAACGCCGACGAACTCGACGTTAACGAGCAGAATCCCCAAGCCTTGGGGTTCTATTTCAAGCAGGGTTTCGAAGTGGTCGGACGCACCGAGCATGACGGCCTGGGCCAGCCCTATCCGTTGCTGCACCTGCGCCTGCGCCAGCAACAACAAAACGCCCGTCAGGGCTAAATGAAATGGGGCCGGGATTAACCGCGCCCACACAGGTACAATAGCCGCCCCCTTTTGTTACGGCCCTTGTCATGACTGACCCCATACGCCTCTCCAAACGCCTTATCGAACTGGTCGGTTGCTCCCGTCGGGAGGCTGAGCTGTTTATCGAAGGCGGCTGGGTCTCGGTGGACGGTGAAGTGATCGACGAGCCGCAATTCAAGATCACCACCCAGAAGGTCGAACTGGACCCGGAGGCCAAGGCCACTGCGCCAGAGCCGGTGACCATCCTGTTCCACGCCCCGGTTGGTGTCGATGCCGAGACGGCAATGGCCTCGATCAGCGCCGAAACCCTCTCGGAGGAACACCGCTTCAGCAAGCGTCCGCTCAAGGGCCACTTCCTGCGCCTGACCGCCAGCGCCGACCTGCAGGCCAAGGCCAGCGGCCTGCTGGTGTTTACCCAGGACTGGAAGATCCTGCGCAAGTTGACCGCCGATGCCGCCAAGATCGAGCAGGAATACGTGGTGGAGGTTGAAGGCGACATGGTTGCCCACGGCCTCAACCGCCTGAACCACGGCCTGACCTACAAAGGCAAAGAGCTGCCAGCCGTAAAAGCCAGCTGGCAGAACGAAAATCGCCTGCGATTTGCGATGAAAAACCCGCAACCAGGCGTGATCGCCCTGTTCTGCGAAGCCGTTGGCCTGAAAGTCGTCGCTATCCGCCGCATTCGCATCGGCGGCGTGTCCATCGGCAAAGTGCCGGTTGGCCAATGGCGTTATCTGTCCGGCAAAGAAAAGTTCTAAACAGCCTCCCCCTTTCCAGGCACCGCCCCACCCGGCGGCGCCCACCGTTGAAAACCAGGATTGCCCACCATGATTCACAACGACGTACTGCGCAGCGTGCGCTACATGCTCGACATCAGCGACAACAAGATGGTCGAGCTTATCAAGCTCGGCGGCATGGACGTGACCAAGGAAGACCTGCTGACCTACCTCAAGAAAGACGAGGAAGAAGGCTTTGTGTTCTGTCCGGATGAGGTCATGGCCCACTTCCTCGATGGCCTGGTGATCTTCAAGCGCGGCAAGGACGAAAGCCGTCCGCCGCAGCCGATCGAAACCCCGGTGACCAACAACATCATCCTCAAGAAACTGCGTGTGGCCTTCGAACTGAAGGAGGACGACATGCACGCCATCCTCAAGGCTGCCGAATTCCCGGTGTCCAAGCCTGAGCTGAGCGCGCTGTTCCGCAAGTTCGGCCACACCAACTACCGCACCTGTGGCGACCAGTTGCTGCGTAACTTCCTCAAGGGCCTGACGCTGCGCGTCAGAGCTTAAGAACAGCCATAAGCTTCAAGCTGCAAGTTAAAAGCTTGTGGCTTGCGGCTTGCAACTTGAGGCTCCAGTCATGGCCTACCAGGTCTCGCCCGTCGGTTTCGTACGCTCCTGCTTCAAGGAGAAGTTCGCCATTCCGCGCCAACCGCAACTGGCGCCTGCCGCGCGGGGCGTGCTGGAGTTGGTGGCGCCGTTCGACCAGGGCGAGGCGGTACAGGGCCTGGAGCAGGTCAGCCATGTGTGGCTGTTGTTTCTGTTCCACCAGGCCCTGGAGGACAAGCCCCGCCTGAAAGTGCGCCCGCCCCGCCTGGGCGGCAACACGTCCATGGGCGTGTTTGCGACCCGCGCGACTCATCGGCCCAACGGGATTGGCCAGTCAGTGGTCAAGCTGGACAAGGTGGAGCCGGGCCGGCTGTGGATCTCCGGGATCGATTTGCTCGATGGCACCCCGGTATTGGATATCAAGCCGTATGTGCCCTACGCCGACATCATCGACACAGCCACCAACAGCATCGCCAGTGGTGCGCCGCAGCTGATTCCCGTGCAGTGGCTGAAGAGCGCACTGCAGCAGGCACAAGGCCATGCCCAGCGCCTTGGGGAGCCGTTGGTGGAGTTGATCGATCAGTGTCTGGCACAGGATCCACGGCCGGCGTACCAGACGCCAGGGCCTGAACGCGAATACGGGGCGCAGTTCTGGGATGTGGATGTGCGCTGGCACTATCCAGAGGCCGGGATGATTTGTGTGTTGGAAGTGGTGCCAGCGGGATAAACCGGAACCCAATGTGGGAGGGGGCTTGCTCCCGATGGCGGTGGATCAGTCAACGTGTATATCGACTGACCCATCGCCATCGGGAGCAAGCCCCCTCCCACATTTTTTACCGCAGTTATTTCTCGACGAACGCGCGCTCGATCAAGTAATCACCCGGCTCACGCATGCGTGGCGAAACTTTCAGGCCGAAGCTGTTCAGTACTTCGCTGGTCTCGTCCAACATGCTTGGGCTGCCGCACAACATGGCGCGGTCGTCCTCGGGGTTGATCGGTGGCAGGCCGATGTCGCTGAACAGCTTGCCGCTGCGCATCAGGTCGGTCAGGCGGCCTTCGTTTTCGAACGGCTCGCGGGTCACGGTCGGGTAGTAGATCAGCTTCTCACGCAGGGCCTCGCCGAAGAACTCGTTCTGCGGCAGGTGCTCGGTGATGAATTCGCGGTAAGCGACTTCGTTGACGTAGCGCACGCCGTGGCACAGGATCACTTTTTCAAAGCGCTCGTAGGTTTCCGGGTCCTGGATCACGCTCATGAACGGAGCAAGGCCAGTACCGGTGCTGAGCAGGTAGAGGTGTTTGCCCGGCTTCAAATCGTCAAGCACCAGGGTGCCTGTCGGTTTTTTGCTGATGATGATCTCGTCGCCTTCCTTCAAGTGCTGCAATTGGGAAGTCAGCGGGCCATCCGGCACCTTGATGCTGAAGAACTCCAGATGCTCTTCCCAGTTCGGGCTGGCAATGGAGTAAGCGCGCATGAGCGGGCGGCCGTTGGGCTGTTGCAGGCCGATCATCACGAACTGACCGTTCTCGAAGCGCAGGCCCGGATCGCGGGTGCACTTGAAGCTGAACAGAGTGTCGTTCCAGTGATGAACACTGAGGACACGCTCGTGGTTCATGTTGCTCATGTACGGGGGACTCCTGGAAATGGGTCTGCGCCAAAGATGAAGTGCGCAATTGCACAGCATTCTAATGGCGGCGACAATATCTGTTAACTGGATTATTAAGATAAGGGTTATCGGTTATATCGATATGCGATTTACTCTCCGTCAACTGCAAGTCTTCGTCGCCGTCGCCCAGCAGGAAAGCGTCTCTCGCGCTGCTGGCCTTCTGGCCTTATCTCAATCCGCCGCCAGCACCTCGATTACCGAGCTGGAGCGCCAATCCAGCTGCCAATTATTCGACCGTGCCGGCAAGCGCCTGAGTCTCAACGCCTTGGGCCATCAGCTGTTGCCTCAAGCGGTGGCGCTGTTGGACCAGGCCAAGGAGATCGAAGACCTGCTCAACGGTAAGTCCGGCTTCGGCTCCCTGGCGGTCGGCGCTACCCTGACCATTGGCAATTACCTGGCCACCCTGCTGATCGGCAGCTTCATGCAGCAGCACCCCGAAAGCCAGGTGAAGCTGCATGTGCAGAACACTGCCAATATCGTGCACCAGGTTGCGCACTACGAAATTGACCTGGGTCTAATCGAAGGCGACTGCAGCCACCCGGATATCGAGGTGCAAACCTGGGTGGAAGATGAGCTGGTGGTGTTTTGCGCGCCTCAGCACCACTTGGCCAAACGCGGCGTGGCCACCCTGGAAGAGTTGACCCATGAGGCCTGGATCCTGCGGGAACAAGGCTCCGGCACGCGCCTGACCTTTGACCAGGCCATGCGCCATCACCGCAGCGCGCTGAATATCCGCCTGGAGCTGGAGCACACCGAGGCGATCAAACGGGCGGTGGAATCGGGTTTGGGCATTGGGTGTATTTCTCGGCTGGCGCTGCGCGATGCATTTCGCCGTGGCAGCCTGGTGCCGGTAGAAACCCCGGACCTGGACCTGGCCCGGCAGTTCTACTTCATCTGGCATAAACAGAAATACCAGACCTCCGCCATGCGCGAGTTCCTGGAGCTGTGCCGCGCCTTCACCGCCGGGGTTCAGCGCAGCGACGAGATCGTGCTGCCGAGCATTGCCTGATCGTCAGGTCAGAATCACGGCCCACACCAGGGTGATCATGGTCAGTGCCACAAATTGCGCGGCGCTGCCCATGTCCTTGGCGTTTTTCGACAGGGGGTGGCGGTCGAGGGAAATACGGTCGATCGCCGCTTCTACCGCCGAATTGAGCAATTCAACGATCAAGGCCAACAGGCACACCGCAATCAGCAGCGCGCGCTCAACACGGCTGACGTGCAGGAAAAAACTCAGCGGGATCAGGATGACGTTCAACAAGACCAGTTGACGGAACGCCGCCTCACCGGTGAAAGCCGCGCGCAGGCCATCCAGGGAATAGCCCCCTGCATTGAAGATACGTTTGAGACCGGTTTGACCCTTGAAAGGCGACATAGACGTAGGCAACTGAACCAAAGGAGTGGGGAAACTAGATCACGCAAAGTCAAAAAAGCGTGAATCGGTAACAACTTAATGCTGAGCAATTGACTCAAGTTGTTGCAAGAGCAGCGCCGCCTGGGTCCGCGTACGCACACCCAATTTGCGAAAGATTGCCGTGACATGAGCCTTGATGGTCGCTTCCGACACACTCAGCTCATAGGCGATCTGCTTGTTCAGCAAACCTTCGCAGACCATGGTCAGCACTCGAAACTGCTGGGGTGTCAGGCTGGCCAAGCCATCACGGGCGGCCTTGGCTTCGTCGGACACGTTGATGTGTTCAAACGCTTGCGGCGGCCAGGACACATCACCGTCCAACACTGCGCGCACGGCCTTCTGAATATCTTCCATCGCGCTGGACTTTGGAATGAAGCCGCTGGCGCCAAACTCCTTGGAACGCACCACCACGTCGGCATCTTCCTGGGCAGAGACCATCACCACGGGGATCTGCGGGTATTGCCCACGCAGGAGCACCAGCCCCGAAAAACCGTAGGCGCCGGGCATGTTCAGGTCGAGCAGCACCAGGTCCCAATCGGATTTTTCGGTAAGGCGGGCTTCCAGCTCGGCAATGCTGGCCACTTCAACCAGGCGCACGTCCGGGCCAAGGCCCAGGGTCACGGCCTGATGGAGCGCACTGCGAAACAGCGGGTGGTCATCGGCTATCAGGATTTCGTATGTGGCCATTGATTAAATGATCCTGTTTTTTATGGCAGCCCCGATGGGTTCGGGGTTCACCAATACACAAGGCGACGGCCAGGCAGCCATCGCCACAGGGTACGTTCAACGTCAAAAGCACTTGGAACGACGTCGAAAACTCACGGTTGCACCCCAATCGGCGCTCAGCATGCCCAGCGCAGCCTGGGGGGTCAAGCACTACGCCCATGGGCATTTTAGCGGCATGCAGGTTTACGGTGCCATCATGCAAACGTCGTCTGGCTATAGCGTGGCTATATAGGGTGCAAGACGAGTATGGACGCTGTCGGTCGGGTCCAATGGCAGCTGGAACTTGGCGGCCAGGTAATGGGTGCTGAATACGTCGAGGTAGGCGTCCAGCACTTCGCTGGCAGCGGTGTCATCGGCCAGTTCCAGGCACAGGGCGGCGACTTCGGCGGTGCAGAAATGGTCATCACGCTTGGAGCGGCGCAGTTTGTAGCGCGAAAGCTGCTCAGGCGCCAGGCTCAATACCGGCAGATACTCCAGATAGGGACTCTTGCGGAACATCTTGCGCGCTTCGCTCCAGGTGCCATCCAGCAGGATGAACAGCGGGCGCCTGCCTTCTGCCACCGTCACGGTACTGACGACACGCTCGGGCGCCACGAATTCGCCGGGGAACACGATGTAGGGCTGCCACTGCGGGTCAGCTAGCAGGGTGAGCAAATCCGGGTCGACTTCGGTGCGCGACCAGGCGAATGCCGTGGTGTCCTCGACCACGTCGGCGATCAGCCAGCCGGTGTTGCTGGGTTTCATCGGTTCGACATCGTGCATCAGCAGGCACATGGCGGACCTGGCCGCGACCTGGGGGCGCCAGGCGCACAGGCAATACTCGGGGATGACCCGGCAGCCGGGGCAGCGTTCAGCACGTGAGCCTCGATTGACGAAGGGCTTGATCGCGCGTGCCAGGCGCTGTGTGCGCAGGCGGGAGACGGCATGGCTCATCGGATGCGCCGTACAGAGGGGTAGATCGACACGGAGAAAACTCGTGGAAGGCTGAAGTGACCGCAGTTTACCAGCGATACGCCTGGCTGTAGTGGCAAGGGGTCACCTATAATTGCGCGCCACTGAACGCACAGCGCAGTGGCTGGTCTATGCACCAGTAACCGAATCAGGAGAGTTTCATGCTGCGTTCCATGCTGCGTCTTGCCGCCCCATCCATCGCACTTGCGCTGGTACTGCCCGTGGGCGCCCAGGCGGCCTCGCTGCTGGAGGCCCAAATGAACCGGAAGCTGCAAAGCGTCGCGACTGAAAGCAACAAGGACCTGCCCCGGGAAATCGACGAAAAAACCCTGGAAGTGGCCTACACCGTTGAGGGCATGCAACTGATTGATCACCTCAGCGTATTGCCTGATCGCGCCGAACAGATGCGCGCCAACCCCAAGGCGGTGTACTTCCAGCTGGGGCAAAGCGTGTGCCTGAACAAAGGTTATCGCGAGCTGATGGCCAAGGGCGCAGTGATGCGCTATGAAATCACCGAGAACAAGACCAATCGTCCTGTGGCATCGGTGAAATTCGTGGAAGCGGATTGCCCGGCACCGGCTGCCGCCAAGAAGAAAAAGTAATCTTCGCTTGCCCTTCGCGCGCTGCTGTCCAGTAGCGCGCACTCCCCTGCTTCATTTCCCTGCAGGCGGCTAAACTCCCTGCTGAGTGACCAATAAGCGGTTGCCAGCCAAGGGTTTTTCGGCCCATGATCAAGTCATCCCGACCGCCCGTTCATCACGGCTTCCACGCCGTTCTGTAACATTTCCAGGGCAAAAGAGGGTTGCCCTCCTGCGACGTGCAGTGCAAAGGTTTTTTAAATCACAAGGAATATACAGAGCCCGTTTGCTGCCTGGCGAACACGTGCAATGCCTTGGTATGCAGCGACACATGCAGTGTCGTGGCCCCCGGACGAATCTCTCGCCGTTGGCCCAGCCTCTGTGAAGAAGGAGAAGTTGAATGCCTTACGAACCGAATGACCGCCTGCTCCGGCATTTTGAAGAAAACGGGGCCGACCTTACGCAACAGGTTGAAGCTCAGCTCCAGCAGATCGCCCCCAACAGCCCGAATATCCCCCTGTATCGCGACATGATCCTGACCGTGCTGCGCATGGCCCAGGACGACCGCAACCGCTGGAACGCCAAGATCACCTTGCAAGCCATTCGCGAACTGGACCACGCCTTCCGCGTACTCGAACAGTTCAAGGGGCGCCGCAAGGTCACGGTGTTCGGCTCGGCACGCACCCCGGTGGAAAGCCCACTGTACGCCTTGGCCCGCGAGGTGGGTGCCGCACTGGCCCGTTCGGACCTGATGGTAATCACCGGTGGTGGCGGCGGCATCATGGCGGCGGCCCACGAAGGGGCAGGCCTGGAGCACAGCCTGGGGTTCAATATCACCCTGCCGTTTGAACAGCATGCCAACCCGACCATCGATGGCACCGAGAACCTGCTGTCCTTCCACTTCTTCTTTACCCGCAAGCTGTTCTTCGTCAAGGAAGCCGATGCGCTGGTGTTGTGCCCGGGTGGTTTCGGCACCCTGGATGAAGCCCTGGAAGTATTGACCCTGATCCAGACCGGCAAAAGCCCGCTGGTGCCGGTAGTGTTGCTGGATGCGCCCGGTGGCGGTTTCTGGCAAGGCGCCCTGGACTTTATCCGTAGCCAGCTGGAAGCCAATCGCTACATCCTGCCCACCGACCTCAAGCTGGTACGCCTGGTGTACAGCGCTGAAGAGGCAGTGGAAGAGATCAATCAGTTCTATGCCAACTTCCATTCCACGCGCTGGTTGAAACGTGAGTTTGTGGTGCGCATGAATCACCCGCTCAGCGATCGAGCGCTGGCTCATTTGCAGAGTGAATTTGCCAGCCTGCGGTTGAGCGGAGAATTCCAGCAGCTTGCCTATACCGGTGAGGAGCATGATGAGCCGAAGTTCAGCCATTTGACGCGGTTGGTGTTCAACTTCAATGGCCGTGACCAGGGCCGGTTGCGGGAGCTGGTGGATTACATCAACTTGCCGGAGAACTGGGCGCAGGCTCAGGGGAAGACGCAACAGCGGGTAGCGCCGCAGCCGGCGTGAAATCCAGAAACGCAGGATCCAGAAACGCAAAAAGGCCCGCTATTTTCATAGCGGGCCTTTTTTGGGGGCTTCAGGTTTGGTGTTTCAGGTTTAGATCGAAGGTGAGGTTATTGGGGCTGCTTCGCAGCCCAGCGCGGGGCAAGCCCGCTCACCACAAGCAAGCCCGCTCGCCATAACAAGGCCGTTCACCGCACAACAAGGTTGTTCAGTCGTCCATATCTCGACCGCTGAGTAAGCGGCTGATCATCTCCATAGAAAAACCGCGATAACTCAAGAAGCGTCCCTGCTTGGCGCGTTCCCTGGCATCAATGGGGAGATGACCCGAGAATTTGCGGCGCCAGGTGTCCTCCAACTGCGCCTGCCAACTGATACCGCACTCACGCAAGGCAAGGTCGATATCGGCGCGCTGTAAACCGCGCTGGCTCAGTTCTTCGCGAATACGCGCAGGACCATAGCCGGAACGGGCTCGGTAGGAGACAAAACTTTCGAGATAACGGGATTCCGAAAGCAGCCCCTCTTCCGTCAACCGGTCAAGGGCGGTTTCGATCATCTCAGGTTCCGCACCGCGCTGACGCAGTTTACGCGTCAGCTCGACTCGACCATGCTCGCGGCGAGCGAGCAGGTCCATTGCGGTGCGCCGAACAGCGACAAGTGTATCCAGTACAACGGTCATCGTTTATTTCAGATGTCAGTGTCGGCTTCTTCTACTTCTTCAACCGGCTCGCGGTTGGCGGCAGCTTTCACGTCTGGTGTTGGGGTCAGCAGTTTGTCGCGGATCTGCTTCTCAAGCGTGGCAGCGATGTCCGGGTTGTCCGCCAGGAACTTGGCCGAGTTGGCCTTGCCCTGACCGATCTTGCTGCCATTGTAGGCATACCAGGCACCGGACTTTTCGACGAAGCCGTGCAGCACGCCCAGGTCGATCATCTCGCCGTTCAGGTAGATACCCTTGCCGTAGAGAATCTGGAACTCAGCCTGGCGGAAAGGCGGAGCCACTTTGTTTTTCACGACCTTGACGCGGGTTTCGCTACCCACAACCTCGTCACCCTCTTTCACCGCGCCGGTACGGCGGATGTCCAGGCGGACCGACGCGTAGAACTTCAGCGCGTTACCACCGGTGGTGGTTTCCGGGCTGCCAAACATCACGCCGATCTTCATGCGGATCTGGTTGATGAAGATCACCAGGCAGTTGGCGTTCTTGATGTTACCGGTGATTTTACGCAGCGCCTGGGACATCAGGCGGGCTTGCAGGCCCACATGCATGTCGCCCATTTCGCCTTCGATTTCAGCCTTGGGTACCAGGGCTGCCACGGAGTCGACCACGATCACGTCGATGGCGTTGGAGCGCACCAGCATGTCGGTGATTTCCAGGGCTTGCTCACCGGTGTCCGGCTGGGACACCAGCAGGTCATCAACGTTGACGCCCAGCTTGCCGGCGTATTCAGGATCCAGGGCGTGCTCGGCGTCGACGAACGCGCAGGTGGCGCCCATTTTTTGCGCCTGGGCAATCACCGACAGGGTCAGGGTGGTTTTACCGGAAGATTCAGGACCGTAGATTTCAACGATACGACCTTTTGGCAGGCCGCCAATGCCGAGCGCGATGTCCAGACCCAGAGAGCCAGTGGAAATAGCCGGGATCGCCTGACGGTCGTGATCGCCCATACGCATTACGGCACCCTTGCCGAATTGACGTTCGATCTGACCCAGGGCCGCAGCCAAGGCTTTCTTCTTGTTGTCGTCCATTAAAGTCCTCACGTAATCAATAAGGCCTGACGGCCAACACCTGTATAAGTAGACAGTATTGTTCCACAAAGATCGGAGATCGCCTACCCCTGATTTTCTATTTCTGCTGCAGCTCGTCGCAACAAGCCCTCCAGCGCGGCCTTCACCGTTTGTCGGCGGACCTCATCGCGGTTGCCGGAGAAGTGCGCAAGCTCGGCCGTGACCTCCTCGCCAACGCCAAAGGCCAGCCACACGGTGCCCACCGGCTTGTCCACCGAACCACCATCGGGCCCCGCCACACCGCTGACCGCCACGGCAAAGCGCGCCAGGCTTTTCTCCTGGGCGCCGCGCACCATGGCCTCCACCACTTCCTGGCTGACCGCCCCAACCTTTGGAAACAAGGTTTCCGGCACATTCAACTGCCGGGTCTTCTGCCGATTGGAATAGGTGACATACCCCGCCTCGAACCAGGCCGAACTCCCCGGGATCCGCGTAATGGCCTCGGCGATACCGCCACCGGTACAGGATTCGGCCGTGGTGACGTGGGCATTGAGCATCTGCAGGCGGCGGCCCAGGTCAGCGGCAAGTTGAGTGATTTCCTTCACGACGGTCTCCAGAAGTGGGCGGGGGTTTGCCTACCCTACAGGAGCAAATCGCTCATGCAAGCGACAGACTGGAACAAGAGATTAGCGGGCGACAGCGTGCACATACGCCTGGCAAGCGCGCAAGGCGATCAGTCCTTGGTCGCCGGCATCGGTGATGCCGATAATTCGCTGAGCATGCGCCGGGTCAAGTCGGGCTCGTGCGGCTGCATGAACCAGGCCGCCGGTGGTGGTGGTACTTGGCACTGCGCAGCCATCGGCGGCTTCGGTGGCGTCGAGAAGGACTGACAACCGCACATCAGCAGTGGCCAGACGGTCGCGCAGAGCAGCCTGGTTACGTTGGGCATCGCTCAACTCCCGAGCATGGTGTTGGTCGCTGGCACTGAGCTGTTGCTCCAGGGCCAGCCGTTTGTCCTGTTCAGCCTGTTGTTGATGCAAGGCCGCCTGGCTTCGCTGGCTGAGCGCCTGTGCATGGGCAGAAGCCTGGCGCTCAAGCTGTACCCCCAAGCGCCAGGCCTGGACCTGCCAGGTCACCGCCACCAACAGGCAAGCACCGATCAGTTGGTAGGCCCCTAGGAAACGCATAACACCGCCTTCGCCCGCGCCCACAGCCGCAAGCGATCCTCCAGCCCATTCAGCCCGCCATTGATACGCCGTGTAATGGTGGTGAACTGGTCCTTGTCGGCCAGCTCATTCAGGCCATTGACCTGCCAGAACCAGGCGGCCGACTCAGCCGCCCCTTGGGGTTGCTCCAGCAACATCGGCTCCCGTAAAAGACGATCATCACCAAACAGCGCCTGGCTGCATGCCAGGTAATTGCGCCGACCGGTGATCTGGATCAGTCCTCGGCCACGGTACAACTGGCCATCGCCATCCGCTTCGGGGCTATTGCCCAGGCGCGCGGCCAGGCTGCCGGTGTCGTATTTGCTCAGGTAGTAATCGCTGCCCAGTTCACGGACGTAACGCAGTTCGGCGGATTCGTGGCCAATCTGGGCGAGGAAGGCGGCGATGCGCTTCGCACAGTTGATCTCGAAACGAACGAAAGCCGCATTCAAGGGCATTAAAAAAACGCCCGCTCTAAGGCGGGCATCCGGCATAACGTCAAGCAGCTGGGGGAGTGTTATCACCATTGGTTTTACTCTCGAAAAGTAGCTATATCGACAACCCACCGGCCGTGATCGAACTGCGGTATCCCGTCGCCGGATCGCCGACATGAACCACCTGCTTTATCGACCAGCGCCCCTGCATATAGGACGGCCAGCTCTCATCCAGCACTAACAGGCCTTCCGCGGCCAACAATGGATTGCCCGGGCAATCGATCAGCAACTTCAAATTTTCACGCCCCACACGACGCAGTTCACCTTCGGCAACGGCGCGGGCTTCGGCTTCGTTCTGGTAGCGTTGGCGCAAGGTTTTGAACGGTGCATTCCCCACCTGGACGACGCGCTGCTTGCCGGCGGAGACATCCCACCAACTGGCACGGCAGCCTTGGTATTTCGAGCGGGATTTTTCGTCGAGCTTGGCGGTGATAAAGCCTTGTTCACCGGGGCGGGGTTTACACCGGTGATCTGGATACTCGGGGCGAGGGTGACTTGCACGTTATCCGTGCGCGCCGCATTGAGTTCCTTGCTCACCGCATTGGGTGCAGGCAGGCGATCCGTTGAGCCGAACAGTTTGTCACCGAGCCAACTGCCTGCCTCGCTGCCGAGCAAACCACCGATTGCGCCACCGACAGCGGTGCTGAGGCCTGAGCCGACGGCGTTTACGCCACCGACAGCGGTGCTGAGGCCTGAGCCGACGGCGTTTACGCCACCGCTGCGTACGCCTTGAACCACATTGACTTGAAGAGAAATTTCTCAGCCATAACAGACCACCGAGCAGAACAGTGCCGGTACCGCCAAGCCACGCGAACGTGTGCCTGGCCCCAGGTCGTTAGGATCCATCGCCACTCCATAGAGAAAGGTGGCCGAAGTACGACCTGTACAAATGAGTTAGCCCCAGCAGCACTCCCAGCTTGGAGCAATGGGTGTGGTGGAGCCGAAAACGAAAAGGCCCCCCACGATGGCGGGGGTATTGGAAAGATTCACGTGGCTTACGTAACAAACAAGATGGCCGACTCTAGAGTCGGCCAGGTCTCGCTTATGGCAGCAGATCGTAGGTCAGGAACAGCGAGGATGAGCCCGAGTTAGTGGCGATCCAAAGCCCATACCCCGCCGGTAAAGTGACGGGGAACTGCAAGGCATTGTAGGTCGCCGCTACCGAAGCCAAAACAACAGGCTTCGTCTTGTCGGTGGCCCCGGTGACGGGGGTTGTGCCAGTTGCGAGGATCGAATACTGCGTACCGAGGAAAGAAGCCGTTCGAAGCACTGCTCCATTGGTGTTCATCGCAGGATTGATGACTTGAACTACGCTGGCACTGGATTCGCCAGAAAACAATTTAGAGCCGATTGGTTGTGCGTCCATGTTTTCACCTATTGAGTCGAATGATTTGTCGCGGAGGATTCCGCTTTCATGTCGCTCAAAGGCGATTGCTCGAGGCTCGTGGCCTTCCCATGATTCAACGTCCCGCATCGGGAACATTTGATCTGGAGCTCTGTAAACCCACCCGTACGGGCGAGAAGTCTTTTGCAGTTACCGCATCTGAGTTCTTTCAACATCTGCAAGTCCGTTTATTTATCTGCTAGGCTCCGTCCCGCTCGCGCGAGCAGTGAGGGCCCTGGCTGGCTTGCAGGCTAGATCTGCGATCTGGCGTCTCCTTAGGGTGTTAGTGCACCCTCTGGAGTCGCCCTCTCTTTTTTCGATCTCAACAAAAAGCCCTGAACTTGTCGGGGCTTTTTGCTTTCTTCCGGGCACAAAAAATCCGACACAATGGCCGTTTTTTGTGAATCATCATGATCGGCCTCAAGGGCTCGAGTATCTGCAGTTGCGCGCACCGGCGCTGTGGAACGCATAGTCGATCCAACTTGGGTTCACGCGGCCGTCCAAGCAAGGGCAGGAGTCGGCGTAGGTTTGCAGCAGTTGCTGCGCGGCCGCTTGGGTCAGCAGTCCGCTTTCGTTGTCGAGGCTGACCTTGAGTCTGGCCGCGCTCTGCGGCGCGCGGGTGGCGACGTAGTCGACGACAAACGCCTTGAACTCCGCCAGCAGTGGTTCGAACTCATCGACCGCGATAATCGCCGGCTCCGCCAGTTGGTTCTGGCCTGGGATCAGCATGCTCATGTCACAACCTCGAAGGATTGTTGGCGGTTTTTCCAGGTGCCGGCAAAACGCAGCAATAACCCGGCGCCCTGGCGGGTGGCGACGATGACCTGGGGCTGGAAGTCGACAATGCCGTTCTGGCTGTTGTAGAACGCTTGCGCGGCATGGCTTTGGGCGAGGATCAACAGGTCATCGCCAAGGTTCTGGCCGAGCAGTTGCGGGATCATCGAGCCGTTAATCCAGTTGAAGGTGTGGCTGGCATCGTCGTAGTCGCTTTGGGTGCCATCCTGATGGCGCCGCCGGGTCAGCGAGGCCACGCTGGACACCGGTGGAAACAGACTACTGTTCAGCCCGAACAGCGCCACAGACTGCATGCCCCCTTCCCCACCGCCGTAGTTGAGCAACAGGCATTGCTCGCCCACCGACGGAATACGGGTTTCGGTCTGCGCACCCGCGCTGGGGTTGAAGAACCGAATCGCCGGGGTAAGCAACTCACCATGGCTGACCTTGCAGGTATTGCTGGCAGCGTCGACCTCCTGGCACACGCCAATGCGGCAGAAACTGTCCGCGCGTCGATACAGGTCTTCGAGCTGGGCTTCCATTTCCGCCAGGCGCTCGACAATCGGCCCCAGTTGCATGCGTAACAACGCGTCGAACATGGACTACTCCTGCAGGGGCCGATATTGATCCGGATCGTCGATGTCCGAGACTTCCCAGGTGCGGGCAAACAGCGGTGTGCCGGTGGGGTCTTCGAGCAACGACGGGCCGAGATAGAGGGTTTGGGTGAAGGACACGGTCCAGGTGTCGTAGTCCGTTTCGGCGCTGGCGAGCCCAGAGGGCGCCGCGACGACGGCCGTGGGTAAATCGCACTGGTCCGACGGCAGGCCCCAGCGGTTATCCAGGGCCAGGTCCATCAATTGGCTGGCCAGGTCGCACGCGTCAAAAGGCGCCGCCGCGCTGGCGACCGTAACCCTGAGTGATACCGACAAGGCATGCGCCTTGCGCCCTTCACGGGAACGCACACCGGGGCCGTTGCGTTCCACGCTGATCAGCACGCCAGTGTGATCCCCGGCGCCGCCAACGTCCTGGTGGTTGCCTACCTGTAATTGTGGGAAGGCACGCTTCAGCGCCCCCTCAATGGCTACAGGCAGTTGGGAGGGTTTTTCGATAAGTGTCATCAGTTGCGTCCTTGCAGCCGTTACTGCTGATCCGAGCGGGATGTCGGCGCTTCGTTGACCCCGA
The DNA here is from genome assembly GCF_900067035.1 of Pseudomonas sp. 1 R 17. Lineage (NCBI taxonomy): Bacteria > Pseudomonadati > Pseudomonadota > Gammaproteobacteria > Pseudomonadales > Pseudomonadaceae > Pseudomonas > Pseudomonas sp. 1 R 17. The sequence continues at coordinate 166,448 of NZ_FKLB01000069.1, forward strand.
TGCGCTTGGCCGCCCAGCGTTCATAAAGGCCGATGGCGACGTCTGCGCCGGCCATGGCCGTCAGGCAACCAATGGCGCCGGCGGTCCAGATCGACATGCCGGCGGCGTAGCACAGCATCAATGCCGAAACCCCGCAGACCATGCACGCCCCGGACCGCAGGGCCAGACGCCGGACCAGCGACCAACCGCGGGCACCCTCCTTGTCGGCACGCCACATTTCGCCGGATACGCCGCCAATCAGCGCCAGTGCGATCACCAGCCAGATAGGCATTTCCGCTAACGCTTGCTGCTCGTTTGTCATGTCACGCCTCCTGGCTGAGCAATGCCGGCAACGCACCGGCTTTTGGGTAAATCCATGTATAGGTAGGCATTCCAAAAAGCCCGGTTGCCCAGGCTTTTCAGTAATGCGGTCCAGCGTCGATCTTTCGGCGCTACTGGCGCGGTACGGATCTTTCCTCGATGTTTTTCCGACCACGATCCCTGTCTGCCGGATAACTGCTTCTGGTGCTTTACGCTGCACACCCGGGTCAGTTGCCAACCCTCTGAACCGTTAAGGCCGGTTCATCGCTGCCTGTTGCTGAAGCGGTGTCACTAAAGAGCGTCGGCATCCTTGCCGGTGTTGCCTGGCATCCCTGCCATCGCTCTGATGGCGTCCTTGCCGATGTTGCGTGCCTTCCTTGTCTTCCTTGGCAGCATCCTTGCCGCCTCCACCAGGCCTTGTTGGCTGGCTTGAGATGAAGGATATGCATGTATGCATATACAGTCAATGCACAAATGCATTTATTTCACCATGATAATGCACTGATGCATTTCATGCCTTGCGGGCAAAGGGTTTGGCGATTTTCCACGGGCGAAAAAAAGCCCGCTCGATGGCGGGCTCTCTCTTACGCAAGGAGGTTAACGGGCGTACATCCCCCACCAGAACACATGACCGAGGATGCTGATCTGCTCATCCTGGATATCCTGGAAGCTGTAGTCCTCATCCGGGTGTTCATCGCGATTGAAACTGCGCAGGCGAATCCCGGAAGGCAGGCGATAGAGCTGTTTAACCCGCAGCTGGCCATTGTGATTGATGGCATACAAGTCGCCATCGACGATGTCGCCGATGCCACTTTTGCCAGCATTCACGCCGACCGTCGCGCCGTCGCGCAGTACCGGCAACATACTGTTGCCGCGCACCGTCACACACTTGGCCTGGTCGAACTGCACACCGTTATGTCGCAGGCTGCGCTTTCCAAAACGCAGGCTGGCCTTCTCGCTTTCCTCGATGACGAATCTTCCTGATCCAGCAGCCAATTCAACCTCGCGCAGAAAGGGGATCGACACCTCGTCATCATTAACGGGGGTGTCATCGTCCCACAGGCTTATATCCTTGAGTTCCGAATGCGTCGGGTCGCGCCCGTCATCGCGCAAAGCCCCCACCGCCGCACGCCCGCGCAGTTGATCGGTGCTGACGCGGAAGTACTCGGCGATACGCGAGATGTGTTTATCCGACGGATCAACGATCTTGCCGCTGAGAATCCGGGACAACGTGGATTGAGGCACGCCGGTACGCCGGTGAAGCTCCGTGGGGGAGATCCGGTCGCGGTCCAGCAGTTCTCTTAAGACGATAGAAACGTTGCGTTTTTGCATAGCGGCGATAGTGACGGGGGTTTTTGGGGTTGGCAAATGCTAATTTGCATCATTCATGCATTAATTATGCACTCGCAATACCTTTCAGTGGACCTGCTTCAATCGAAAGCGCATCTTCAGCGCCGGATTCATTGTGCTCGGCAGCGCCTTATATCTGCAAAGGGACCGCCTCTGCTATCGTGCGGCCTCTCACAGAAATGGAAGCATCGAAGAATGGGCTCATGGAAGACGCTGGCGATCGCTGCCGTGGCAGTGATCGGCAACCCGGTAGCGGCGGCTGAAAACGCCAACCCTTTCGATAAAGCGCTGATGTACACGACGTTCGTGCCCACCATCCTGATTGGGGGAGCCAGCGTTCTCACGACCGATGCGCCAAAGCTTTTCACATCCTCCAAAACCGATGCCCTCGCCTTTATCGGTTCGGACGGCGAGATCCGCGGTGCTGAGTTCGAACAGGCATCTCGGTACTATCGCGCGACCTACGCCTCGCCTCTTATGTCCGACATGCAACTGGCCAAGGCGATCGCCTCATCGTACTGAGGGAGGCATTTTCGGCTGCGCGCCAATAGCGACACGTCCCTGCGCATTTAAACAAATGCGCCATCCCACTTTGCGTTTTACCTATCCGTTTGCGACCTGCGAAGGGCCGACCTCGCGTGTTAACCTTGCAGCCATTGCAAAATCAGCAGGGCCGAGCGCCCCACCTTTGCCCCACTCCTTTCAACGAATTTGCCTATTATCCAATGAGTAAAAACACGTCCGATCTGTCCTCCCACACCCCGATGATGCAGCAGTACTGGCGCCTGAAAAACCAGCACCCTGATCAGTTGATGTTCTATCGCATGGGCGACTTCTACGAGATCTTCTATGAAGACGCGAAGAAGGCCGCCAAGTTGCTGGACATCACCTTGACCGCGCGCGGGCAGTCGGCGGGGCAGTCGATTCCGATGTGCGGGATTCCTTACCACTCGCTGGAGGGTTACCTGGTCAAGCTGGTGAAGCTGGGCGAATCGGTGGTGATCTGCGAGCAGATCGGCGATCCGGCCACCAGCAAGGGCCCGGTGGAACGCCAGGTGGTGCGCATTATTACGCCGGGGACGGTGAGCGATGAGGCGCTGCTGGATGAGCGTCGCGATAACCTGATCGCCGCGGTGCTGGGCGATGAGCGCTTGTTCGGGCTTTCGGTACTGGATATCACCAGCGGCAATTTCAGCGTGCTGGAGATCAAGGGCTGGGAAAACCTGCTGGCGGAGCTGGAGCGCATCAACCCGGTGGAGTTGTTGATCCCGGATGATTGGCCGAAGGATCTGCCTGCGGAAAAACGCCGTGGGACCAAGCGTCGCGCGCCGTGGGATTTCGAGCGTGACTCGGCACTGAAAAGTCTATGCCAGCAGTTCTCGGTGCAGGACCTTAAAGGCTTCGGTTGCGAAACCCTGACCCTGGCCATCGGCGCTGCGGGTTGCCTGCTCAGCTATGCCAAGGAAACCCAACGCACCGCCCTGCCGCATTTGCGCAGCCTGCGCCATGAGCGCCTGGACGACACCGTGGTGCTCGATGGCGCGAGCCGTCGCAACCTGGAACTGGACACCAACCTGTCCGGCGGGCGTGACAACACCCTGCAATCGGTGGTCGACCGCTGCCAAACCGCCATGGGCAGCCGTCTGTTGACCCGCTGGTTGAACCGTCCGTTGCGGGATTTGACGGTGCTGCAGGCGCGCCAGACGTCGATTACCTGCCTGCTGGACGGCTATCGCTTTGAAAAGCTGCAGCCGCAGCTGAAGGAAATCGGCGACATCGAGCGCATCCTGGCGCGGATCGGCCTGCGCAATGCGCGACCCCGTGACCTGGCGCGTCTGCGCGATGCCCTCAGCGCCCTGCCGCAACTGCAAGTGGCAATGACCGAACTGGATACGCCGCACCTGCAACAGCTCGCCGTAACGGCCGGTACCTACCCGGAACTGGCAGCGCTGTTGGAAAAGGCCATTATCGACAACCCGCCGGCGATCATCCGTGACGGCGGCGTGCTCAAGACCGGCTACGACAGCGAACTGGACGAACTGCAGTCCCTGAGCGAAAACGCCGGGCAGTTCCTGATCGACCTGGAAGCCCGCGAAAAAGCTCGCACCGGCCTGGCCAACCTGAAGGTGGGCTACAACCGCGTGCATGGCTACTTTATCGAGTTGCCGAGTAAGCAGGCCGAGTCGGCGCCCATCGACTATCAACGCCGCCAGACACTCAAAGGTGCCGAGCGTTTTATCACCCCGGAGCTGAAGGAGTTTGAAGACAAGGCGCTGTCGGCCAAGAGCCGTGCCCTGGCCCGGGAAAAGATGCTCTACGAGGCGTTGCTGGAAGACTTGATCAGCCAGTTGGCGCCGCTGCAGGACACCGCCGCCGCCCTGGCGGAGCTGGATGTGCTGAGCAACCTCGCCGAACGGGCGCTGAATCTCGACCTGAACTGCCCGCGGTTTGTCAGCGAGCCGTGCATGCGCATCGTGCAGGGGCGCCACCCGGTGGTGGAGCAGGTGCTGACCACGCCGTTCGTCGCCAACGACCTGTCGCTGGACGATGATACGCGCATGTTGGTGATCACCGGTCCGAATATGGGTGGTAAATCCACCTACATGCGTCAAACCGCGTTGATCGTACTGCTGGCGCATATCGGCAGTTTTGTGCCGGCAGCCAGTTGCGAGCTGTCTCTGGTGGATCGCATCTTCACCCGGATCGGCTCCAGCGATGACCTGGCCGGTGGCCGTTCGACCTTTATGGTGGAAATGAGCGAGACCGCGAATATCCTGCACAACGCCACCGAGCGCAGCCTGGTGCTGATGGACGAAGTGGGTCGCGGCACCAGTACGTTTGACGGCCTGTCCCTGGCATGGGCGGCGGCCGAACGGTTGGCGCATCTGCGTGCCTATACGCTATTTGCCACCCACTACTTCGAACTGACGGTGCTGCCGGAAAGCGAGCCGCTGGTGGCCAACGTGCATCTGAATGCCACCGAGCACAACGAGCGCATCGTATTCCTGCACCACGTGCTGCCAGGGCCGGCCAGCCAGAGTTACGGGCTGGCCGTGGCGCAATTGGCCGGCGTGCCGAACGACGTGATCACCCGTGCCCGCGAGCACCTCAGCCGCCTGGAAACCACGGCCCTGCCCCATGAAACCGTGGTGGCCAGCCCTGCCAAGGCCAGCCGCAAACCTGCTGCGCCGCACCAGAGCGATATGTTCGCCAGCCTGCCCCATCCGGTGCTGGATGAATTGGCAAAGCTTGACCTGGACGACTTGACGCCGCGAAAAGCGCTGGAAATGTTATATGCACTGAAGACTCGGATATAACGCTCACGCTTGCAAGCTGATAGACTCTCGCGCGGTTTGGGATGCTGCTGGCTCTTAGCCTGGCCTGCAGACTATCGCTCCCGAACCTCGCGAGCCCTACCACAAAGGGTTTCGCTGCCGCCGCCTGAGGAGAGAATTAGAAATGACCTTCGTCGTCACCGACAACTGCATCAAGTGCAAGTACACCGACTGCGTAGAAGTGTGTCCGGTGGACTGCTTCTACGAAGGCCCGAACTTCCTGGTCATCCACCCGGACGAGTGCATTGACTGCGCCCTGTGTGAACCTGAATGCCCGGCCGTCGCCATTTTCTCCGAGGACGAGGTCCCGGCGGATATGCAGGAATTTATTCAGTTGAACGTCGAGCTGGCGGAAATCTGGCCGAATATCACTGAGAAGAAAGAACCGCTTCCAGACGCGGAAGAGTGGGATGGCAAGAAGGGCAAAATCAAAGACCTTGAGCGCTAACGCGCTGCTGCCCTCCCAAAAAGGCCCCTTGCGGGCCTTTTTTGCATTTAGGGGCAGGCGTTCACTTTTCTACAGGCAAAAAAAGGGGCGGTATGACCCGCCCACATTTTTTCCCTAGTCCCTGTGTTCCTTTTCATCATCCTGATGAATCGCATCCTGCGACGTTCCTTCAACCATCGTTCCTTGATGGCTGTGTCAATCCGTGGACACAGGGCTGATGTTAGAGAGTTCCGAGGGAAGTTCAACGGGATCCAAACTTGGCACTGACAGTTTCCAGCGCCCAGACAAAGATAAATAATTGTTATATTTCAATTAGATAGAAAACTCCCTCAAGGATTAGAGACGCACACGCCCGGCAAAAAAACCAAACACTTACGAGAAAGTAAGCGAATGCTTACGCGCGCCATTGCGTAAAAGCGTAAAAGAAACCCATTGACCGATCTCCAGGCAAGAAAAAGCCCCGACAAGTCGAGGCTTCTTGTCCTTCAGCGAGTTCAGTCGTCGCTGACCGTAATGGTCGGCATTGCCGGGGCCGCCGCTTCCTGCAGGACGATCCGGGCGCCCACATGGCGAGCCAATTCCTGGTAGATCATGGCGATCTGGCCATCGGGCTCTGCCGCTACGGTGGGCTTGCCGCCGTCGGCCTGTTCACGAATGCCCATCGACAATGGCAACGAGGCCAGTAGTTCAACGCCGTACTGGGTCGCCAGCTTCTCGCCACCGCCTTCACCAAACAGATGCTCTGCGTGGCCGCAGTTGGAGCAGATGTGCACCGCCATGTTCTCCACCACACCCAGCACCGGAATGTTGACCTTGCGGAACATCTCCACGCCCTTCCTGGCGTCCAGCAACGCCAGGTCCTGGGGCGTGGTCACGATCACCGAGCCGGCCACCGGGACTTTCTGTGCCAGGGTCAGTTGGATATCGCCGGTGCCTGGCGGCATGTCGATCACCAGGTAATCCAGGTCGCCCCAGGCGGTCTGGGTGACCAACTGCAGCAACGCGCCGGACACCATCGGCCCGCGCCACACCATCGGCGTGTTGTCATCGGTCAGGAACGCCATGGACATGACCTCCACGCCCATGGACTCGATCGGCACGAACCACTTCTGGTCCTTGACCTTCGGCCGCGTGCCTTCGGCGATGCCGAACATCACGCCCTGGCTCGGGCCGTAGATATCGGCGTCGAGAATACCCACGCGCGCGCCTTCACGGGCCAGGGCCAGGGCCAGGTTGGCTGCGGTGGTGGATTTGCCCACGCCGCCCTTGCCGGAAGCGACTGCCACCACGTTCTTGACGTTGGCCAGGCCCGGGATCTGCGCCTGGGCCTTGTGCGGGGCGATCACGCACTGGACGTCGACCTTGGCCGCACGCACGCCGTCGAGGCCCTCGATGGCCATTTGCAGCATCTGCGCCCAACCGCTCTTGAACAGGCCGGCGGCATAACCCAGCTCCAGCTGGACCGAGACCTGGTCACCCTGGACCTCGATGGCGCGTACACAGCCGGCGCTGACCGGATCCTGGTTCAAATAGGGGTCGGTGTACTGGCGAAGAACGGCTTCCACCGCTGCGCGATTGACGGCGCTCATGGGCAACTCCCGAAAAAAGACTGACTGAAACAGGCGGCTATCCTAACCGTTCCAGCAGCGTTACGGCATGCTTTCGCAGGTGCGGAAGATTCTGAAACAGCACCACGGGGTGAAATAAATTTCCCGGCGCTTTATAGTGGCCGACCTCCGTTTCATCAAGTAGCCGAGCCCCATGTCCGAGCCACGCAAGATCCTCGTCACCAGCGCCCTGCCCTATGCCAATGGTTCCATCCATCTTGGCCATATGCTTGAGTACATCCAGACCGATATGTGGGTGCGCTTCCAGAAGCATCGCGGCAATCAATGCATCTATGTCTGCGCGGACGACGCCCACGGTTCGGCCATCATGCTGCGCGCCGAAAAGGAAGGCATCACCCCGGAACAGCTGATCGCCAATGTGCAGGCTGAACACAGCGCCGACTTTGCCGAGTTCCTGGTGGATTTCGACAACTTCCACTCGACCCACTCCGCCGAAAACCGTGAGCTGTCGAGCCAGATCTACCTGCGTTTGAAGGACGCCGGGCACATTGCCACGCGCTCGATCACGCAGTATTTCGACCCGGAAAAGAAAATGTTCCTGGCCGACCGCTTCATCAAGGGCACCTGCCCGAAATGCGGCACTGAAGACCAGTACGGCGACAACTGCGAAAAATGCGGTGCCACCTACGCACCGACTGACCTTAAGAACCCGCGCTCGGCTATCTCCGGCGCCATCCCGGTACTCAAGGATTCCCAGCACTTCTTCTTCAAGCTCCCGGATTTCCAGCAGATGCTGCAAACCTGGACCCGCAGCGGCACCCTGCAGGACGCCGTGGCCAACAAGATCGCCGAATGGCTGGATGCAGGCCTGCAACAGTGGGACATCTCCCGCGATGCGCCGTACTTCGGCTTCGAGATCCCAGGCGAGCCCGGCAAATACTTCTATGTATGGCTGGACGCGCCGATCGGCTACATGGCCAGCTTCAAGAACCTCTGCGACCGTACGCCGGAGCTGGACTTCGATGCGTTCTGGGGCAAGGACTCCACCGCCGAGCTGTACCACTTCATCGGCAAGGACATCGTCAACTTCCACGCCCTGTTCTGGCCAGCCATGCTCGAAGGTTCGGGCTACCGCAAGCCAACCGGCATCGCGGTACACGGCTACCTGACGGTCAATGGCCAGAAGATGTCCAAGTCCCGTGGCACCTTTATCAAGGCACGCACCTACCTGGACCACCTGTCGCCGGAATACCTGCGCTACTACTACGCCTCCAAGCTGGGCCGTGGCGTCGACGACCTGGACCTGAACCTGGAAGACTTCGTCCAGAAGGTCAACTCGGACCTGGTTGGCAAGGTGGTCAACATCGCCAGCCGCTGCGCCGGTTTTATCCACAAAGGCAACGCCGGCCTGCTGGTGGCCGAGAACGCCGCGCCGGAACTGACCGACGCGTTCCTGGCTGCCGCCCCAAGCATCGCCGACGCCTATGAAGCCCGCGACTTTGCCCGCGCCATGCGCGAGATCATGGGCCTGGCCGACCGCGCCAACGCCTGGATTGCCGACAAGGCGCCCTGGTCGCTGAACAAGCAGGAAGGCAAGCAGGACGAGGTCCAGGCGATCTGCGCCACCGGCGTCAACCTGTTCCGCCAGCTGGTGATCTTCCTCAAGCCCGTGCTGCCATTGCTGGCCGCCGACGCCGAGGCGTTCCTCAATGTCGCGCCGCTGACCTGGAACGACCACGCCACGTTGCTCAGCAACCATCAGTTGAATGAATTCAAGCCTCTGATGACCCGCATCGACCCGGTCAAGGTCCAGGCCATGACCGACTCATCGAAAGAAGACCTGGCTGCCAGCCAGACCGATACCGGCGAATCGAAACCGGCCGGTAACGGCGAGTTGGCCAAGGACCCGCTTTCCCCGGAAATCGACTTTGACGCCTTTGCTGCCGTGGACCTGCGCGTGGCGCTGATCATCAAGGCCGAAGCCGTGGAAGGGGCCGACAAACTGCTGCGCCTGACCCTGGATATTGGTGACGAACAACGCAACGTGTTCTCCGGAATCAAGAGCGCCTATCCGGACCCATCCAAGCTCAATGGTCGCCTGACCATGATGATTGCCAACCTCAAGCCGCGGAAAATGAAGTTCGGTATTTCCGAAGGCATGGTGATGGCGGCGGGCCCTGGCGGCGAAGAGATCTACCTGCTGAGCCCTGACAGCGGCGCCAAGCCGGGTCAACGTATCAAGTAAGCGCTGCAAAACAGCCCTGTCGTTTCGGCGACGGGGCTTTTCAACTAGTCCCCCCTTCTCGCTTGCCGGATAATCAAACCCTGTTTGTTCAATCGGCACGCCAATGATCACTCCATGAATCTGATTCAACGTATCGACGCGCTGCTGCCGCAGACACAATGCGGCAAATGTGGGCACCCGGGCTGCAAGCCTTACGCCGAGGGTATCGCCCGGGGCGAGGCAATCAACAAATGCCCGCCCGGAGGACAGGAGACGATCACCGGCCTTGCGCTATTACTGCGTGTACCCATTCTGGAGCTGGATACCAGCCGTGGGGACGCCCCGGCCCAGGTCGCCTACATCCGCGAGGCCGAGTGCATCGGCTGCACCAAATGCATCCAGGCCTGCCCGGTGGACGCGATTGTCGGCGCCGCCAAGTTGATGCACACCGTTATCATCGATGAGTGCACCGGTTGCGACCTGTGCGTCGCGCCCTGCCCCGTCGACTGCATTGAGTTACGCCCACTGGTCACAGGGCTGCCGATCGTCGGCGGCCTGGCAGCGAACGAAAACGAACGCCGTGAACGAGATTTCAAGCGCGACCGTGCCCGGCAACGCTTTGAACAACGCAATGCGCGCCTGCAACGGGAAGAAGAGCACAGGATTGCCCAACGTGTGGCGCGGCCTCAGCGTTCAGCACCAACTCCCCCTTTGCCACTTGACGCAGCGCGAGCCGCCCAGGATGCGGAGGTGAAAAAAGCCAAGATCAATGTGGCCATGAGCCGCGCCCAATTGCACAAATCCTTGCAGGCTTTTGGGCACCCGCCGACCTTTGAACAACAATCCCAACTGATCGCCCTGCAACAGCAGTTCGAGGCAGCGGAGCAGGCGTTGGCAGCCCTGGGCCTGCATCACACACCCGCGACACCGCTGCCTGCCGTCAACAACGCCGACCTCAGGCGCGCCAAAATCCAATTGGCGATGCGCCGGGCCGAGTTGAAGAAAGCCCTCGACCAACAGGCGGATCCGCAACAATTAGCCGACGCGCAACACAAGCTCGATGATGCGCAGCGCCAAGTAGACGCCCATGGCACATGACTGATAATACTGGGGGTTGTTACAGTCCATCGCCGACACCACATTGATATCGTCGGCTTGTCCTGCTCGCAGGACTCCAGGCCTGGGCCCACTATTCGAAACTACGCTGACTGCCCGAAAGGAACCTTCCGCCCCATGAACGCTGCAAAACGCCTGGAAATTTTTCGCAGGCTTCACGAAGACAATCCGGAACCCAAGACCGAACTGGCCTACTCCTCGCCGTTCGAGTTACTGATTGCAGTGATCCTGTCGGCCCAATCCACGGACGTCGGCGTCAACAAGGCCACGGCCAGGCTGTATCCCGTGGCAAACACGCCAGAGGCGATTTACGCCCTGGGCGTGGACGGGTTATCGGAGTACATCAAGACCATCGGCCTCTACAACAGCAAGGCCAAGAATGTCATCGAGACCTGCCGCTTGCTGATAGAACGGCACAATAGCGAAGTGCCAGAAACCCGCGAAGCACTGGAAGCCCTGCCGGGGGTGGGCCGTAAAACCGCTAACGTGGTGCTCAACACCGCATTCAGGCAACTCACCATGGCCGTGGATACCCATATTTTTCGGGTCAGTAATCGAACCGGAATAGCCCGCGGCAAGAACGTGGTCGAAGTGGAAAAGCAGCTCATGAAGTTCGTGCCCAAACCGTACCTGCTTGACTCCCACCATTGGCTGATCCTGCACGGACGCTATGTTTGCCAGGCCCGCAAGCCGCGCTGCGGCAGCTGCCGCATTGAAGACCTGTGCGAATACAAGGACAAGACGTCGGACGATTGAGGGTTCATTGGTTTTCTCGATCAGTCGATTGAAAAAATCTTTTTTACCCATTCATGGATTATCGTTATAAGGAGCGCCAACGGCAGTCTTACTCCGGAGTTAACGTTATGAGCACTGACAAAGAACAGTTGGATGTGGAAGACGACCTCGTTGAATCGGAGGACGATGGCGTGGAAGCACCTGTGGCGGAGGTCGCCAAGACCAATCTGAGCAAACGCCGTACTATCGACAACCTTCTGGAAGAACGACGCTTGCAAAAACAACTGGCCGACTACGACTTCGACCTCTGATCAAGCGGTCGACGGCCGGAAGCCTCCCTGTCGGAGGCTTTTTTCTGCCGGTTGTACGGCCTATGCGCAGTGCTGTGCCCTCACCTATACCAAGCCGTTACGCTGGGCCAGCTCGATCAAGTCCACGAGAGAGCGGGCATTGAGCTTGAGCAGCAGACGAGTCTTGTAGGTGCTGACGGTCTTGTTGCTGAGAAACATACCGTCGGCAATCTCCTTGTTGGTCCTGCCCCGGGCCAACTGCTGCAACACCATCATCTCCCGGCCGGACAGACGCTCGACCATATCGGCCTCACTGGCATTGCCCATGGTGGAGCGTACCGAGTTGAGTGCCTGGTTTGGGAAATAGCTGTAGCCCGACAACACCGCCTTGATCGCGCTGAGCAATTCAGTCAGGTCCTGTTGCTTGCACACATAGCCAGCAGCACCCGCCTGCATGCAACGCATCGAAAAGTGACCTGGAGCCTGGGAGGTGAGCACCAGGACCTTGAACGGGACAGCCTGCTTGGTAGACGAAAGTCGGCAAATAACTTCCAGGCCATCGAGCTTGGGAATCCCAATATCCAGTATGACAATGTCCGGCATATGCTCCCGCGCAAGTTGCAACGCATCGACACCGTTATTGGTCTCTGCAACGACCTCATAACCATGACGCTCCATTAGCATACGCACAGCAAGACGAATGACGGGATGATCATCTACGATCAGCACTTTATTCATGAGAAAGTCCAATTTCGCTGTTCGAATTATTTAGAGCAAACACAATAGCCTAGTCGTTTCCTAGTTGGCATAGCGTTCCCCCCCGAGCAACAGCAAGCAGAGACCCAACCCACAGAGATAAAGGAAACGCCCTACAAAAAAACACCGATACAGATGTTTCCAGTTTTATGAGGCCCTTCAGAACTTTCCGGGACCTCACATATTTTGAGTGAAATTTCCAGCCCCCCCAGGGGATAAGGTAAACGTGCCGCACGCAACTATCAGGAAATGCCCCTTGCCTGTCGACTGCAGGTAGCGGAGCTGGCAGAGAAAAATCGGTAGTTTCAGTTCCATTTAACATATTTACTTACATCCTTATTTCCTACAGAATTTTTGGCTTCTTACATACTCCTCGCACCTACATGAGTGAATTATCTGTAAGACTGGTTCCTACACAAATGATAAAAAACATTCCCCCGACAAAAAACCAGCGTCCCCATCATCAAAAACACTGATTAAACAAGTTTAAAGAAAGTGGACTTAATCAAGAATTCAAGACAAAAAAATGGCCCCTTGAACAAGGGGCCATTTTTACAACCGGCTTGACACTCAGAACAACGAACGACCTTTGTTGGCAGCAATGCGCATGCGCAATGCATTCAACTTGATAAAGCCCGCTGCGTCAGCCTGGTTGTAGGCGCCGCCATCTTCTTCGAAAGTGGCGATGTTGGCGTCGAACAGCGAGTCATCCGACTTACGGCCGGTAACGATCACATTGCCCTTGTACAACTTCAGACGCACAACGCCATTCACGTGGGCCTGGGAAGCATCGATCATCTGTTGCAGCATCAGACGCTCAGGGCTCCACCAGTAGCCGGTATAGATCAGGCTGGCGTACTTGGGCATCAGCTCGTCTTTGAGGTGAGCCACTTCACGGTCCAGGGTGATGGACTCGATGGCGCGGTGGGCACGCAGCATGATGGTGCCGCCCGGGGTTTCGTAGCAGCCACGGGACTTCATGCCCACATAGCGGTTCTCGACGATGTCGAGGCGACCGATGCCGTGTTCGCCACCGATACGGTTCAGCGTCGCCAATACGGTGGCCGGGGTCATTTCGACGCCGTCCAGCGCGACGATGTCGCCATTACGGTAGGTCAGTTCCAGGTATTGCGGCTTGTCTGGAGCGTTCTCCGGGGAGACGGTCCATTTCCACATGTCTTCTTCGTGCTCGGTCCAGGTGTCTTCCAGCACGCCGCCTTCATAGGAGATGTGCAGCAGGTTGGCGTCCATCGAGTACGGGGACTTTTTCTTGCCATGACGCTCGATCGGGATCGCGTGCTTTTCAGCGTAATCCATCAGCTTTTCACGGGACAGCAGGTCCCATTCACGCCAGGGGGCAATCACTTTCACGCCGGGCTTGAGCGCGTAGGCACCCAGTTCGAAACGCACCTGGTCGTTGCCCTTGCCGGTGGCGCCATGGGAAATGGCATCAGCGCCGGTTTCGTTGGCGATTTCGATCAGGCGCTTGGCGATCAGCGGACGTGCGATGGAAGTACCCAGCAGGTACTCGCCTTCGTAGACAGTGTTGGCGCGAAACATCGGGAAGACGAAATCGCGGACGAATTCTTCGCGCAGGTCGTCAATGTAGATCTCTTTCACGCCCATGGCTTGCGCCTTGGCACGTGCAGGTTCGACCTCTTCGCCCTGACCCAGGTCAGCGGTGAAGGTCACCACTTCACAGTTATAAGTATCCTGCAGCCACTTGAGGATCACCGAAGTGTCCAGGCCGCCGGAATACGCGAGAACGACCTTGTTTACGTCGGCCATGCCATCACTCCACGGGGTTGTACGGAAAGGCGTCGATTCTACCGATCAAAACCGTGGATTTACAGGGGCGCGACAGCAAATGAAGATAAAGCGACAGATTATGTCGAGCGAGCGACCGATGGTCGCACCTCAGGAGGTGTGTGCCGGGTTGCTCGGCCCCGTGGCCTGGGGGGCCGGTTTCTCAGGGGCAGCCACGCGTTCGAGCTGAATATTCACACGGCGGTTACGGGCCCGGTTGGCGGCAGTGGTGTTGGGCGCCAAGGGGTAGCTTTCACCATGGAACCGCAGGGTGATCTGAGACTCAGGAATACCGTTGGCCTTGAAGTAGTCCATCACCGCCAGCGCACGACGGCGTGAAACATCACGGTTGCTCAGGCGATTGCCGCTGTTGTCCGAGTGGCCGTTCAATTCGATATGGTTGACGGTAGGGTCCGCCTTCATGAATTCGAGAATCACCGCCAGCTTCTGCTTTGCCGCAGTGTCCAGCTCGATGCCGCCACCGGGGAAGCCCACTTCGGTCTGCTTGACCTGATCGTAATTCATCGGCAGCAACTTGGCGGTGCACAGTTGATAGTCGCTGTAGGCCTTGTTGAATTTCACCGGCAGCAGGCGAATCTCCGAATAGCCACCCTCGCGTCCATAGTGCCGCACAGTGGGCGAGCGTCCATCGAGCAAACCGTTGAAGAGACGCCCGGCCTGGGCCTGAGAGCTGTTGAACAGCACATCACCGCTGCCGGCACGTACGGCGCCGAGATTGATGTCACCCCGACCGGGCTGCCAGGGGGCTGCGGCGGCCAACAAGGTGGCCGACCCTGCGCCCAACGACCCGTTATAGGCTTTCAGACGAAACGTCGCCTGCTCGCCGGCCCGGCGCACGAACTCACCCGAACCGAAGTCGGTGATCGGTTGGCTCAGGCGGCACTCGAACTTGTCCCCCTCTACCTTCCACTCAATGTTCTCCAGACGTGTCTGGAACGTGAGGGCCATAGCAGGCAGGCTGGCGAACACACTGAGCAGGGCTAGATAATGCTGGCGCACGGGAGGCTCCACTGGTTTCTACAACACTTCAAAGCGTCATACATCGATAAGGCATACGAAAGGCTATCGGATGCATCCTGCAAAACTTGATAGCGAGTGCCTGCAAGAGTCTTTTCCGGTAGCATTCCCACCAGATTGACCCGCCTGGAATCCCCAATGTCCGACCGCCTGACCCTGCTGCGTCCCGACGACTGGCATATTCATCTTCGCGATGGTGCTGCGTTGCCCCAAACCGTGGCCGATGTAGCGCGTACGTTTGGCCGCGCCATCATCATGCCTAACCTGGTACCACCGGTGCGTAATGCCGCCGAAGCCGACGCCTATCGCCAGCGCATCCTCGCTGCACGGCCGGCCGGCAGCCGCTTCGAACCGTTGATGGTGCTCTACCTCACCGACCGTACCCAGCCCGAAGAAATTCGCCAGGCCAAGGCCAGCGGTTTCGTGCACGCCGCCAAGCTGTACCCGGCCGGTGCGACCACCAACTCCGATTCCGGCGTGACCAGCATCGACAAGATCCTGCCGGCCATCGAAGCCATGGCCGAAGTCGGCATGCCGCTGCTGATCCACGGTGAAGTCACCCGTGGCGACGTGGACGTGTTCGATCGCGAGAAAATCTTCATCGACGAGCACATGCGCCGCGTGGTCGAGCTGTTCCCGACCCTCAAGGTGGTGTTCGAGCACATCACCACGGCCGATGCCGTGCAGTTCGTCACCGAGGCCTCGGCCAACGTCGGCGCAACCATCACCGCCCATCACCTGCTGTACAACCGCAACCACATGCTGGTGGGCGGGATTCGGCCGCACTTCTATTGCCTGCCGATCCTCAAGCGCAACACCCACCAGGTGGCCTTGCTGGATGCCGCGACCAGCGGTAATCCGAAGTTCTTCCTCGGCACCGACTCTGCGCCCCACGCCCAGCACGCCAAGGAAGCCGCGTGCGGTTGTGCCGGTTGCTACACCGCGTTTGCCGCCATCGAGCTGTATGCCGAAGCGTTCGAACAGCGCAACGCCCTGGATAAACTCGAAGGTTTCGCCAGCCTCAATGGCCCGCGATTCTATGGCCTGCCGGCGAATACCGACCGTATCACCCTGGTCCGTGAAGACTGGACCGCCCCCGCCAGCCTGCCATTTGGCGAGCTGACCGTTATCCCGCTGCGCGCCGGTGAAACACTGCGCTGGCGCCTGCTGGAGGAAAGCAAGTGAGTGAAGACCATTACGATGACGACCAGGAACACGGTGGCGGTGGTGGTTCGCGCCACCCGATGGCCGAACGTTTCCGCGGCTACCTGCCTGTCGTTGTCGACGTAGAAACCGGCGGCTTCAATTGCGCCACCGATGCACTGCTGGAAATCGCCGCAACGACTATCGGCATGGACGAACAGGGCTTTGTGTATCCGGAGCACACCCACTTCTTCCGCGTCGAGCCGTTTGAAGGTGCCAATATCGAAGCGGCAGCCCTGGAGTTCACCGGGATCAAGCTGGATCACCCCCTGCGCATGGCCGTCAGCGAAGAGGCGGCACTCACCGATATCTTCCGTGGCGTACGCAAGGCCTTGAAGGCCAACGGCTGCAAGCGCGCGATCCTGGTCGGGCATAACAGCAGCTTCGACCTGGGCTTCCTCAACGCCGCCGTGACGCGGCTGGACATGAAGCGCAATCCGTTCCACCCGTTCTCCAGTTTCGACACCGCCACCCTTGCTGGCCTGGCCTATGGCCAGACCGTCTTGGCCAAGGCCTGCCAGGCGGCCGGCATCGACTTCGACGGTCGCGAAGCCCACTCGGCCCGCTACGACACCGAGAAGACCGCCGAGCTGTTCTGCGGCATCGTCAACCGCTGGAAGCAGATGGGCGGCTGGGAAGACTTCGGCGACTGAGGTCAAATCCCGCGCATGCAAAAACCGGCCTTCTCAGGCCGGTTTTTTTGTCCCGCGAATCCGGCTTACAGCTTGCCAGCGTTCTCGGTCAGGTAAGCCGCAACGCCTTCAGGCGAAGCGTTCATGCCTTTGTCGCCTTTTTTCCAGTTGGCAGGGCAGACTTCGCCGTGCTCTTCGTGGAATTGCAGGGCGTCGACCAGACGGATCAGCTCTTCCATGTTACGGCCCAGCGGCAGGTCGTTGATGATCTGGGAGCGCACAACGCCCTTGTCGTCGATCAGGAACGCGCCACGGAACGCCACGCCACCTTCGGACTCAACGTCGTAGGCCTTGGCGATGTCGTGCTTCATGTCGGCAGCCATGGTGTATTTGACTTTGCCGATGCCGCCATCGTTGATGGCCGTGTTGCGCCAGGCGTTGTGGGTGAAATGGGAGTCGATGGAAACGGCAACCACTTCAACGTTACGCGCCTTGAAATCGTCCATGCGGTGGTCCAGAGCGATCAGCTCCGAAGGGCAGACGAAGGTGAAGTCCAGCGGGTAGAAGAACACCAGGCCGTATTTGCCTTTGATGGCTTCAGACAGTTTGAAGCTGTCTACGATTTCGCCATTGCCGAGCACGGCAGGTACGTCGAAATCCGGGGCTTGTTTGCCGACGAGTACGCTCATTGGGTATCTCCTGATGTAAGGGTGACGATTGAAGTAAAAGGACCGGCCTTGAGTCTGCCGCATTCAAGCGACAGCCCTGTGACGCAGTCACGCTTCGTGAAGACCGACCATCATACACTGAAAAAACCGTTCGTCAGCGTGAGGGCGGTGCAGGCCAATACCCTACGAATCTACTTTGACAATCATTCTCGTTAACATTAAGATCCATCGCACTTAAGCCTTAAACCCGCGACGGTTCTCCCTTATGTATGTGTGCCTGTGTACCGGCGTCACCGACGGACAAATCCGCGAAGCAATCTATGAAGGTTGCTGCAGCTACAAGGAAGTGCGTGAAACCACCGGCGTTGCCAGTCAATGTGGTAAATGTGCTTGCCTCGCCAAGCAAGTGGTACGGGAAACCCTGACGCAGCTGCAAACAGCACAGGCCGCTGTTCCCTACTCAGCAGAATTTACACACGCCTAAATAGGCGTGTTTTGAAGAACCGGACCGAGTGTCCGGTTTTTTTATGCCTGTAATTCAACTAGTTAGCGCTAAGACGCGGAACACAAACATTCTTATTCCGATTAATTTTCATTTATTATTCAATAACTTAGGTTTGACACTAGGGTTTTCGCCGCTCAAACTCCGCCTTATACACAGCTACTACAGGGCAGGACCCCAGTCATGAAAGGCGACATCTCAGTCATCCAGCAACTCAACAAAATCCTTGCCAATGAACTGGTCGCGATCAATCAGTACTTCCTGCATGCGCGCATGTACGACGATTGGGGCCTGGAAAAGCTTGGCAAGCGTGAATACAAAGAATCCATCAAGGCCATGAAGGACGCCGACGCGCTGATCAAGCGCATCCTGTTCCTCGAAGGCCTGCCGAACGTACAGGACCTGGGCAAGCTGAACATCGGCGAGCACACCCAGGAAATGATCAGCAGCGACCTGGGCTTTGAACGCAAGAGCCACAGCGACCTCAAGGCCGCCATTGCACATTGCGAGACCAAGGGCGACTTCGGCAGCCGCGAACTGCTGGAAGACATCCTGGAAGACCAGGAAGAACATATCGACTGGCTGGAAACCCAACTGGGCCTGATCGATAAAGTCAGCCTGGAAAACTACCTGCAATCGCAGATGGGCGAATAATCCCGTCGCTCTCTCAGGTACAAAAAAGCCCCGCTCTCTCACGAGAAGCGGGGCTTTTTATCGCAGGCGAATCAAGCGTCGGTCTTGGCCGCCGCGTTTGCTGCTGCATCTTTGATCAACGCCTGCAACGAACCATCAGCTGCCATTTCGGTGATGATATCGCTACCGCCGACCAGCTCGCCGGCTACCCACAGTTGCGGGAAGGTAGGCCAGTTGGCGTACTTCGGCAGGTTGGCGCGGATTTCCGGGTTTTGCAGGATATCCACGTAAGCGAACTTCTCGCCACACTGCATAACAGCCTGGGAAGCCTTCGCGGAGAAACCGCACTGAGGAGCGTTAGGTGCGCCCTTCATGTAAAGCAGAATGGTGTTGTTGGCAATCTGCTCTTTGATCGTTTCGATGATATCCATGGAACACCTCGGCTGGAACTTTGCGACTCACAGGTCGGCACGGTGGCGCATTGTAACGCAAAATTCCAACGCGGTGCTCGGGCTCCTTATGCGGCAGCGACTTGGACAGGTACGCCATTCAAGGCCGCATTGCCCGACAACTCATCCAATTGCCGCTCGTCGGTCAAGTCATTCGCGCTCGCCCCGGGTTGCTCGCTGGCGATGGTCATCTGGACGCCAGGACGGCCGTGACCCCAACCATGGGGCAGGCTGACCACGCCGGGCATCATGTCCAGGCTGGCGACCACCTCCACCTCGATCATGCCGATACGTGAACTGACGCGCACCCACTGCCCATCTGCCAACTGGCGACTGGCCAGGTCATCGGGATGCATATGCAACTGGTGCCGAGGCTTGCCCTTCACCAGCCGGTGATAGTTATGCATCCAGGAATTATTACTGCGCACATGGCGACGGCCGATCAGCAGCAACTCGTCAGCCACAGGCATCGGCTGCGCCGCAAAGCGCGCCAGATCCGCCAGAATCACTGCCGGTGCCGCCTGCACCTTGCCATCCACGGTTTTCAACCGCGCGGCGAGATTTGGCTTGAGCGGCCCCAGGTCCATGCCATGGGGATGGTCCGCCAGCTTCGCCACCGACAACTGATGGCTCGACGCATCACCATAAGCGCCGGCGCGCAGGCCGAAGTCGATCATTTGCGCAGGCGGCATGGTGGGCTTGAGCGCCATACCGGTGTGCGCAGCGAATGCCGTGGCCAAGCCGACGAAGATCTCCCAGTCATGCAACGCACCCTCAGGCTTGGGCAGGATCGCGCGATTGAAACGGGTGACATTGCGCACGGCGAACATGTTGAACGTGGTGTCGTAGTGGTCGTTTTCCAGCGCCGAAGTGGACGGCAGGATCAGATCGGCATAACGCGTGGTCTCGTTGATATAGAGGTCGATGCTGACCATGAACTCCAAGCCGTCCAGGGCCTGCTCCAACTGGCGGCCATTGGGGGTCGACAACACCGGGTTGCCCGCCACCGTCACCAGCGCGCGGACCTGTCCTTCGCCGCCGGTGAGCATTTCTTCGGCCAATACAGACACTGGCAACTCGCCGCCGTACTCCGGGCGCCCGGACACGCGACTCTGCCAGCGATTGAAATGCCCGCCACCGGTGGACGCGACCAAGTCCACTGCCGGACTGGTGCATAACGCACCGCCTTCGCGGTCGAGGTTGCCAGTGACCAGGTTGATCAACTGCACCAGCCAATGACACAGCGTACCGAACGCCTGGGTCGACACCCCCATGCGCCCGTAGCACACCGCTTTATCCGCAGCAGCGAAATCCCGTGCCAACTGGCGAATCTGCCCGGCGGGTACGGCACACTGGCGGCTCATGGCTTCGGCGGTAAAGCCGAGGATCGCACGGCGCACATCCTCAAGGCCCTCTACCGGCAAATGACTGTCACGCGTCAGGTTCTCGGTGAACAGTGTGTTGAGTACCCCGAACAGCAACGCCGCATCCCCGCCAGGCCGCACGAACAGATGCTGATCAGCGATCGCCGCCGTCTCACTGCGCCGAGGATCGACCACCACCACCTTGCCACCCCGGGCCTGGATAGCCTTGAGACGCTTCTCCACATCGGGCACGGTCATGATGCTGCCGTTGGAGGCCAGCGGGTTGCCGCCCAGGATCAGCATGAAGTCGGTGTGGTCGATGTCCGGAATCGGCAGCAACAGGCCGTGGCCGTACATGAGGTGGCTGGTGAGGTGATGGGGCAACTGGTCTACGGAGGTGGCAGAAAATCGGTTGCGCGTCTTGAGCTGGCCGAGGAAGTAGTTGCTGTGGGTCATCAGCCCATAGTTGTGCACGCTGGGGTTGCCCTGATACACCGCCACTGCATTCTGTCCATGCCGCGCCTGGATGCCCGCCAGCCGCTCGGCGACCAGGGCAAACGCCTCATCCCACGGGATTGGCTGCCATTCGCTGCCCACCCGCAACATGGGCTGGTGCAGGCGGTCAGGATCATTCTGTATGTCCTGCAACGCCACGGCCTTGGGGCAGATATGGCCGCGACTGAAGCTGTCCAGCGTGTCGCCCTTGATCGAGGTGATCGCCAGGCTGCCGTCTTCGGCTTGGGTGGTTTCCAGGGTCAGGCCACAAATGGCTTCGCACAGGTGGCAGGCACGGTGGTGGAGAGTCTTGGTCATGGCCAGTCTCTTTATTGGGCTTTGGCCTGACTATGGGCCGTGACCATGACAGGCACCAGCATCGTTCGCCCTGTGAATCGATAGCCATCAGGCCAGGCCATGAGCAAACATGAGCAAATGTTACAGAGCCTGTAACCCACGTCTAAAACCGACACAGCCCGGCCTGGGCCCGCCCCTGCACATTGCAAATGGTTGCGAGGCCAGTGTACAAATGACCTGCTGCTGTCTGGAAACCGTCTTCGAATGCGCTCTTGCGCCCTTCTTGAACACCCATAAAACCGTAGCCCTATTGGTAAGACGCGACATTTAATTATAAGATCGCGCCTTCCCCTATTTCGTCGCCCCGTGCGGCTTTCGCCGCAGGTCTCGCCCGTTGTCACAATAAACAAGGCTTTGAGTATCTGCGGTCTGTTGCAAAAAGGTAGTTAATGATGAGCGCAAGGCACTTTCTCTCCCTGATGGATTGCACGCCCGAAGAGCTGGTCAGCGTGATCCGTCGAGGCATTGAGCTTAAAGACCTGCGTAACCGCGGCGTACTGTTCGAGCCTTTGAAAAACCGCGTGCTCGGGATGATTTTCGAGAAGTCGTCGACCCGCACTCGCCTGTCGTTCGAAGCGGGCATGATCCAGCTGGGTGGCCAGGCCATCTTCCTGTCGCCGCGTGACACCCAACTGGGCCGTGGCGAGCCGATCAGCGACTGCGCGATCGTCATGTCGCGCATGCTCGATGCGGTGATGATCCGTACCTTCGCCCACAGCACCCTGACCGAATTCGCCGCCAACTCGCGCGTGCCGGTAATCAACGGCCTGTCCGATGACCTGCACCCATGCCAGTTGCTGGCCGACATGCAGACCTTCCTTGAGCACCGTGGCTCGATCCAGGGCAAGACCGTGGCCTGGATCGGTGACGGCAACAACATGTGCAACAGCTATATAGAAGCGGCGATTCAGTTCGACTTCCACCTGCGCATCGCCTGCCCGGAAGGCTTCGAACCGGCCGCCGAGTTCCTGGCCAAGGCCGATGGCCGTGTGCAGATCCTGCGCGATCCAAAGGATGCAGCGATCGGCGCCCACCTGGTCAGCACCGACGTCTGGACCTCCATGGGCCAGGAAGACGAAACCGCCAAGCGCCTGGCCCTGTTCGCGCCCTTCCAGGTGACCCGCGCCCTGCTCGACATGGCCGCGCCGGACGTGCTGTTCATGCACTGCCTGCCCGCCCACCGGGGTGAAGAAATCAGCCTCGACCTGCTCGATGACCCACGCTCCGTGGCCTGGGACCAGGCAGAGAACCGCCTGCACGCGCAAAAAGCCCTGCTCGAATTCCTCGTCGAACCGGCGTACCACCACGCATGAGCCAGCCATTACTGCTGAACTTGCGCAATCTGGCATGCGGCTACCAGGATCAACGGGTGGTGCAGAACCTCAATCTGCACCTCAACGCGGGCGATATCGGTTGCCTGCTGGGTTCTTCGGGCTGTGGCAAAACCACGACCTTGCGCGCGATTGCCGGTTTTGAGCCGGTGCACGAAGGCGAAATCAGCCTCGCGGGCGAAGTGATCTCCAGCGCCGGTTTTACCCTGGCGCCGGAGAAACGTCGTATCGGCATGGTGTTCCAGGACTACGCACTGTTTCCCCACCTCAGCGTGGCCGACAACATCGCCTTCGGCATTCGCAAACACCCGCAAAAAGACCGTGTGGTCGCCGAACTGCTGGAGCTGGTCAACCTCAAGAACCTGGGCAAGCGTTTCCCCCACGAACTGTCGGGTGGCCAGCAACAACGCGTCGCCCTCGCCCGCGCCCTGGCGCCGGAGCCACAACTGTTGCTGCTGGACGAACCGTTCTCCAACCTCGACGGCGAACTGCGGCGCAAGCTCAGCCACGAGGTACGCGACATCCTCAAGGCACGGGGCACCAGTGCGATCCTGGTCACCCATGACCAGGAAGAGGCGTTCGCTGTGAGTGATCACGTCGGAGTGTTCAAGGAAGGGCGCCTGGAGCAGTGGGATACCCCCTACAACCTCTATCACGAACCCCTGACGCCGTATGTCGCCAGCTTTATCGGCCAGGGTTATTTCATTCGTGGCCAGTTGAGTTCGCCCGAGTCCGTCCACACCGAACTGGGCGACCTGCGCGGAAACCGCGCCTACACCTGGCCTACGGGGGGTGCCGTGGACGTCTTGCTGCGCCCGGACGACATCGTCTACGCGCCGGACAGTGCCTTGAAAGCGCGGATCGTCGGCAAGACCTTCCTCGGCGCATCAACCCTGTACCGCCTACAACTGCCGACGGGTGCGCAGTTGGAGTCGATTTTCCCCAGCCATGCCGACCATCAGGTGGGCGCACAAGTGGGCATTCGCGTGGCCGCGGAGCATCTGGTGCTGTTCCAGGCCTCAGGCAGCGTCGCGGCGCAGGTTCCTCACGCCGAATCCGGCGTACGGCGCTACAGCCCGGCTGGCTGAGTCAATGATCAACGTGTGGGAGAGGCAAGCCCCCTCCCACATTGATTCTCCAGCATATCGGGATTACACCCGGCCAATTTCTGCGAATTTGGCCTGGGTATGTTCCGCCAGCACCGCGGCGGACAACTCCACTTCCAGCCCGCGCCTCCCCGCACTCACAAAAATTGTCGCGAACGGCTGCGCCGTTACATCGATAAATGTGCGCAGCCGCTTCTTCTGCCCCAGTGGGCTGATGCCTCCCAGCAGGTAACCGGTGGAACGCTGCGCCGCTGCCGGATCAGCCATTTCGACTTTTTTCACACCCGCCGCATGAGCCAGGGCCTTGAGGTCCAGACTTCCGACGACCGGCACCACAGCCACCAATAATTCGCCTTTTTCACTGCTGGCCAACAAGGTCTTGAACACCTGCGCCGGGTCGAGGCCCAATTTCTCTGCGGCCTCCAGGCCATAGGAGGCCGCCTTGGGGTCGTGTTCATAACTGTGGACGCGATGTTCGGCGCGAACTTTTTTCAACAAATCCAATGCGGGGGTCATGACCTCTCCGAGCGTGGCAAACAGACGGCCAATTCTAGGCCAAGCCCGCATAAAACGCTCTAGTCCGCCCTCCCCGTCCACAATACTTAACGTGGCGAGCGTGATCATTCATCAAACCAATAGTTGGAAAGTGACTGACAGTTCACTTTCGACCTTTGACAGCCGTCATTCTTGTCTATATTTTTTCGTTTCCGAATACTGTAGGAATACACCTGCAGCGTTCCAGCAGTAAGCCGTGTCTTGGATGGGGATCCTGTCACGGTGAAAATCGCGCAACCGTCCGTTGAGGCAGTGCGCCAGACAAGAACAACAATCGAGGTTTTCCATGACAACTGCTCTTCAACAGCCTTCACTTTCAAGCCAATGCATGGCCGAGTTCCTGGGGACTGCGCTGCTGATCTTCTTCGGTACAGGCTGCGTTGCTGCGCTCAAGGTCGCGGGTGCCAGCTTCGGGTTGTGGGAAATCAGCATCATCTGGGGGATCGGCGTCAGCATGGCGATCTACCTGAGCGCCGGTATTTCCGGGGCCCACCTCAACCCGGCGGTCAGTATCGCCCTGTGTATTTTTGCCGACTTCGACAAGCGCAAACTGCCGTTCTACATCCTGGCCCAAATCGCCGGTGCCTTCTGCTCGGCGGCGCTGGTGTACATGCTCTATAGCAATCTCTTTTTCGATTACGAACAAACCCACCATCTGGTACGCGGCACCCAGGCCAGCCTGGAATTGGCCTCGGTGTTCTCCACCTACCCCCATGCACTGCTGAGCACGGCGCAGGCCTTCCTGGTGGAAATGATCATTACCGCAATCCTGATGGGCGTGATCATGGCCCTCACCGATGACAACAACGGCCTGCCGCGCGGCCCGCTGGCGCCACTGTTGATCGGCCTGCTGATTGCGGTCATCGGCAGTGCCATGGGCCCGCTGACCGGCTTTGCGATGAACCCGGCGCGGGATTTCGGGCCCAAGCTGATGACCTTTTTCGCTGGCTGGGGTGAAATGGCCTTTACTGGCGGCCGCGATATTCCTTACTTCCTGGTTCCGATTTTCGCGCCGATTGTCGGCGCATGCCTCGGTGCTGCGGCCTATCGCGGGCTGATTGCCCGCCACTTGCCGAGCGCCGCACCTGCTATAGCGGAAACAACTGACACGGCTGTCAACGGCAAGACTCGTATTTCCTGAAAGCGCCAGCCTGGTCCCCTGCCCTATGCGGCCCCGGCTGATTTCTGACTTCCTTATTTCGTCCAAGGCAATTGACATGACCGACATCGAGAATAAGAACTACATCATTGCCCTTGATCAGGGCACCACCAGTTCCCGGGCAATCATCTTCGATCGCGACGCCAACGTGGTCTGCACCGCCCAACGTGAATTCACCCAGCACTACCCGCAAGCCGGCTGGGTCGAACATGACCCGATGGAAATCTTCGCCACCCAGAGCGCGGTGATGGTCGAGGCCCTGGCACAGGCCGGCCTGCACCATGACCAGGTCGCCGCCATCGGCATCACCAACCAGCGTGAAACCACCGTGGTCTGGGATAAGGTCACCGGCCGCCCGATCTACAACGCCATCGTCTGGCAGTGCCGCCGCAGCACCGAAATCTGCCAGCAGCTCAAGCGCGACGGCCACGAGCAATACATTAACGACACCACCGGCCTGGTCACCGACCCGTACTTCTCCGGCACCAAGCTCAAGTGGATCCTCGATAACGTCGAAGGCAGCCGCGAGCGTGCGCGCAACGGCGAGTTGCTGTTCGGCACTGTCGACAGCTGGCTGATCTGGAAATTTACCGGCGGCAAAACCCACGTCACCGACTACACCAACGCCTCGCGCACCATGCTCTTCAACATCCACACCCTGGAGTGGGATGCGAAGATGCTGGAGATCCTCGACGTTCCACGGGAAATGCTGCCGGAAGTGAAGTCTTCCTCCGAGATCTACGGCCGCACCAAAAGCGGCATCGCCATCGGCGGTATCGCCGGTGACCAGCAAGCGGCACTGTTCGGCCAGATGTGCGTTGAGGCCGGCCAGGCCAAGAACACCTACGGCACCGGCTGCTTCCTGCTGATGAATACCGGCGACAAAGCGGTCAAGTCCAAGCACGGCATGCTCACCACCATCGCCTGCGGCCCCCGTGGCGAAGTGGCCTATGCGCTGGAAGGCGCGGTGTTCAACGGTGGCTCCACCGTGCAATGGCTGCGTGACGAGCTGAAAATCATCGCCGATGCCACCGACACCGAATACTTCGCCGGCAAGGTCAAGGACAGCAATGGCGTGTACCTGGTCCCGGCCTTCACCGGCCTGGGCGCCCCCTACTGGGACCCGTATGCCCGTGGCGCACTGTTTGGCCTGACCCGCGGCGTACGCGTGGATCACATTATTCGTGCCGCCCTGGAGTCGATTGCCTACCAGACCCGCGACGTGCTCGACGCCATGCAACAGGACTCGGGCGAACGCCTCAAGGCCCTGCGTGTGGACGGCGGTGCGGTGGCCAACAACTTCCTGATGCAATTCCAGGCCGACATCCTCGGCACCCAGGTCGAGCGCCCGCAAATGCGCGAAACCACCGCACTCGGCGCCGCCTACCTGGCCGGTCTGGCCTGCGGCTTCTGGGGCAGCCTCGACGAGCTGCGCGGCAAGGCCGTGATCGAGCGCGAATTCGAACCGCAGCTGGAAGAAGCCGCCAAGGAAAAACTCTACGCCGGCTGGCAAAAAGCGGTGAGCCGCACCCGCGACTGGGAACCCCACGAAGGCGCCGAATAAGCCATGCGCGGGCCCCATATCGGGTTGTAACTGGCAGGGAGCAGATTCCTGCGTCATCATGGGCCACTTTTGTATGGCAGCCCAAAGGACGCCCCATGAATCTGCCTCCCCGCCAGCAGCAAATCCTCGAACTGGTCCGCGAACGCGGCTACGTCAGTATCGAGGAAATGGCGCAGCTATTCGTTGTCACCCCGCAAACCATCCGCCGCGATATCAACCAACTGGCGGACGCCAATCTGCTGCGCCGCTACCACGGCGGCGCGGCCTATGACTCCAGTGTCGAGAACACCGCGTACGCCATGCGGGCCGACCAGATGCGCGATGAGAAACAACGCATCGGCGAAGCCATCGCGGCACAAATCCCCGATCACGCCTCGTTGTTCATCAATATCGGCACCACCACGGAATCCATTGCCCGTGCGCTGCTCAACCACAACCACCTGAAAATCATCACCAACAATCTCAACGTCGCCACCATGCTCAGCGCCAAGGACGACTTCGACGTGTTGCTGACCGGCGGCAATGTGCGTCGTGACGGCGGCGTGGTGGGCCAGGCCAGTGTCGACTTTATCAACCAGTTCAAGGTCGACTTCGCATTGGTGGGTATCAGTGGCATCGACGAGGACGGCAGCCTGCTGGACTTCGACTACCAGGAAGTCCGGGTTTCCCAGGCGATCATCGCCAATGCACGCCAGGTGATCCTGGCGGCGGACTCCAGCAAATTCGGGCGCAATGCCATGATTCGACTGGGGCCGATCAGCCTGGTGGACTGCCTGGTGACGGATCAGGAGCCGGTGCCGGCGCTGGTGCAGTTGCTGAACCAGCACAAGGTTCGCCTGGAAGTCGTATAGCGTCTGCATTGAAGCCATCGGGGGCAAGCCCCCGATGGCGATTTATCCAGCGCCTTTTTCTCGAGCCTTGCCCAGGCTTATGTTCACAAATTTTCCTTTTCCCGCCCTTCGATGAGTTTTTTCAATCGAAGTCGGCTGGCTGTGCCCACGTTTATCAGCTACCATTTTCGCAAATGAACATTAATGTTCGAATTCCAATACGAAAAAGCTCCCGAGGCCAGTCGATGAACCCTTCTACCTTGCCTGCTCCACCGCTTGCCGAAGTCTATGACGTTGCCGTAATCGGTGGCGGGATCAACGGCGTCGGCATTGCAGCAGACGCAGCCGGTCGCGGTTTGTCGGTATTCCTTTGCGAAAAGGACGACCTGGCCAGCCACACCTCCTCCGCCAGCAGCAAACTGATCCACGGCGGCCTGCGCTACCTCGAACATTACGAATTCCGCCTGGTACGCGAAGCCCTGGCTGAACGTGAAGTGCTGCTGGCCAAGGCCCCGCACATCGTCAAACAGATGCGCTTCGTCCTGCCACACCGCCCCCACCTGCGCCCGGCGTGGATGATCCGTGCCGGCCTGTTCCTCTATGACCACCTGGGCAAGCGCGAGAAACTCGCCGGCTCCAAGAGCCTCAAGTTCGGCCCTGACAGCCCGCTGAAAAGCGAAATCACCAAAGGCTTCGAATACTCCGACTGCTGGGTCGACGACGCCCGCCTGGTCGTCCTCAACGCCATGGCGGCCCGTGAAAAGGGTGCGCACATCCATACCCAGACCCGCTGCATCAGTGCCCATCGCAGCAATGGCATGTGGGACATGAACATGGAACGCGCCGATGGCAGCCTGTTCTCGATCCGTGCCCGCGCCCTGGTGAACGCCGCCGGCCCGTGGGTCGCCAAGTTCATCAAGGACGACCTGAAGCTGGACTCGCCCTACGGTATCCGCCTGATCCAGGGCAGCCACCTGATCGTGCCGAAGCTGTATGAAGGCGCCCACGCGCACATCCTGCAGAACGAAGACCAGCGCATCGTCTTCACCATTCCGTACCTGAACCACCTGACCATCATCGGCACCACCGACCGCGAATACACCGGCGACCCGGCGAAAGTGGCGATCACCGAAGGTGAAACCGACTACATGCTCAAGGTGGTCAACGCGCACTTCAAGAAACAGCTGAGCCGCGACGACATCGTCCACACCTACTCGGGTGTGCGCCCACTGTGCAACGACGAGTCGGACAACCCGTCGGCCATCACCCGTGACTACACCCTGTCGCTGTCCGGTGGTACGGGCGAGGCGCCGATCCTGTCGGTGTTCGGCGGCAAGCTGACCACCTACCGCAAGCTCGCCGAATCGGCGATGGCGCAACTGGCCCCGTACTTCACGCAGATGCGTCCCAGCTGGACCGCCACCGCCAGCCTGCCCGGCGGCGAGGACATGACCACCCCAGAAGCCCTGGCCGAGGCCATTGGCAGCAAGTTCGACTGGTTGCCGAGCGAGATCGCGCGCCGCTGGTCCACCACCTATGGCAGCCGCACCTGGCGCCTGCTCGAAGGCGTGCAGTCGCTGGCTGACCTGGGTGAACATTTGGGCGGCGGCCTCTACACCCGCGAGGTCGATTACCTGTGTGCCGAGGAATGGGTAACCCAGCCCCAGGACGTGCTATGGCGCCGGACCAAACTCGGCCTGTTCACCACCCCACAGGAACAGGATAACGTGCAACGCTACCTGTCCAAGGTTGAGCAGACCCGCAGCAAGATCGAAGCGGCCTGACAGGCCCATCGCACAAAAGCCCCTGCGCCGTAAGGCCCAGGGGCTTTTTTATACCGCCTGGCATTCGGTTTTCCGAACGCCACAGGCAAGCCTATTCGGTTTACCGGATCAAACGGTTACATATTTGTCGTCATACAAAATTAATCATCATATAAATCAACTTGTTAAGCTTTTATTTTCGGTCTGGCACGACTCATGCTCTACACTCCCAGACGATTGCCTGGGACGCTTCAGGAGCCGTCACGGGCATTCGCTGTACAAGAGAGCCGTCTAGCCGGCTTCATAAAAAAAACAAATGTCGAGGAAGTATTGATGCGCATCGTTCCCCATATCCTGGGCGCAGCTATCGCTGCTGCTCTGATCAGCACTCCAGTCTTTGCCGCCGAACTCACCGGCACACTGAAGAAAATCAACGACTCCGGCACCATCACCCTCGGGCACCGCGACAGTTCCATTCCGTTTTCCTACATTGCGGATGGTTCGGGCAAACCTGTGGGCTACTCCCACGACATTCAGCTGGCCATCGTCGAAGCCCTGAAAAAAGACCTGAACAAACCCGATCTGCAGGCCAAGTACAACCTGGTCACCTCGCAGACCCGTATTCCGCTGGTTCAGAACGGCACCGTCGACATCGAGTGCGGTTCCACCACCAACAACGCCGAACGCGCCCAGCAAGTCGCCTTCACCACCAACATCTTCGAAATCGGCACTCGCCTGCTGGTCAAGAAAGACAAGGAAGGCAAGCCTAGCTACGCCGACTTCGCCGACCTGAAAGGCAAGAACGTCGTGACCACCGCCGGCACCACGTCCGAGCGCATCATCAAGGCGATGAACGCTGACAAGCAGATGGGCATGAACGTCATCTCCGCCAAAGACCATGGCGAGTCCTTCCAGATGCTGGAAAGCGGCCGTGCCGTAGCCTTCATGATGGACGACGCCCTGCTGGCCGGTGAAGAAGCCAAGGCCAAGAAGCCGGATGACTGGGTCATCACCGGTACTCCACAGTCCTTCGAAGCCTACGCGTGCATGGTTCGCAAAGAAGATCCTGCCTTCAAGAAAGCGGTGGATGACGCCATCGTTGGCCTGTACAAGTCCGGCGAAATCAACAAGATCTACGCCAAGTGGTTCGAAAGCCCGATCCCACCAAAAAACCTGAACCTGAACTTCCCAATGAGCGACAAGGTTAAGGAACTGATCAAGAACCCGACCGACAAGCCGGCGCCTGAAGTAAAAATCTGATTCCTGACTAACCTTATCGCCTGAGGGAGCCAACCCTCCCTCAGGCGTCTGTTACTACCTGCTGGCTATACTTTGGAACACTCGACCGGGCGGTTTTCGAGCCGATCGCGTGTGCCTGGCGTTCATCGCCAGGCGGGAATGGACTTTCCCCAAGCGGGTGCTTGTACATCGATCGATCTCGAGGGGAGACCCTAATGAATTACAACTGGGACTGGGGCGTGTTCTTCAAGTCCACCGGCGTGGGCAGCGAGACTTATCTCGACTGGTACATCGCCGGCCTGGGCTGGACCATCGCCATCGCTGTCGTGGCATGGATTATCGCCTTGCTGCTGGGCTCCATTCTGGGGGTCATGCGCACTGTGCCAAACCGCCTCGTATCGGGCATCGCGACCTGCTACGTGGAACTGTTTCGTAACGTGCCGCTGCTGGTGCAGCTGTTCATCTGGTACTTCCTGATACCCGACCTGCTGCCGCAGAACCTGCAGGACTGGTACAAGCAGGACCTCAACCCGACCACCTCGGCCTACCTGAGCGTTGTCGTGTGCCTGGGCCTGTTCACCGCTGCCCGTGTGTGCGAGCAAGTGCGTACCGGTATCCAGGCGCTGCCACGGGGCCAAGAGGCCGCTGCACGTGCCATGGGCTTCAAGTTGCCGCAGATCTACTGGAACGTGCTGCTGCCCCAGGCCTACCGGATCATCATTCCGCCGCTTACCTCGGAATTCCTCAACGTCTTCAAGAACTCCTCCGTGGCGTCCTTGATCGGCCTGATGGAACTGCTGGCGCAAACCAAACAGACCGCCGAGTTCTCGGCCAACCTGTTTGAAGCCTTCACCCTGGCCACGCTGATCTACTTCACCCTGAACATGAGCCTGATGCTGCTGATGCGCGTGGTCGAGAAGAAAGTCGCAGTGCCCGGCCTGATCTCCGTGGGGGGTAAATAATGGAACTCGATTTCAGCGGCATCATCCCCGCCATCCCGGGCCTGTGGAACGGCATGGTCATGACCTTGAAGCTGATGGTCATGGGCGTGATCGGCGGTATCGCGCTGGGTACGATCCTGGCACTGATGCGCCTGTCGTCCAGCAAACTGCTGTCCCGGGTGGCCGGCGCCTATGTGAACTACTTCCGCTCGATCCCGCTGCTGCTGGTGATCACCTGGTTCTACCTGGCGGTGCCGTTCGTGTTGCGCTGGATCACCGGCGAAGACACGCCGATCGGTGCGTTCACCTCCTGCGTCGTGGCGTTCATGATGTTCGAAGCCGCGTACTTCTGTGAGATCGTGCGGGCCGGCGTGCAGTCGATCCCCAAGGGCCAGATGGCGGCGGCACAAGCGATGGGCATGACCTATGGCCAGACCATGCGCCTGATCATCCTGCCCCAGGCGTTCCGCAAGATGACCCCTTTGCTGCTGCAACAGTCGATCATCCTGTTCCAGGACACCTCGCTGGTCTACACCGTGGGCCTGGTGGACTTCCTCAACTCCGCCCGTTCCAACGGCGACATCATCGGGCGCTCCAATGAGTTCCTGATCTTCGCCGGTGTCGTCTACTTCATCATCAGCTTTTCCGCCTCGCTGCTGGTCAAGCGTCTGCAAAAAAGGTTTGCCGTATGATCTCTATCAAGAACATCAACAAGTGGTATGGCGACTTCCAGGTGCTGACCGATTGCAGCACCGAGGTTAAAAAAGGCGAAGTGATCGTGGTGTGCGGGCCATCGGGCTCGGGCAAGTCCACCCTGATCAAGTGCGTCAACGCGCTGGAACCGTTCCAGAAAGGTGACGTGATCGTCGACGGCACCTCCATCGCCGACCCGAAGACCAACCTGCCGAAACTGCGTTCGCGCGTGGGCATGGTGTTCCAGCACTTCGAGCTGTTCCCGCACCTGACCATCACCGAAAACCTGACCATCGCACAGATCAAGGTGCTCGGCCGCAGCAAGGAAGAAGCCACCAAGAAAGGCCTGCAACTGCTTGAGCGCGTCGGCCTGTCGGCGCACGCCCACAAGCACCCGGGCCAGCTTTCCGGTGGCCAGCAGCAACGTGTGGCGATTGCCCGCGCCCTGGCCATGGACCCGATCGTCATGCTGTTCGACGAACCGACCTCGGCCCTCGACCCGGAAATGGTCAACGAAGTACTGGACGTGATGGTGCAACTGGCCCAGGAAGGCATGACCATGATGTGCGTCACCCACGAAATGGGCTTTGCCCGCAAAGTGGCCGACCGCGTGATCTTCATGGACGCCGGCAAGATCATCGAAGACTGCCCGAAGGAAGAGTTCTTCGGCGACATCAGCGCCCGCTCCGAGCGCGCGCAGCACTTCCTTGAGAAAATCCTGCAGCACTAAAAACAGCCTCACTCCCACCCTGTAGGAGCGAGCTTGCTCGCGAAGAACCCAAGAGCACCGCGGACATCCAGGATGCACGCGTCATCGTTGACGTTTTTCGCGAGCAAGCTCGCTCCTACAGTTGGCCGGAGGGCGGTAGCTGACCCAAGGCATCTGTGATGAAATGCGACCCCAACCTCTATCGCGCCGCACCGCCATCACTTGCCGTGAAACCTCGTCTGATTCGCCAACTGTTCCTGCCGCCGTTGATCATCGCCCTGATGATCGGCCTGGGTTATATCGGCTTCTGGATCAGTGAGTACTACGGCATCCGCACCCTCAGCGACAACGGCGAACGCCAGCTGGAGCTGCATGCCCGCACCGTCGAAAGTGAAATCAGCAAATACACCTACCTGCCCAGCCTGCTGGAGCTGGAGTCGAGCGTCTCCAAGCTGCTGGCCGAGCCGAACCAGGAAACCCGCAAAACGGTCAACGACTACCTCGAAGGCCTGAACCGACGCAGTCGCAGTCGGGCCATCTACGTGATGGACACCACCGGCCGTGTGCTGGCCACCAGTAACTGGCGCGATGCCGACAGTTACCAGGGTGAAGACCTGTCCTTTCGTGCCTATTTCCAGAATGCCGTGCGCGGCCAGCCCGGGCGTTTCTACGGCATCGGCAGCACCAACGGCGAACCCGGCTACTACCTGGCCCATGGCCTGGAGGAACACGGCAAGATCATCGGCGTGGCGGTGGTCAAAGTGCGCCTCGAAGCCCTGGAAGAGCGCTGGCAACGCGCGCGCCTCGAAGCCTTTGTGAGCGACGAGAACGGCATCATCATTCTCTCCAGCGACCCGGCTCGACGCCTCAAGGCGGTGCGACCGCTGAGCGACGAGACCAAGGATCGCCTGGCCCACAGCCTGCAATATTACTGGGCCACGCTCAACGAACTGGAACCCCTGGCCCGTGAGCGCTTGAATGAACGCAGCGAGAAGCTGACTTTCCCGGCCAACACTGAAGTGGTCAACGACGAGCACGAAGTCAGCTACCTGGCGCAAACCCGCCCACTCAATGACACACCGTGGAATTTCACCCTGCTCACCCCGCTCAACGACCTGCGTCGCGCGGCGATCAACCAGGGCATCCTGGTGGCTGTCGCGTTTGGCCTCGTCGCGTTTTTGCTGATTGCCTGGAACGAGCGGCGCAAAGTCATCGCCACCCGCCTCGCGGCGCGGGAAGCCTTGCAGGAAGCCAACAGCCAGCTGGAACGGCGGATCGCCGAACGCACCGCCGACCTGCGCGCCAGCAACGAGCGGCTCAAGGGCCAGATCCGCGAACGGCGCCAGGCCGAAGAAACCCTGCGCCGCGCCCAGGATGAACTGGTACAGGCCGGCAAGCTGGCGGCCATCGGCCAGATGTCCACCAGCATCGCCCATGAACTGAACCAGCCGTTGGCCGCGCTGCGCACCTTGTCCGGCAACACCGTGCGCTTCCTCGAACGCGGCGCGCTGGACACCGCCAGCGCCAACCTCAAGACCATCAACGAACTGATCGACCGCATGGGCCGTATCACCGCCAGCCTGCGCTCCTTTGCCCGACGCGGCGATGACCAGGGCGAAGCCAGCCTGGCCAAGGCGGTGGACGCCGCGTTCCAGGTCCTGGGCCCACGCCTGGACAGCCTGCCGCTGAGCCTGCACCGCGACTTTGCCCCGGCCCAATTGCAGATCGACCAGACCCGCCTGGAACAGATCCTGGTCAACCTGATCGGCAACGCCCTCGACGCCATGCAGGCACAACCGGCTCCCGAGTTGTGGCTGGAAGGCAGCGCCGCCGAGGGCAAATACCGCCTGCTGGTGCGCGACAACGGCCACGGCATCGACGCCGAGGCGCGCAAGCATCTGTTCGAACCCTTCTTCACCACCAAACCCGGCGAGCAAGGCCTGGGCCTGGGCCTGACCCTCTCCGCCAGCCTCGCGGCAGCCACCGGCGGCACCCTCGCCGTGGAGCACCCGGCCGGCGGTGGCACTGCCTTTGTCCTGAGCCTGCCGCTGGTGGGCGCTCAACAAGCTGAGTCGACATGAATATTGATCCTCAAGACCTCACCGTGCTGATCGTCGAAGACGACCCCCATGTGCTGCTCGGCTGCCAACAGGCGCTGGCGCTGGAAGATATCCCAAGCGTGGGCGTGGGCAGTGCCGAGGAGGCATTGAAACGTATCGGCGAGAACTTCGCCGGCATTGTGATCAGCGACATTCGCCTGCCGGGCATTGACGGCCTGGAACTGCTCACCCGTCTCAAGGCCCTGGATAAAAGCCTGCCGGTGGTGCTGATCACCGGGCATGGCGACATCTCCATGGCGGTCGGCGCCATGCGCAATGGCGCCTACGACTTCATGGAGAAACCCTTCTCCCCCGAGCGCCTGGTCGACGTCGCCCGCCGCGCCCTGGAACAACGCGGGCTGGCGCGGGAAGTCTGGTCGCTGCGCCGTCAGTTGGCTGAGCGGGATTCGCTGGAAGGCCGCATCATCGGTCGCTCGCCGGCCATGCAGAACCTGCGCGAGCTGATCGCCAACGTCGCCGACACCTCGGCCAACGTGCTGATCGAAGGCGAGACCGGTACCGGCAAGGAGCTGGTCGCGCGTTGCCTGCATGATTTCAGCCGCCGGCACGCCCACCAGTTCGTCGCCCTCAACTGCGGCGGCCTGCCGGAAAACCTGTTCGAAAGCGAGATTTTCGGCCACGAAGCCAACGCCTTTACCGGCGCCGGCAAGCGCCGTATCGGCAAGATCGAACACGCCCATGAAGGCACGCTGTTCCTCGATGAAGTGGAAAGCATGCCGATCAACCTGCAGATCAAATTGCTGCGAGTGCTGCAGGAGCGCACCCTGGAACGCCTGGGCTCGAACCAGAGCGTGGCCGTGGATTGCCGGGTGATCGCCGCCACCAAGTCCGACCTCGACGAACTGAGCCGCGCCAGCCAGTTCCGCAGCGACCTGTACTACCGCCTCAACGTGGTGACCCTGGAACTGCCGCCCCTGCGCGAACGCCGCGAAGACATCCTGCAGCTGTTCGAACACTTCCTGCAGCAGTCGTCGCTGCGTTTTGACCGCACCGCGCCGGAACTGGACAACCAGACCCTCTCCAGTCTGATGAGCCACGACTGGCCCGGTAACGTACGCGAACTGCGCAACGTCGCCGAACGCTTCGCCCTCGGCCTGCCCGCCTTCAAGAAAAGCGGGGCCAGCAGCGGCAGCCAAGGCCTGGCGTTCACCGAAGCGGTGGAAGCCTTTGAACGCAACCTGCTCAGCGATGCCCTGCAACGCAGCGGCGGCAACCTGACCCAGGCCAGCCAGGAACTGGGCATGGCCAAGACCACCTTGTTCGACAAGGTCAAGAAATACGGGTTGAGCCACTGATGGATCTTTTTTTGAAAGCCGCCCTGGGCGCGGCGGTGGTGCTGATCCTGGCGGCGCTGGCCAAGACCAGGAACTACTACATCGCCGGGCTGGTGCCGCTGTTTCCGACCTTTGCGTTGATCGCCCATTACATCGTCGGCAAGGGCCGTTCGCTGGACGATTTGAAGACCACCATCCTGTTCGGGATGTGGTCGATCATTCCCTACTTTGTGTATTTGGCGACGTTGTATGTGATGGTGGACCGCATGCGGCTGGAGGCCTCTTTAGCCGTCGCAGCGGTAGCGTGGCTGATGGCAGCGACGATCCTGGTGAGTATCTGGGTACGCTTCCATACCTGACCCGACTCGGTCAAAAAATGTGGGAGGGGGCAAGCCCTAATGCCAGTCAGTTAAGGCTTTTTGTAGGAGCGAGCTTGCTCGCGAAAAACTCACAGGCGCCGCGTTCATTCAGGAAGCACGCGTTATCGTTGACGTTTTTCGCGAGCAAGCTCGCTCCTACAGGAGGCGATGTACGCTTAACTGACTGACATTAGGGCAAGCCCCCTCCCACATTTTAATCAGCGGACTATTTTGTCGACCTGGATGCCCAGTTTCTTCAGGCGATACCAAAAGCTCCTTTCGGAAATCCCGATCTTCGCCGCCGCCGCAGCCTGCACGCCATTGCTCTCCTGCAACGCCGCGAGGATATAGGCCTTCTCCACCTCCGCCAGCGCCGCGTCCAGGTCCTGGGGAATCCCCGGCCCGTCGCTGAGGATCGCGGTCACGCCGCCTTCGCTGGGTTTGGAAGCAAACAGATAGCCCGGCAAATCAATGTCTTCGATCACAGGCGTGGCGGCCACGATGGTCGCGCGCTCCACACAGTTTTGCAGCTCACGGATATTGCCCGGCCAGTGATACGCGGCCATGGCCTGCAACGCTTCAGGGCTGAAGCCGGTAATACGCTTGCCGGCAGTGGCGCTGAGGGTCCGGGCAAAGTGACGGGCCAGGGGCGCGATGTCTTCCACGCGTTCACGCAGGGCCGGCAGCGGGATCGGGAACACATTGAGGCGGTAATACAAGTCTTCGCGAAACTCCTTGTTGGCCACCGCCTCCAGCAGGTTCTTGTTGGTGGCGGCGATCACCCGCACATCCACCTTGCGCTCGCGGGGGTCGCCCACAGGCTCGATCACCCGCTCCTGCAAGGCGCGCAGGATCTTGGCCTGCAATGCCAGGGGCATATCGCCCACTTCATCGAGAAACAGCGTGCCCTTGTCGGCCTGCTGGAAGCGCCCGACCCGGTCAGACACGGCGCCAGTAAACGCGCCCTTGCGATGGCCGAACATTTCGCTTTCCAGCAGCCCTTCGGGGATCGCCGCGCAGTTGACCGCCACAAACGGCTTGTCGGCACGGCTGCCGTGCTTGTGGATGGCGCGGGCGACCATTTCCTTGCCGGTGCCGCTTTCGCCGGTCAGCAGGATGGTGGTGCTGCTGTCGCGTACCGAATCCACCGCCTGCAACACTTTGCGAAACGCCGGGCTGTCGCCCACCAGGCTGTCGAACTGCGCCTGCTCATCCAGCTCGGCGCGCAGGCGCGCGTTGTCGCGCATGATGTCGCGAAACTGCAGGGCCTTGGCCACGGTGATGTCCAGCTCGTCGATATCGAACGGTTTGGCAATGTAGTCGTAGGCACCGTTGCGCATCGACTGCACGGCGTTTTTCACCGTGCTGTAGGCGGTCATCACGATCACCGGCACGTGGGGATAACGCACCTTGATCTCGGCCAACAAGGCCGGCCCGTCCATGCCCGGCATGCGCCAGTCACTGATCACCAGGTCGATGTCTTCCTGTTCCAGCACCTTGAGCGCATGCAGGCCGTTGCCCGCAATGAACACTTGCACGCTGTTCTGGCCCAGGGCCGACGCCAGCAGGTCGCAGAGCTTGGGTTCGTCGTCGACTACCAGAATGTTATGCGTCATGACTGTCCTCGTCGTCTTCGCCTGTCGCTGGAATGTACAGGCTGAAGGTGGCGCCGGCATCGTTTTCGCTGGCGCATTCGATGCTGCCGTCGTGACTTTCCATGATCGAATAGACTTTGGCCAGGCCGAGGCCCGTGCCCGAGGCCTTGGTGGTGACGAATGGCGTAAAGATGCGCTCGATCATCTCCGGCGCGATGCCCTGGCCGGTGTCGGCGATGGTGATGACGGTGTTGTCGCCCTCGCTGCGAATCCCCAGGGTCAGGCGCCCGCCTTCAGGCATGGCATCGATGGCGTTGAGAATCAGGTTGAGGCAGGCCTGCTTGAGTTGCTTGGCGTCGGCGTAGATCGTCGCCCCCGGCGCCTGGTCGTCGATCTGCGCGTCGATGTTATGGCTGGCCAGTTCCGGCGCACAGAAGCCCAGGATCTCCTCCACCAATGGACGGGCCGGCTGCAGCACGCGCAACGGTGGGTTGGGTTTGGCAAAATCGAGGAACTCGGTGATCAAGTCGTTGATGCGGCTGACTTCGCTGATCACATATTCCAGGTGGCGCTTGTCGGCGTCCGGCAGATCAACGCGGCGGTGCAACAACTGGGTCGCCGTCTTGATGATGCCCAACGGGTTACGGATCTCGTGGGCCAGGCCCATGGCGACTTCGCCCAGGGCATGCAGGCGATCGCGCCGGCGCAGTTGGGCTTCGAGGTGGTGCAACTCGCCCAGGCGCTCGGTCATATGGTTGAAGGTGCTGCTCAATTGCGCCAGTTCATCGCCGCCGCTGACCAGCACGCGGTGCGCGTAGTTGCCTGAGATCACCGCGCTCACGCCTTCGGACAAGTCCCGCAACGGCTTGGTCAGGCGCCGTGACACCAGCACCCCGGCCGCGAGGGACAATGCCGAACTGAGCAGGAAAATCAGCACGAACAGGTTGCTTTGGTTCACCAGCCCCACCAGGCTGGTATGGCGCAACAGTCCGCTGAAAATCACGCCTTGGAGGTCACCGGCGTCGTTGAAAATCGGCCAGTACAACCCGCTGTAGCTGTTGGTGAACTGCTCGCTGGGCTGCTTGGTACTGCGCATCGCGGTCTCGACACTTTTCGGGATACGCGCCGGGTGATCCACGAAGCGCTGGGTCGAAAATATCTCCGAGAACCCCTCGGGGTTGGCCAGGTACAGGCGCAGGTCGAGGGAATGCACATCGGCCACGCTGGTGAGAAAGCTGCTGTCCAGGTAGGTCGCCACCAACAGGCGGTAGTCGACGCCGTCCTGGCTGGTTTCGAAGGTCGAGACCACAATCCCGGTACTCACCCCCGCCACTTGCACGGTCTGCAGCACCGCGTTGCTGGTCAGGCTGATCTGTTTGACGATGTCATCGGAGGCGGTGCTGAACACCACCTTTTGATCGCTGGTGCGGATCAGCGCCACCACGTCGATGTCGGTGGCATCGGCGATGTCCGCGGTCAGCCGGTCATGCTTGGCCGCCTGCCGGCTCGAGGGCGGGCTGGTGTAGCGCAGGAACAGCTTGGCCATGCGCGCGTTGTCGTGAAGGATGTCGCCGATCTCGTCCTTGACGATCTTGGTCGATTCCTGCAGCCAGATACGCACGTTGCTGTCGAAAATCTGCGACAGCGTGGTCGCCGCCAGCTCCGCCGCGATCATGGTGGGAATCACGCTGACCAGCCAGAACGCCAGCACCAGCTTGCGCTGGACGCTCCAGCGCGAAATGGCAAAGGGGCGGGCTTTCTGGCGGGTCTTGGTGATCATCAGGTTTCGCTTATCGCAGCAGCCATGGCAGGGTCGGAACGATCCGGTCGAATAAACAGTTTTACAAGCGTGAGCAGGCCGTTGACCAGCCGGTTGCGGTGGCGGAAAAACACACTGTTGCCCTGGAACTCGCAGCCCAGGCGCAGCTTACTGGCATACCCGGCCTGGCCGCACTCATACACCGCAATATTGTGTTGAATACAGTAGTCGACGTTGGTCAGCCAGCTGCGGAAGTACAGGTTGTAGTCACGGCTGAACGCAACGTCATGGGCGAAAAACTTGTCCACCAACCGGTGCTCGTCCAGCAGCAGCAGGTTGAACGCCACCAACTGCTCGTCGACCCAGTAAAGAACACAGACGGCGCGATCGCCAAGGCGTTCCAGCACGCCGGTGAAATAGCCGGCAGGCAGGTGTTCGAACTGCAACTCGGCGCGCTTCAATGTGGCTTCGTACAGGCCCATGACCTCGGGCAGCACGTCGTCGATATTGCCGCGCCATTCCACCCGTGGTCCAGGTGCACGCAGCTTGCGGCGCAAGTCCTTGCGGGTGGATTTGCCCAGCGAACCGAGGTAGGCGTCCACCGAACCGTACGGCAGCGGCAACACCCCGGTGGGCAAGCCCGGCATGCTTTGAAAACCCGCCACCCGGCAACTGTCGAGCCAATGGGGATCCTGGCTGGGTGCATCCTTGACCGCCAGCAGGCCGATACCGAAATCATCGGCATCCTGGCGCGCGGCTTCCAGCAAGTGTTTGAGCAACAACGGGCGACGCGACTCGGGCACGCCACTGGCAACCCCGGCGTCGCAACGCTCGGCCACCGGGGAGCCAATGGCATACAGGCCCAATTGCAAAACACCCGGCCACAGCCGCTCCACACGTTCGGCCAAACGCTTGCCGGCGCCCGACACCGTGGTGTCGAGGCGATAATGGGTGATGAAGGCGGCGGCCACGGCCACCAGCGTTCCATTGTCGTAAACCGCCAGGTAGCGCCATTGGAAGTCATCGATGGCGGCGTTTTCCACGGCGACGTAATAGTCCCAGTCTTCCAGGGCACCGGGAAAACAGTCGTTCCAGGCGCTACGCTGGAGGGCCCGGATGGTCGGGAAGGCTTGGGTGGTGATCACATCGTTTCCCTTGTTATGGCTGGCGAGCGACATCTTGTGGTGAGCGGGCTTGCTGTTGTGAGCGCGCTTGCTGTTGTGGTGAGCGGGCTTGCCCCGCGCCGGGTGGCGAAGCCGCCCCATCACTGACACTGCATGCGTCCAGTTAGAACTGAGGTGCCTGGGTTTGGGGCGGCTTCGCCGCCCGGCGCGGGGCAAGCCCGCTCACCACAACAAGCCCGCTCACCACAAAGTAAGCCGGCGTCCACAAACGCGGTGTGCCGCTCGACAAAGTCGGCACTCAACTCGATCACCCGGCGGTATTGCAGGTCGACGGTGATCATGTGGTAGCAGTTGTCCAGCAGGATCTTGGTCACCGGGCCGCCCAGGTGACGCTCCACGTAATCGGCGTTCCAGCGGCTGGTGATGTCGTCTTCGAGGGAGTGCAGCACCAGGGCCGGCACCTTGACCTTGGGCATGCGTTTCCTGACCACGGCATTCATGCGGTGCAACTCGCGCACCGTGATGCCTTCCATGGTCAGCAAACCGGCTTCGCTGCTCTGCCCTTCCTTCATCTGCCGCTCGACGATTGCCCGCAGGCGTTCGTTCTTGATGCCGTAGGGCGGCTTCTCTTCGAAGCGGCAGATATGCACGCCGAACGGAATCTTCATCAGCAACGGCGTGAGGAACGCCAGTTTGTTGATGCTCCAGCCGTCGTACTTGAGGGTGGTGGAATACATCAACAGCCCGGCAACTTGCCCAGGGTGCTCGGCAGCCACGTACATCGACATCACCGCACCCATGGACAAACCACCGACAAACACCTGCTCGTGGCGTTGCCTGACCTGCACGAAGGTCTTGCGCACGCCCTCGTACCAGTCCAGCCAGCCGGTGGCCTGCAGGTCGCTGTTGTCACCGCAGTGCCCGGCCAGGGTGGGCACGTACACCGTGCAGTTACCCGCCTTGACCAGGCCCTTGGCGACCTGGCGCAACTCCGTCGGGGTGCCGGTCAGGCCGTGGATCAACAGGATCCCGACCGGACCTTCACCGAGAACGAAACCGGCACTGCCTTCACCGAGGTCGATCCCGGCGGCGCTCACCGTTGGGTCGCCCGTACCAGCAGTTGCTCGAGCAGCTTCAGGCCCAGTTCGATTTCCGGGTAGCTGATTTCCAGGGACGGTGCCAGGGTGATCACGTTTTTGTAGTAGCCGCCCACGTCGAGGATCAGGCCGAGTTTGCGGCCATCGACGACCATGTCGCCTTTCATGCCTTCTTCGACCATGTAGTCCAGGGTCGCCTTGTCCGGCGTGAAGCCGTCCGGGCCGCAGATTTCGCAGCGCAGGGCCAGGCCCAGGCCGTCGACGTCGCCGATGATCGGGAACCGTTTCTGCAGGTCCTGCAGGCCTTCGAGGAAGAATTTGCCCTTGGCCATGACCATCGCGCCGTAGTCGACTTCGTTGGTCATCTTGAACATTTCCAGGCCCACCGCCGTGCCCAATGGGTTGGAGGCGAAAGTGGAGTGGGTCGAACCTGGCGGGAAGATCTTCGGGTTGATCAACTCTTCACGGGCCCAGATGCCGCCCAGTGGGTTGAGGCCGTTGGTCAGCGCCTTGCCGAACACGATCACGTCCGGTTGTACGTCAAAGTGCTCGATGGACCAGAGTTTGCCGGTGCGGTAGAAGCCCATCTGGATTTCGTCGGACACCATCAGGATGCCGTGCTGATCCAACACATGCTTGAGTTCGCGATAGAAGTTCATCGGCGGGATCACGTAGCCGCCGGTGCCCTGGATCGGCTCGACGTAGAACGCGGCGTATTCGCTCTGGCCGACTTTCGGGTCCCACACACCGTTGTATTCGGTCTCGAACAGGCGCGCGAATTGCTGCACGCAATGGCTGCCGTACTCTTCCTTGGTCATGCCCTTGGGGCCACGGAAGTGGTACGGGAACGGGATGAACTGCGCGCGCTCGCCGAAGTGGCCATAGCGACGACGGTAGCGGTAGCTGGAAGTGATCGACGAGGCGCCGAGGGTCCGGCCGTGATAGCCGCCTTCGAAGGCGAACATCAGGCTTTTGCCGTTGGTGGCGTTACGCACCACCTTGA
The DNA here is from genome assembly GCF_900067035.1 of Pseudomonas sp. 1 R 17. Taxonomy (NCBI): domain Bacteria; kingdom Pseudomonadati; phylum Pseudomonadota; class Gammaproteobacteria; order Pseudomonadales; family Pseudomonadaceae; genus Pseudomonas; species Pseudomonas sp. 1 R 17. Next base: position 209,938 of record NZ_FKLB01000069.1, read on the forward strand.
GGGAGTCTTCGATCGACTGCGAACCGCCGACGTTGAAGTGCACGCGACCGTCGAGGCCGAATTTCTTCTTGGCGTCCACCGCGATCATTTCCGACAGCTCGATCTTGCCTTTGTGCAGGTACTGGCTGGCGATTTGCGGCAGGGTGTCGATCTGCTGTTTCAACGCATTGTTCAGGCGCGGGTTGGCGTAGCCGAAGTTGACGGCCGAGTACCACATTTGCAGGTCGAGGTAGGCCTGGTCTTCGGTGTCCCACACGTAGGAGCCTTCGCAACGGCTGAAAATACGCGGTGGCTCGATGTAGTGAACGGTGTCGCCGTAGGAGCAATACTTGGCTTCTTTATCCAGAAGGATCTGGTCTTCGGCGGTAGCGATGCGGATATCAGACATGATGGAAGAGTTCCTGATTGTCAGAAGAGGTGTTGAAGGTGGTGGCGTTGGCGGCGATGCCCTGAGGCAGGCGGGCCAGCAGCGCAGGCACTTCGGCGAAGGTGTCGAAGCGCGCGTGAGGGATGTTGTTGGCTGCGCAGTACTGGGCGAGGCTGCCTTTGGCAAATACGAAGTCGGCGGTGGAGGCCACGCACATGTCCGACTTGCCGTCGCCGATCACCAGCACGCGCTTGTTGCGCGGGGTGGATTTGCACTTGCAGTTGCCGGACGCCGCACGGCACGCATCGCTGGCATACGGGAAGTCGATGCGCCAGCTGTTCTGGTCGACCTGGCGCAGGCGGTTGGCAAGGATCGGCAGTAACGTCACGTAGTTGCGCGACAGGATCCGCGCAATCCCCTGTTCGATACCGTCGCTGACCACTTCGAGAGAAGCGCCCAGGCCGAGCACGTGATCGACGAAGTCGGGGAAATCCGGGTCGATCTCGACACTGTCGAAATACGCCAGCAGTTCACTTGGGGTGGCCTTGATCAGCGCCAGTTGGCGGCTCAGGCATTCGCGGGAACCGATATGCCCATCCAGCCATTCCTGTTCGATGGTTTCCCACTCGGGGCCGGCGAAGCGTTGGAGGACGTTGTCGATGACATCGGTGGGGGTAATGGTCCCGTCGAAGTCACACACGATATGCCAGTGGATCATCTGCGTTTACCTTGAGGAGCGCGCTGTGTGCGCTTGCCCAAGGGGTAGAGCAGGGAGTGTGCCAACTGGCTGAAGCCCAGCCGGGCTGGGGGTTCTGGCGTTAGCGGTGGAGATATGTGTCGTGCAAGCTACAATTTTTGTAGCTCGCTACAAACAAGATGAGTGCTTGCGCAAGGGATGCCCTTCGCGCGTTCATGCGCGCATGTCCAGATAAGGAACCTGCTCCATGCTCAAACTCACTTGCGCTGTATTCGCCGGTTTACTGGGGCTGTGGGGCATTGCCGACACCGCCCTGGCAGCCCCGGTCACCGGTGAAGCCGGCGCGGGCCTCAGTTATCAACCCCACGACCCCACCGGCAGCCGCTACGAAACCCGCCCCGTGCCCTACCTGGACCTGGACTGGGGCAACGTCAGCCTGAGCACCGATGACGGCCTGACCTGGAGCGCCCTGAACACCAACGGTTTTACCGCCGGCCCCTATATCAACTACCTGCAGGGGCGTACCTCCAACGGTGAGCTGCAAGGCCTGCGCAATGTGTCGGACATGGCGGAAGTGGGCGGCTTCATCCAATACGCGCCGGCCGACTTCTGGCGCGTGTACGCCCGGATGGGCCAGGCCGTGGGCGGCGGGCACTCGCAGAGCGGCGCGCTGGGCAAGGTCGGCGGCGAGCTGGGCTACCCCCTGGGTGGCGGGGTGATCGGCAGCAGCGGCCTGGCGGCGAATTTCGCCGATGCGCGCCAGACCCAGACTTATTTCGGGGTGGACGCCAATGAATCCGCGGCCTCTGGTATTCGTCCGTATAACGCCAACGGCGGCTTCCAGAACCTCACGTTGACCCAGAGTTTCGAATTCCCCCTGGCCTCCAATTGGTCACTGCTGACCAGCGCCAGCTGGGTGCACCTGGTGGGTTCGGCGGCCAACAGCAGCATCGTCAAGGAGACCGGCGACGTGAACCAGGGCCAGGTACAAACGGCGATCAGCTACAAGTTTGATTGATCACTTCGAACAAAATATGGGAGGGGCAAGCCCACTCCCCATGAATTCGTGTTTCAGTTTTCTTCGCCTTCGGCCAGCAGCGCTATACCGCCGATGATCACCGCCACGCCTACCCAATGCAGCGGGCTGATATGTTCCCCCAGCCCCAGCCACGAACCCAGCAACACCACCACAAACACCAGCGAACTCAACGGAAACGCCAGGGACAGGCTGCTGCGCCGCAGGATCAGCATCCACACGAAAAACGCGCCGATGTAACTGGCGATCGCCGCCAGGATCCCCGGGTTACGCGCCACCTCGGACAACCACTGCCAGTTGAAATCCATCTGCCCCAGTTGGTCCCCTGCAACTTTGGTAAACAGCTGCCCGGCACTCTCGGTGCAGATCAGCAAGGCCCACAGCACCACCGTGCCCAGGCGCCCATGCAACCAACCGGTATGCATCGTTTGCGTACTCATGCCTGACTCCCAGCAATCGCTACCAGCATCACACCCAAGGTAATCACCAGCGTGCCCAGCCAACGACGTCGGCTGACGGTTTCGCCCAGTACCACCTTGCCCGCCAGCACCACCCCGCAATAAGCCAGGGCCGCCGCCGGGAATAACAGGCTCAACGGCGCACGAGACAGCGCTTCGAGCCACACGAAAAACTCGATTACATAGGCACCGATCCCCGCCCACAGCAACGGCGCATTGAACACCTGGCCCCAGAACGCATTCAGGCGAAAACCGCCCTCCAGCTCCGGCAAGCGGTCCAGGCCGAGCTTGAAACACAGTTGGCCGATCACATCGAGCACGATGGAAAACGCCACGAGTAACACCACGGTCAGGCTCACGGGAACAGCTCCTCAAACAGGTCGATCAGGGCTTCATTGGTGGCGGCGTTGCGCTGCAGATCCTCCGGGCTCCAGCGCTCCGCGGGCGGCTGGTCGGACTTGGCTTCCCAACGCTTGAACGCGTTGCTGAACGCCGGCGTGGCGAACTCGCCGCACACGTCGATGCCGATGATGCGCTTGCGCGCCGCCAGCGCCCGCAGGGCTTGCAGCAGGTGGGTCAGGCGCATGCCGCCCTGGTCCCAGTTGGTGGCGGCGTCTTCACTGGCGAGCACGTCTTTGTCGATGGTGATCCAGATCGCTTCGGTGGGCAGGCTGCCGATCATCTGCTCGAGAAACGCCGGCCAGTCCAGCTCCGCCAGGTTGCGCCAGTGCAGGTGGTTTTCCTGCTGCTGGTGGCCGGCGCCATCGCCGACCCGGCCCCAGACTTTCGACGGCGGGTGCTGCCAGGGGAACAGTTGCAGGCGCCCGCGCTTGAGGGCACCGAGGTTGCCGCCACGCAGTTGCGGGTTATGCAGGTCATCGCTGCAGGGGCCGAGGGTGACGATGCGTTTGATCGCCGGCATGTTCAATGCGCGGTTGACCCACGAGCCACAGTGGCGCCTGGGCGCAAAGCGCACCCAGTCGGGGTGGTTGTCGAAGTGGATCAGGCTGATGGGTTCTTTCAGGTCGGCCAGAAACGCCGGCGTCAGGTGGTGATAATCGCCGGAACCGACGAACAGGATTTCCGGACGCGCATCCGTGGGCCGGGGCCGCCGGGCCAGGCGTTCGGCGAAGCGCTTCCAGGTTTTTTCGGTGGACCACAGGCGCAGCTTCGGGCCCAGGTCCAGCAGGTCGATACGCGTGGCACGGCCACTGGCCAGACGCCGGGCAATCGGTGCCTGACCGGTGAGGCTGTGGTCGAGGTCGAGAATGTTCAAGGTCATGTTTCCCCTATGGCTTTAGGGGGTCGATGCAAGGGGCGGGCCAGCGCTTACCTCAAGGACAGTGAGAAACAAATGTGGGAGGGGGCAAGCCCCCTCCCACATCTGGATCAGTGTTCGATTTTAGTTTTTAGCTTCGTTGATGATCTGGCGAATCGCGCCCACAAAGGCTTCCGCCGGCTGGCCACCGCTGACGGCGTACTGGTCGTTGAACACGATGGTCGGCACTGACGTCACCCCACGGGAGGTCCACAATTGCTCTTGCTCGCGGACTTCGGCGGCGTATTCATCGCTGGCGAGAATCTCGGCGGCGCGCTGGATATCCAGGCCGACGCTTTCGGCGATGATCGCCAGGGTGGCGTGATCGGAAGGGTCCTGGCCATCGCTGAAGTAGGCCTTGAACAACGCCTCCTTGAGGTTGTACTGCAAGCCCTCGAGCCCGGCCCAATGCAGCAGGCGGTGTGCGTCGAAGGTGTTGTAGATACGGCTCTGGCCGTCGGTGCGGAAGGCAAAGCCCAGCTCGGCGCCCATGTCGCGGATACGCGCACGGTTGGCCTGGGACTCTTCGGCGCTGGAGCCGTATTTCTCGGTGATGTGTTCGACGATATTTTGCCCTTCGGCGGGCATGTTCGGGTTCAGTTCGAACGGCTGGAAATGGATCTCGGCCTGCACCTCGGTGCCAAGCTGGTCGAGGGCTTCGGTCAGGCCGCGCAGGCCGATGATGCACCAGGGGCAGGACACGTCGCTGACGAAATCGATTTTCAGGGGAGTACTCATGACAGGCAACCTCGCAGGCTTCAATACGCCGTAAAGGGTGCACGATACACCAATGTCACAGCAGCTTCGAAGGCGCGACCGGGTCAATCTGCGCCCAATGTGCGGCATCTTCACGATGAGCCTGCAGGTACGGCAACACCGCCGTCAGCAGCGGCGCCTTGAACGCTTCCTGGAAACGATGGGCCATGCCGGGAATCAACTTCAACTGGCTGCCCTGGATATGCGCCGCCAGGTGCACGCCGTGCATCACCGGCAGCAACGGGTCGGCGGTGCCGTGGACCACCAGTGTCGGCACGCGCAGCTGGTTGAGCAGCGGCACACGGCTGGGTTCGGCGAGGATCGCCATGATCTGGCGCTTCACGCCGTCCGGGTTGAAGGCGCGGTCATAGGACAGCGCCGCCTGGTGCAGCAGCACCTGGCGATCGTCCTTCACAGTCGGGCTGCCCAGCGCCGCGAGCAAATCGGCCTGCTGCTCCAGCGCCACTTCACGATTCGGCGCACTGCGTCGCGACAATAATTGCACCAGCGCCGCATTCGGGGCCGGCAAGCCTTCGGCGCCGGAGCTGGTCATGACCAGGGTCAGGCTTTCCACGCGCTGGGGCGCCATCGCCGCCAGGTGCTGGGCGATCATGCCGCCCATGCTTGCGCCCAGTACGTGGAATTGCTGGACCTGCAAGGCGTCCATCAGGCCCAGGGCGTCATCGGCCATATCCGTCAGCGTGTACGGCGCCGATACCGGCAGGCCGAGCTTGTAGCGCAGCACTTCAAAGGTCAGGTTGGCGTTCGCCGGCGCCTGGCGCCAGGTGGAGAGGCCGACATCGCGGTTGTCGTAGCGGATCACCCGGAAACCCTGCTGACACAGGGCAACGACGACTTCGTCAGGCCAGTGAATCAGTTGCCCGCCCAAGCCCATCACCAGCAGCAAGGCCGGGTCGGACGCACGGCCGATACTCTGGTAGGCGATGCTCACCTGGGCCAGGTCGACCGTTTGGGTCGGGACATTGACATCACATCGAGACGCCGCAAAAGACGGCAGGCCGAACAGTAGAGCGGCCAGTAAAAACAACACGCGCATGAAAAACACCGAAACGCAGAACCCCAGTAGAGCGCGAGTCTGATGAAGTTTGTTCAAGGGCGCTGCCACAGTTCTATGACAGTTTGATGAAGAGTGCCCGGCGGTCATGGTCGACATGGATTGCAACATGAGACAAACTCACGCTATTCCGTTTCGTCACAAATTGTCTTCATGGAGAGCCCGTGCTCGAGATCCGTCACCTCAAGACCCTGCACGCCCTGCGCGAAGCCGACAGCCTGGTGGAGGCCGCCGAGCGTCTGCACCTGACGCAGTCGGCGCTGTCCCACCAGTTCAAGGAGCTGGAAGAGCGCCTGGGCATGCCGCTGTTCGTGCGCAAGACCAAACCCGTGCGCTTCACCAGCGCCGGCCTGCGCCTGCTGCAACTGGCCGACGCCACCCTGCCCCTGCTGCGTGGTGCCGAGCGCGATATTGCACGCCTGGCCGGGGGCACCGCCGGACGCCTGCACATGGCGATCGAGTGCCACAGTTGTTTCCAATGGCTGATGCCGACCATCGACCAATTCCGCGATGCCTGGCCGGAAGTCGAGCTGGACCTGGCCTCGGGCTTTGCGTTCGCGCCACTGCCGGCCCTGGCCCGTGGCGACCTGGACCTGGTGGTGACCTCCGACCCGCTGGAGCTGCCGGGCATCACCTATGTGCCGCTGTTCACCTACGAAGCCATGCTCGCCGTGGCCAACCAGCACGCGCTGGCGAACAAGGCGTACATCGTGCCCGAAGACCTGCTGAGCGAAACCCTGATCACCTACCCGGTGGAGCGTGACCGCCTGGACATCTTCACCCGCTTCCTGGAACCGGCCGATGTGGAACCGGCCCAGGTGCGCACCTCGGAACTGACGGTGATGATGATGCAACTGGTCGCCAGCGGCCGTGGCGTGTGCGGCATGCCCCATTGGGCGCTGCATGAATACAGCTCGCGCGGCTACGTGAAGGCCAAGCGCCTGGGCGAGAAAGGCTTGTTTGCGACGCTGTATGCGGGGATTCGTGCGGACATGCTGGATGCGCCGTATATGCGCGATTTTTTGCTGACGGCAAAAGATACGTCGTTTTCAACGCTGGATGGCGTGAGCGCGGTACGCTGAAACAACACAGTTCCAAATGTGAGAGGGGCAAGCCCCTCCTACATTGGATCTCAGTGAGCCGTGAGTTCGCGCCACATGTAGATTTTGTCGAAGTAGTCCACGCCCACTCGCACCGCCAACGGTTCCAGGCCGTACTGGATAAACCCGCAGCGGCGGTACAGCGCAAACGCTGCATCGTTGCCGGCGGTGACGGTCAGCTGGATCACTTTCAGCCGCGGATGTCGGCGCGCTTCATCCAGCGCTGCCTCGACCAATCGCCGGCCCAAGCCTTTCTGCTGGTAAGCCGCGTTCACGTACATGCCGAACAGGGTCACCTTGTGCCGCGCCTTCTCCCTAGGCTCGAAGGCCAGGCCGACGATGCCGGCCAGTACCCCGTCGACGTACGCGCCGAGCAAACGATCCAGCGGACTCTCCAGGCGCTTTTCCCACCAGCTCAACGGTATCGACGCACGCTCGGCCACACTGGAAGTGAACGCCTGGGGATAGGCGCCGTAAGCTTCCAGCATCAACGCCCGATAAGCCTCGGCATCGTTGGCCCCCAGCGCACGCACGCTCATTCGCGTCAGGCCGGCGTGGTCAGTGACGCGCGGTAAAACGGCAGGATCAGGTCACGGGTCAAGGGCGCCAGCACCAGGCCGCCATCACCGGCCGGGTCGATCCAGCGCACCTCTTCGATTTCAGCGGCCGGGCTGACCGGAGCATCGATCTGCACCTGGAACAATTCAGCGTCCACGGTAAACCCCGGTTCGTTGGCCGCAGGGGCCGAGAAGTGACCCAGGTAGACCGCGTCGCCGGGCTCGATGCGCAGGTTCAGCTCTTCGTACAGCTCGCGGGCCAGGGCCTCGACGGGCTGCTCACCGGCGTCGATCTTGCCACCGGGTTGCATAAAGGCCTGGGTACCGCGCTTGCGCACCAGCAAGGTGTGGCCGTCGCTGCCGATCAGCAGGGCAGCGGCGATACGGATAGTGCTAGGCATGAACTGAAAACCTTGAACTCAAAAAATGAAAATTAATGGAGCACCCCTTCGCTCTCGTCCGGCTCCTTGATGAACACGCTGTACTTGGCGCCTTCCATCGCCTCGAACGCAATCAGCTTGTCCACCAACGGCAGGTTCAGCACCTTGCCGGCGTTAAGCAGCAACATGCCGTTATCGGCGTTGAGGTTACGCGCCAGGACCATGCCGTCTTCCAGCTCACGGGTGGTGAGCACCTTGACGGTCGGATCGCCCAGGGTCACGTCACTGAGAAACGCAGCGCACGCCAGGATGAAGTCCTCGACCAGGTCCGGATCGTAGAGACGCCCGGCATACTTGCGGATATACAACAGCGCTTCATCGCTGTTCAGGTGCCGCTCAAGGATCAGGCCTTTCTGCAACTCGATGAAGTCCACCGCCAGTTTCAGCAGGCGTGAACCGAACGGAATCGCATCGCCCTTGAGGTGGTCGGGAAAACCACTGCCGTCCCAGCGTTCCTGGTGATGACGGATGATCCGCGCCGCATCCTTCATCGGCTCCAGGGTCATCAGCAGCGATTCGCTCTGGGCCGGATAGCCACGGTAGCGCTCGCGATCGGTGCTGTGCAGCTTGTCGGCCGGCTCGATCAACATGCTGTCGCTCCAGCTCAGCTTGCCGATGTTGTACAGCGCGGCGGCCATGGCCATGTCGCGGGCGCTGGCTTCGTCTATGGACTGGGCGGTGCAGTACACTCGCACCAGTTCGATCAGTGCGCGGTTGGTCTGTTTGTTCTTGGGCAGGCGCAGGTTGGCCAGCAACGAAAACACTTCGGTGCCGGTCACGTAGCTGCGCTTGAGCTCGTCGTAGGCCAGGTCGAGCATGTCGGCGGTCTGTTGCAACTCACTGGTGCGTGCTGCCACGCGTTTTTCCAAGGTGGCGTTCAACAGCTTGAGCTGGTCGTTCTGCTGATGGGCCAGGCGCTCCAGCCGCTGAAATTCCAGGGCCTGCTGCAGGATCAGCTTCAGTTCGTCGTCGTTCCAGGGTTTGCCGATATAGCGGTGGATCGCCCCTTCGTTGATCGCCTTGATGATCGTCGGCAGGTCGGCGTAGCCGGTGAGCAGGATGCGACTGGTGGCGGGATAAAGGCGATGAACCTCGGCCAGCAGCTGCGCGCCGTCCATGCCGGGCATGCGCGCATCGCTCATCACCAGGTCGATGGGCTGGGCGGCCATGATCTCCAGGGCCTGGGCGCCGCCGCCCGCGAGCACGACATCAAAGGGTTGGCCGCGCAACAGGCGGCGCAAGCTGTTGAGGATCGACTCTTCATCGTCGACCAGCAAAATAGTGGGTTTCGTCGCAAGTTGTTCATCCATGCCTGTTGCGCCTTCACATTGAACTGAATTGAGCTGATTTGAACCCCTGTGCCAAGCCATCTTCCCTCGCTTAAGGCGCGGAGTTGATTTGACGCCAACTGGCCGCCGAATTCAAGGGACCTCGACTACACTGTCACGGCAGGTCTGCGCCCCGCTCAGCCATGGAACCAAGGAAGGAATGGTTATGCCGTCGAACCGTTTGCAGATAAGGCGCGCACTATGAACCCGAACGCAGGGCGGGCCAACCGTCGCATCCTGATCGTCGATGATGCCACGTCCATCCACCTGGACTTTCGCAAGATCCTGTGCGCCGACGCCGACGCCGAGCCCTCCCTGGATACCCTTGAGCAGACCCTGTTCGGCACAACGGCCGTTGCTCGCCAGGCGTTTATCCTCGATTCCGCCTACCAGGGCCAGGAGGCCTTGGATCTGGTGAGTCGGGCCCTGGCAACCAACACCCCCTACGCCATGGCGTTCATCGACATGCGCATGCCGCCCGGCTGGGACGGCCTGCAAACCATCGAGCAGTTGTGGAACGTCGATCCCAACCTGCAGATCGCCCTGTGCACCGCCTATTCCGACTATTCCTTTGAAGCGATCGAGGCGCGATTGAAGTACAACGACCAGTTGCTGATCCTGAAAAAGCCCTTCGACCACCTGGAAATCCGCCAGATGGCCAGCGCCCTGACCTGGAAATGGCAGCTCGCCCAGGATGCCGCCCTCAAGGTGATCGGGCTCGAACGCACGATTGAGGAGCGCGTGCAGGAGTTGCTGAAAGTCTCGCACCTGCTGCAATACGACGCGCTCACGGAGCTGCCCAACAGCACGCTGCTGGGCGACCGCCTGACCCAGGCCATTGCCCTGGGCCGGCGCCATGATACGCAACTGGCGGTGATGTTTATCGGGCTCGACCGCTTCAAGCGCATCAACAACGCCCTGGGTTATCCGGTGGGGGATGAGGTGCTCCAGCAGGTCAGCCAAAGCCTGGTGGCGGCCGTGCGTGAGTCTGACTCGGTGTTTCGCTATGGTTCGGACGAGTTTGTGATCCTGCTCAATGATGTCCAGCATCCCCAGCAAACCCAGCACATCGCCCAGAAGGTGCTCCAGGCCATCAGCGTTACCCGGCATGTCGCGGGGCACGACCTGAGCGTTACCGCCAGCCTCGGCATCAGCATCTACCCGAATGACAGCAGCACTGCGGTGGAACTGATCAAGCACGCCGAAACCGCCATGCACACCACCAAGGAGCGTGGGCCGGACGACCTGAGTTTCTACACCGAAGACATGAACCTGCGCGCCCGGCATCAACAGAAGCTGGAAAGCGCGATCCGCCAGGCCCTGGAGCACGATGAGTTTGCGCTGCACTACCAGCCCAAGCTGGACCTGAAAACCGGGCGGATCCTCGGCGCAGAGGCGCTGATCCGCTGGTTTCAACCGCGCTCGGGCTGGGTCCACCCGGCCGACTTCATACCGGTGGCCGAAGACAGCGGGCTGATCGTCGCCTTGACCCAGTGGGTGCTGCGCCACGCCTGCGAACAGGCACAGGCCTGGCGCACCATGGGCCTGGCGCCGCTGCGCATCTCGGTGAACATCTCGGCCATCGACTTCCGCCAGCGGGAGTTTGTCGACAACCTGGCCGCCATCCTCAAGCAGACCGGCCTGCCGCCCAACCAGCTGGAGCTGGAAATCACCGAAAGCGTGCTGATGCAGAATGTCGACGAGACGGTCGATATCCTGAACCGGATCAAGGCCATGGGCGTGCGCCTGGCCCTGGATGATTTCGGCACCGGCTACTCCAGCCTCAGCTACCTGCGACGCTTTCCCATCGATGTGCTGAAGATCGACCAATCATTCGTGCGCGGGCTGCACGAAAATAGCCAGGACGCGCAGCTGATCAGCGCTATCATCGGGATGGGCAAGAGCCTGGAGCTGAACATCATCGCCGAAGGGGTAGAGACCGTCGAACAGCTGAACTTCCTGAGAGCCCAGCACTGTGAAGAAGGCCAGGGCTTTCTGTTCAGCAAGGCCGTGCCTGCGAAGGATTTCGCCCAGTTGCTGCAGGTGGGCAGCCCCACACTGATGCCCGACCAATAGCCCTATGCCTGCAAGGAGTGCTCGCTTGAGCGACGTTTCAACCTACCATTTCGGCTCCATCCTCGCGTTGGGGCTGTGCCTGGGGACGACCGTGACGGCCGCGCCGCTGGACGAAGCGCTCAAACCCCTGCCGCCGGTGCCGCACCTCGATGCGGCCAAGGTCGAGCTGGGCCGCCAGCTGTTCAATGAGCCGCGCTTGTCAGTGAACAACACGCTGTCTTGCGCCAGTTGCCATCACCTCGAATCCGGGGGCGCCGACACCAGGCCCTTCTCCCTGGGTTTCGACGGCAAACCCGTGGAGATCAATACGCCGTCGGTCTTCAACGCCAGCCTGAACTTCAAACAGTTCTGGAATGGCCGCGTGGACACCCTGGAAGCGCAGGTCGAGCAAGTGGTCATCAGCCCGGTGGAAATGGGCAGCGACTGGAACACCGTGGTGCAGAACCTGACCGCCCTGCCCGCCTACCAGGCGGCGTTCAAGCAGGCCTACCCCGATGGCGTCACCGCCGCCAATGTGCAAAACGCCCTGGCCACCTATGAACGCACGCTGCTGACGCCCAACTCACGGTTTGACCAGTACCTGCTGGGCAACACGGACATCCTCACGATCCAGGAAAAGTACGGCTACCAGCGCTTCAAGGATTACGGTTGCATCGCCTGTCACCAGGGCATCAACATCGGCGGCAACATGTTCCAGAAATTCGGCGTGATGGGCGACTACTTCAAGGTCCGCGGCAACCCCGTCGAGTCGGACCTGGGGCGCTACCTGCTGACCAAGGATGAGGAAGACCGGCACGTGTTCAAGGTCCCCAGCCTGCGTAACGTCGCGGTCACGGCCCCGTATTTTCACGATGCCTCGGCCAAGACCCTGGAAGAAGCCGTCGACGTCATGTTCAAGTTCCAACTGGGGCGCAATCCTTCACAGGAGGATAAAGACCTGATCATCCAGTTTCTCAAGACCCTGACCGGCGAATGGAAAGGCAAGCCTTTATGAGCAGACCGTCATGACCCTTTCTCGCCGCCGCACCAGCCAGTTGGCCTTGGGATTGATCACCCTGTTGCTGGCCTCGACCCTGATTTTTCTGTACATCAAGTCGTCCAGCGACCAGTCGTCTTCCTACACCCACTCCCGGGACCTGATCCGGCAGTTGCAGCAACTCAATGCCCAGTGGGACAGCGAAGTCCTCAAGGCCAGGATCGCCATCACCCACAACTACGACCCCCTGGTGACGCCCCTGACGGAAATGACCCGGTTGTGGGCCGAACTGGAAGCACGCGGCTCGTACCACAGCCCGCAAGACCTGCCCGCCTGGCAAGCCAGCCAACAGGCTTATCAGGCGGCCATCCAGGAAAAGGCCCGGCGCGTCGACCAGTTCAAGTCCCATAACGCGGTATTGCGCAACTCCCTGGCCTTCCTGCCGACCGCCGAAGACGATATCCAGGCGCAGTTCAACCAGGTGAACGACGATACAAAACCGCAACTGCAAAGCGTGGCCACCGACACCTACGACTTGCTGCTCAGCAGCCTTGAATTCGCCCAGGTCACCAGCGACGAGCGCGCCGCCGACATTCTCGTCGGCCTGGGCAAGCTGGCCGTCAACCAGGAACTGCTGCCCAGCGAATTCCGCGGCCCGGTGGAGATCCTGAGCAATCACATCGAACTGATCCTGCGCGAGCAGCCGGTGGTGAACACGTTGCTCGAACAGATCGCCGCCATTCCGGTAGCCGAACGCCTGGATGACCTGACCACCCACCTCAACCAGGACCAACAGGCCCTCGACCTGGTCGAGCAGCAATACCACCGTTACCTGCTGGTGTTCTCGACCCTGCTGGTGGCCCTGCTGCTGTTCCTGGCGGTTCGCCTGCTGCGTAGTTTCGCCGAGATCAACCGCGTCAACCGCGCCTTGCAGGCGGTGAACGAAACCCTGGAACAGCGTGTGGAACGACGTACCCGACAGCTCAAGGATGCCCAGAGCGAGCTGATGGACAGCGCGCGCCAGGCCGGCATGGCGGAGATCGCCACCAACGTGCTGCACAACGTCGGCAATGTGCTTAACAGCGTGAACATCTCCGCCGACCTGGTCACCCGCAAACTGCGCAGCAGCAAGGCAATGGGCCTGGGCAAGGCCATGCAGTTGATCAACGAACGCCAGGGCGACCTGGGCACTTTTATCACCGAGGATGAGAAGGGCAAGTTGCTGCCCGGCTACTTGAACCAATTGGTGGACGCCATTGCCGTCGAGCAGCAAGGCCTGATCGAGGAGCTGGGGCAACTGAGCAAGAGCGTGGACCATATCAAGGACATCGTCTCCACCCAACAATCCTATGCGGGCGCGCCCTCGATGAAGGAACCGGTGCAGATCAGCACCTTGATGGAAGACGCCCTGCGCATGAACGCGGGGGCACTGAGCCGGCACAATGTCACGGTGGTCAAGCACTATGGGCAGGTACCGGAAGTCCTCGGGGACAAACACCGCTTGCTGCTGATCATGGTCAACCTGATCAGCAACGCCAAGTACGCCATGTCCAACCTCACCGACCGGCCACGGCAGATGACCCTGACAGTCCAGTCGCTGGAGGGCAACAGGTTGCAGATCAGCGTGAAGGACGAAGGCGAAGGCATACCTGCCGAGAACATGACCCGGATATTTACCCACGGGTTTACCACCCGCAAGGAAGGTCACGGCTTCGGCCTGCACAGCTGCGCCCTGGCCGCCGTCGAAATGGACGGCCACCTCAGCGCCCACAGCGACGGGCCGGGCCTGGGCGCGCTATTCACCCTGACTATCCCCCTCATTCCTGCCGGAAGCCTCGTATGAACCAGCCTCCCAACCGGCGCATCCTGTTGATTGATGACACGCCGTCGATTCATGAGGATTTCCGCAAGATCCTGATGCCGCCCACTGAATCCAACCAGGAGCTGGATGACATGGAGTCGGCACTGTTCGGTGAAACCAGCAAACCCACGGCCCCCCCTTTCGACCTGCACTCGGCCTACGGCGGCGAAGAAGGCCTGCAGTTGCTCATCACCGCCATGGCGCACCAGCAGCCCTATGCCCTGGCGTTTGTCGACATGCGCATGCCCCAGGGCTGGGACGGCGCGAGGACCATAGAAGAGCTCTGGAAAGTCGCCCCCGACCTGCAAGTGGTGGTGTGCACCGCGTACTCGGACTATTCCTGGGAGGACCTGCTCGACCGCCTGCAAGGCCATGATCGCTTGCTGATCCTGAAAAAACCGTTCGATAACATCGAAGTCCAGCAGATGGCCAACACCCTGGCCAATAAATGGGACATGGCCCGTCGCGCCACCCTGCAAACCACTCATCTGGAACGGCTGGTGGAACAACGCACCCACGCGCTGCAGCTGGAAATCGAAGAGCGCAAGCACCTGGAAAGCCAACTGGTGCAGTCGGAAAAACTCGCCTCCCTGGGGCAACTCGCCGCGGGCGTGGCCCATGAGATCAATAACCCGGTAGGCTTTATCTCCTCCAACCTCAGCACCCTCGACGGCTACTTCAACCAGTTGCAACAGATGCTGGAGGCTTACCGGCAGGCCGAAGAAAGCCTCGCCACGGGTGAACAGCACGAGCAGCTCAAGGCCTTGCGCACCCGCCTGGAACTGGAGTTTCTACAGGAAGACATTCCGGTGTTGATCCGCGAGTCCAAGGAGGGCATCGGCCGCGTGGTGCAGATCGTCAAGGACCTGAAAAACTTCTCGCGGGTGGACAACGACCAGACCTGGCAATTCGCAAACCTGCAACAGGGCATCGATTCGACGCTGAACATCGTTGCCAGCGAACTCAAGTACAAGGCCGATGTGGTCAAGCACTACGCGCCGCTGCCAGAGATCGAATGCCTGGCCTCCCAGCTCAACCAGGTGGTGATGAACCTGGTGATCAATGCGGCGCAGGCCATGGGGCCGGAGCGCGGCATCATCACCATCAGCAACGGCGTGGAAGGCGAGAACGTGTGGCTGGAAGTGGCGGACAACGGCTGCGGGATTGCCCCCGAGGCGGTGCAGAAAATCTTCGACCCGTTTTTCACCACCAAGCCGGTAGGCGAAGGCACTGGCTTAGGGCTGTCACTCTCCTACGGCATCGTCAAGAAACACCATGGCGATATCTCTGTCAGCAGCGAACTGGGCAAGGGCACGAAGTTTCGCGTGGTATTGCCGATTCGGCAGACGGCGGCGTAGGACACGCCGCCGAATCATCCGCCCCTGCGCACCCTGTTATTTCTGACAGTAGACAGACCCTTTTCCCGACTCGAGACTCCACACAAGCAACACGGTTGCATGCCGGTGGCGTGCTGAACGTGAGGCCTGGACCCTCATCGTCGAAGGAAAGGACAGCATGTCTACGCGTCGCGAGTTCCTCACATACGCGTCACTGGGCGCCTTGCTCATGCCACTGGGCAGGGGCGCCCTGGCGGCCGATACAGCCGACCAGCCCAGCGCTTTTTCCTTCGAAGGCTTGATCGAACAGGCACAGGCCGATGCCTTGAAACCCTACACCTACCCCAGCACCGCATCGGCCGCGCTGCTGGCGCGACTCGACTACGCCGCCCATGGCCAGATCCGCTTCAAACCCGAGCACGCCCTGTTCGCCAAAGGCCCCGGCAAGTTCCCTGTGACATTTTTTCACTTGGGGTCGTTTTTTCGCACGCCCGTCAGGCTGTATGTGCTGGACAACGGCATCGCCCGCGAGATCGTCTACGACCCGGCGCACTTCGATATGCCGGGCGACAGCCCGGCCCATGGCCTGCCCCGTAACAGCGGGTTCGCCGGTTTTCGTATCCAGGAAAGCCGCCTGGGCGACCAGGCCAGGCTGGCGTGGCAACAGAACGACTGGGTGGCCTTTCTTGGCGCGTCGTACTTCCGGGCCATCGGCGAGTTGTACCAGTACGGCCTGTCGGCACGGGCGATTGCCCTGGATGTGGCACAAGCCGGCAAGGCCGAAGAATTCCCCGACTTCACCCACATCTGGTTCGAGCCGCCAAAGAACCAGCACACAAACACCATGACCCTCTACGCGCGGCTCGACGGCCCCAGTATCTGCGGCGCCTACCGTTTCGAGATCCACCGTACACAGGGCGTGGTCATGGACATCGACTGCACGTTTTTCCTGCGCAAGAACGTCAGCCGGCTGGGCATTGCGCCGCTGACCTCGATGTTCTGGTTCAGTGAAACCGCCAAGCGCACCGCCGCCGACTGGCGCCCCGAGGTCCACGACAGTGACGGCCTGGGGCTCTGGACCGGCAACGGAGAACGTATCTGGCGGCCCTTGAACAACCCGCCACGCACCCTGGTTTCGGCGTTCAGCGACCGGCAACCGAAGGGCTTCGGCCTGTTACAGCGCGACCGTAATTTCGACCACTACCTTGATGGGGTGAATTACCAACGGCGTCCCAGCCTGTGGGTCGAGCCATTGGGCGATTGGGGCGAAGGCAGCGTGCAACTGATGGAAAACGGCACCGACGACGAGATCCACGACAACATCGTCGCGATGTGGGTGCCCTCGGCCCCGGCGGAAGCGGGCAACCGCTATGCGCTGCGGTATCGCCTGCACTGGCTGGCCCGGGAGCCCTACGTTTCGCCACTGGCGGTGTGCGTGGCCACTCGCCTGGGCAAAGGCGGCTCACCGGGTGAGCCGCGCCCGCTGGGGGCACGTAAATTCGTGGTGGAATTCCAGGGCGCCCCATTGGAAAAACTCGCACCGGGGGTCAAGCCCGAGGCCGTGATCAGTTGCTCCAGGGGCGCCCTCAGCCGGGTCTTTACCGAAGCGGTGCCGGACGGCGTCGCCGGCCATTGGCGAGCACAGTTCGACCTGAACGTCGACGGCAAGGAGCCGGTGGAATTGCGCCTGTTCCTGCGCCTGGACGGCCAGCCGCTGTCAGAGACCTGGCTGTATCAGTACCATCCCTTCCATTCGGAATCGACGGCAATCGGTACCCCTTCAACGGCTGACACCGGCAATAGTCCATGAGGCTCGGCGGCCAATGGGCGCTGTTCTGCGTGGTGCTCAGTGTCAGCGGCAACGCTCTCCACGCCGGTGAGCAAGACCCCGTAGAGGCCTTGTTGCAGCAGATGACGCTGGAAGAAAAAGTCGGCCAACTCAGCCAGCTCGGCGTCCAGGACACACCTACCGGCCCGGTCATTGACCAAGGCGAGCTGGCGCAACTGCCCATGAACACCGTGGGCTCGGTCCTTGGCGCCTACGGCGTCGAACAGACCCGCCGGTTGCAGGAACACGTCGTCACCCGTTCTCGCCTGCATATACCGTTGTTGTTTGCCTTTGATGTGATCCACGGGTTTCGCACTGTATTTCCCGTGCCGTTGGCGCAAGCCGCTGCCTGGGACCCTGACCTGGCACAACGGACCGCTCGCGCGGCGGCCGTTGAAGCGACGGCCAGCGGCATACACTGGACCTTCGCGCCCATGGTCGACATTGCCCGCGACCCGCGCTGGGGCCGTGTGGTGGAAGGCACCGGCGAAGATCCGTTCCTGGGCGCAGCGCTGGCCAGCGCCAAGGTGCGGGGGTTCCACGGCGCCGGGCCTGCCGACCCGTCATTTATGCTGGCGACCGCGAAACACTTCGTGACCTACGGCGCGGCAGAAGGCGGGCGCGACTACAACGTCGCCGACGTGTCGGAACGCACGTTGCGGGAAGTGTACTTGCCGCCTTTCCAGGCGGCCGTGGCGGCTGGCGTCGATGGGATCATGCCCTCGTTCAACGAACTGGCCGGGACGCCCCTGCACAGCAACACCGCGCTGTTGACCGGTGTGCTGCGCAATCAGTGGCGGTTCCGTGGCCTCATTGTCAGTGACTTCAACGCCCTCTGGGAGCTGAGCCAGCACGGCATCGCCGGCGGTCCGGCCGACCGGGCACGGCTGGCGTTCAACGCCGGGGTGGACATCGACATGGTCAGCCAGACGTACCGCCAATACCTGCCCCCCCTGGTGCGCACTGGCCAGGTTCCCCTGACCGCCGTGGATAATGCGGTGCGCCGTGTACTCCAGGCCAAGCAGCGCCTGGGACTGCTTGACGATCCCTACCGCTACAGCGACGAGGCGCGGCAACGGGCCAATGTCCTGACACCGCAGCACCGGGCACTGGCACGCGAGGCCGCACAGAAGTCCATCGTATTGTTGCAAAACACCGACGCCCTGCTGCCGCTGTCCAAGCACCTGCGCAACGTGCTGGTGGTCGGCAGCCTGGCCACGGATGCCGAGGCCACGATAGGCCCCTGGGCCTTGGCGGCTCATCCCGAAGATTCGATCACGGTCTTGCAGGGCATACGCCGTGCCGTCGCCCCTGGCACCGAGGTGGTTTACCTGCCCGGCGCTTCGCCCATCAGCACCGAGACGCAGAACCTCAACGAGGTCCGGCAGGCCGCCCGCCGCGCCGAAGTGGTGGTCGCCGTGCTCGGCGAGCGCGCCGATCAGAGTGGCGAAGCCCGCAGTCGCGCGGACCTGGGCCTGCCGGGTGCCCAGGAGGCGCTGTTGCGTGCCCTGCTGGACAGCGGCAAACCCGTGGTCATCCTGTTGATGAATGGCCGCCCGCTGGTGCTCTCGCAGAACGTGCGCCAGGCGCCGGCGCTGCTGGAAACCTGGTTCCTGGGCAGTGAGATGGGCCATGCCGTGGCCGATATCCTGTTTGGTGACGTCAACCCCAGCGGCAAACTGCCGATCACGTTCCCGCGCAACGTGGGGCAGATCCCCCTCTACTACGCGCACAAAAGCACCGGGCGTCCGCCCAGCGGCGATGAAAGGTATACCTCCGGCTACATCGATGAACACTGGACGCCGCTGTATCCCTTCGGCTTCGGCCTGAGCTATACCTCGTTCAGTTACTCCGCACCGCGGCTCAGCACACAGCGGCTGGCGTCCACCCAAGTGCTGAGCGTGGCGGTCACCGTCACCAATACCGGAGCGCGCCCAGGCGAAGAAATCGTGCAGTTGTACCTGCGCGATGATGTCGCCAGCGTGACCCGCCCGGTTCGCCAACTACGCGGTTTCCGCAAAGTGCAGCTGGCGCCCGGCGAGGCGCGGGAGCTGACCTTCACCCTTGACCAGGCGGACTTTGCCCTGCTGGACAGCAACTTTTCGCCGGTGATTGAGGCCGGCACGTTCACCGTCTTCGTCGGGGCAGATTCGACCACCGAAAACCAGGCCCGGTTTGAACTGACCGATAGCCGCGCCTTGTCTATTTCGGGCCAGTCCGTCCCATCACCGGGATCAAACTGAGTACACCTGCAGGTTGTCTGGCGTTTCGTTACTGGCGCAGAATGCCGGATCGACCTGAGAGTCCGAACCCAAGGAAACCGTATGAGCCTGTCCTTGCTAAGCCGTTACGCCTTCTTTGCCGTGTGCGTCATGTTCACCCTCGCCAGCCTGCCGTTTATCCACCACGAATGGTTGTGGCCCATCACCCTGGTCACCGGCGTGTTGAGCCTGATCGGTATTTTCGACCTGTTGCAAAGCCCCCATGCGGTGCGCCGCAACTACCCGATCCTGGGCAATATCCGTTACCTGGTGGAAGCTATCCGCCCGGAAATCCGCCAGTACCTGCTGGAGTCCGACAGCGACGCCCTGCCCTTCTCGCGCTCGCAACGATCCCTGGTGTACTCGCGGGCCAAGAACGAAACCGCCGACAAACCCTTCGGCACCCTGATCGATGTGTACCAGCTGGGTTTCGAATTTATCGGCCACTCCATGCGCCCCGCGCCCCTGAGCGACCCCAGCGCCTTTCGCGTGATGGTCGGCGGCCCGCAATGCACCCAGCCGTATTCGGCGTCGGTGTTCAATATCTCGGCGATGAGCTTTGGCTCGTTGAGCGCCAATGCGATCCGCGCGCTCAACCAAGGCGCCAAGCTTGGCAATTTTGCCCATGACACCGGCGAAGGCAGCATCAGCCCCTATCACCGCGAAAACGGCGGCGACCTGACCTGGGAATTGGGCAGCGGCTACTTCGGCTGCCGCACCAGCGACGGCCGCTTCGACCCGGAGCGCTTCGCCGCGCAGGCGCAGAACCCGCAGGTGCGCATGATCGAAATCAAGATGAGCCAGGGCGCCAAACCCGGCCACGGCGGCATCCTGCCCAAGCACAAGGTGACTCGAGAGATCGCCGAAACCCGCGGCATCCTGATGGGCGAAGACTGCATCTCGCCGTCACGTCACAGCGCGTTCTCTACCCCCATCGAGTTGATGCAATTCATCGCCCAATTGCGTGAACTGTCCGGCGGCAAGCCGGTGGGCTTCAAGTTCTGCCTGGGCCATCCGTGGGAGTTCATGGGCATTGCCAAGGCCATGCTCGAAACCGGCATCCTCCCGGACTTTATCGTCGTCGACGGCAAGGAAGGCGGCACCGGCGCCGCGCCCGTGGAGTTCACCGACCATATCGGCGTGCCGCTGCGCGAAGGCCTGCTGTTCGTGCACAACACCCTGGTAGGCCTGAACCTGCGGGACAAGATCAAGCTGGGGGCCAGTGGCAAGATCGTCAGCGCCTTCGATATCGCCAGCGTGTTGGCCATCGGCGCCGACTGGGCCAACTCGGCGCGCGGCTTCATGTTCGCCATCGGTTGCATCCAGTCCCAAAGCTGCCACACCAATAAGTGCCCGACCGGCGTCGCCACCCAAGACCCATTGCGCCAACGTGCACTGGTGGTGCCGGACAAGGCTCAGCGGGTGTTCAACTTCCACCGCAACACCCTCAAGGCCCTGGCCGAAATGCTCGCGGCGGCAGGCCTGGATCATCCGTCGCAGCTGTCGGCCAAGCATCTGGTACGACGCATGTCGGCCACCGAGATCAAGCTGTTCTCGCAGTTGCATGTGTTCCTCAAGCCTGGCGAGTTGCTCACCGGCGAAGTGAATGGCGAGTTCTATTCGCGCATGTGGCAGATGGCGCGGGCGGACAGTTTTGAGCCCCATGAAGTCGCCGCTGCTTAAGGACCCAGATCGTGTTGAAAGTCATCGCCGAAGATTTCATCAAACCCGAATACCTCGACACCGTACGTCCCTGGTACGCCGAACTGGTGGAAAAAACCCGCCAGGAACCGCTGTGCATCGCCTACGATCTGTTTGTCGATCAGAAAGACCCAGGGCACTTCATTTTCATCGAGCAATGGCCCGACCAGGCCGCGCTCGACACCCATTGCCAGACCGAACACTTCACCCGGCTGGTGCCGCAGATCAATGAGCACCAGGCCAAGCCGTGCAAAGTGCTGCTGATGGATGCGTTCTGACCCACCTCTTCCCCGCTGAACCGGACCACCGACGGCATCGTAGAAACAAGGAGATTCACATGCCGTTACTGGACTTCGCTGCACTCGCCGGGCAACTGCCTGACAGCTGGAAATCGATACGCCTGGGCCAGGTCGGCCCGGCGCGGATCAAGGTGTTGCGCATGGATGAGCAGGCTTACGAAGAAGAGGTGCACGACTACAACGAAGGGCTACTGGTGATCAGCGGCCATTTGCGCCTGAGCATCGCTGATGAAGAGATCCACGTAGAGACCGGCCAGATGTACCTCGTGGAAGCAGGCACCGCTCATGCCGTACTTCCAGGTAGCCAGGGCACCCTGGTGATCATTGACGCCTAGAGACATTCAGTAATACCCAACCTTTGCAATTGCTTACAAATACCGCCAACCTGCGCCCGCCCGACGTGCGGCGTACGACAACCTGCGCGCTCACCGGTCATTACTAAACCTTTTGTTCAAGAGCCCGCTGCCATGCTGAACGGACGCGACCCGCGCATCGATTTTTTTCGGGGCCTGGCGTTGATCTTCATTTTCTGGGATCACGTCCCCCACAACCCCCTCGGCCAGATCACCCTGCGCAACTTCGGCTTCAGCGATGCTGCGGAAGTCTTTGTGTTTCTGGCCGGCTACGCCTCGGTACTGGCCTACAGCAAGGTCTTGCAACGCGAAGGCTACTGGATGGCCTGCCTGAAGATCCTGCGCCGCGCCTGGGTGCTGTACGTGGTGCATATCTTTTTGCTGGCGATGCTGATGGGCATCGTGTTCTTCGCCAACAGCAAGGTGGAAACCCGCGACCTCGTCCAGGAAATGGGCCTGACGCACTTCATCACCAACCCGCAACAAGCCTTGACCGACGAGTTGCTGCTGCGCTTCAAGCCCAACCTGATGGACCCGCTGCCGTTGTATATCGTGCTGCTGGCGGGGTTGCCGCTGGTGTTGCCGCTGCTGCTGCGCCACACCTGGCTGGTGGTGGCCGCGTCGGCGACGGTGTATCTGCTGGCGCCGTGGATGGGCTGGAACCTGCGGGCGATTGCCGACGGCGTGTGGTACTTCAACCCGGTGACCTGGCAGTTCCTGTTTATCCTCGGTGGCGCGGCGGCGCTGCAGGCCAGTCAGGCGCGCCCGCCGGAACAGCGCCCGCTCAAGCGCCAGCCGTTGTTCATGGCGGCGGCGGTGTACACCGTGGTGGCGTGTGTGCTGACCCTGTCATGGCGCTGGCCCGAGGTGCATGACGCGCTGATGCCGTCGTGGCTCAGCGACCTGATCTACCCCATCAGCAAGACCGACCTGTCGCCGCTGCGCCTGCTGCACTTCCTGGCCCTGGCCTATGTCACCGCCAAGCTGTTGCCGGGTCGCGGCTGGACGCAAACCTGGTGGGCGCAACAAAGCTGTCGCATGGGCCGCTACTCCCTGGAGGTGTTCTGCCTCGGCGTGCTGCTGGCGCCGCTGGCGGACATGCTCAACGCCCAGGTCGAGGATGCCTGGCCGATGCAGGTTTTCAGCGCGTTGCTGGGCCTGGCGCTGATGGCCGGGCTGGCGGCGTGGCTGGAGTTCAACAAGCGCCTGGACCTGGCGCTGCGCGGCGAAGCGCCGGCCCTTAAATAGATAGCCCCAGCGCCGGCATGCGCGGTGCTTCCATCTGCCCTCCACTTATCGTGAAAGGTAGAGCGCATGCCGACTCAACAATTACTCAACGGCCTGTCCGGCAATCTGCAATCGAGTACCTCCTGGACCCAGCAACAGGCACTGGAGCTGATCCAGCGCAACGTGATCCAAGCCTTGGATGGCCTGGACGACGAGGAAAAGCGACGTTTCGTAAACCTGCAACGCCAGGCCCTCGCGGCCTTGACGGCAGTCGAGACCGAGAAAGAACGGGTCGTAAGTGCCTTCAAGACCAAGGGCCTGGCGCAATTGCGCGACAGGATCGGCGGGCGCGACCCGGAACAGTACCGCTTCGAAACCACCTACCTGGAAAAAGTGGAACAACCCTTGCCATGGGAGCGGCGAACCGGCAGCCACATCCGAGTGCCGCGTCGTTCGGATATGGACCTGCGCCATATCGAACACGTCAAGAGCCTGTCGCTGTGGGAGGCAGCTTGCGTGAACTTCGGCTTCACCGCGTACGCTCGCACGGATTCCGGCTATACCCTGATTGATGCCAGCCGCGTGGTCGGTCCCGACGGCGACCGAAGCCTGAGTGCCCGCGAGTTCATCGGCATCGCCCGCGAGCTGGACCTGGGTCACCAACTGCACGTTACGATCCGAGCCACGCTGGGCGAGCATGGCACGCTGCGTCAATTGATGAATGACGCCGCGCAGGCCCTGCTGCAGTTCGATGTATTAGACGCCTGGCGCAACCGCGCCCACAACGGTTTGACTCGCACGATGTATGAGCGCCTCAGGGCATCGATCGACGGCAGCGGGACGCAGCTGTCGATCGAGAGCCTGAGCCTGACCTCAGGCGTCACGCCCATTGTCTCCGTGCCGTTCGTGGCGTGGGAGAGTTACATTCCCGTGCCCTTGATGCTGATCAAGATTGCCAGCCTCGGGGTGCTGTCCTATTTTCCCTTCCGCCCTGGCGGCGCGTTTCGCTACCACGACGATGCCCGCTCGGCAGAAGCCGACTTTCGTCAGCAACTGCTGGACAGTCACCAGCAAGGCGACCTCGGCTGGTTTTCCCGGCAGTTGCCCTTGGTGGGCTTGTCGGCCTTCCAGTCATTGCTGACCCAGGAAAAACGCCCCGAGGGCATGAACTGGCTGGCGGGCACACTGTACGACGGGTTTCACAACGCCTTCCCGGAACGCACACTCAACGATATCCGCTTCGCCACCGACCCGCATGCCGGCCCCGCCGAGACATTGCGCCAAGCCCTGGCATATCGTCAGTTGCAGCGTTGCCAGGCCGACATGGACACCCTCGCCAGCAGCCGCTCCGAAGCCGATTGGCAAGCCGTCAAGGATGCCGCCGCCGCCATTGCATCCGAAGTCCTGCAACTGCTGCTGACCCCCCTGCCCGGTGGCGTCACGGGCATGAACCGAATCATGCAACTGGCGGTGCTGGGCAGCATGACCTACAGCGTCAGCGTCGGCCTGAATGAAGCCGCCAAGGGCGACGCCAGCGGCTTTGCCTCGACCCTGACCGACGTCGCCGACCTGGCAATCAGCGGACGCCTGATCAATGTCGCGGGTAAAGCCCATCGCCAACGCATGCTCGAACACCTGCAACGGCTGGGCAACCCCCGCAAGGTCACGCGCCCCGACGGCGTGGATGAACTGTGGAAGGCCGACCCAGGCCCTTATGCCCATGATCGGCAATACCTACTGGATGGCAAAAGCGCCGATGCCCTGGGCGTGTTCACCGTACACGGCAAGCAATACGTCAAGCTGCATCATGAAGGCCAGACCCTGGTAGCCGAAGTGAGCCACGACGTGCCGGGCCTGCGCTACGTGCTCAAGAATGGTCGCAGCAGCTACAAGCCACCCATTGTGTTCGAGCCCGCGCTGCAGGCCTGGACCTTCGACCTGCACAACGCTCATACCCTCTCGGATATCCAATTGCTGCAACGGATGCTGCCCAACGGTTCGTCGGTCATCCATCAGCTCGACCTGGAACGCATGCTGCGCAGCACCGCAACCACCCGCACCACCCTGGATCGGGTCTGGCGTGGCGAACCGGCACCGTTGAACCTGATCGAGGGCGTACGGCGCCTGCAGGCTGACCAGGTGATCCAGCAGATCATCGAACGTTTCCCTGAGCCCGGTTACCTGCCGCCCTACGGTGACAGCCTGGTGCTGTGCCTGCTGACCCAACTGCCGGACTGGCCCGCCAGCCTGCTGCTGAGCATCAGCGACCCGCAACGCAGCGTGATCGAAACCTTCGGCAACCTCGAGCACACGGTGGCCGAGTCAAAGACCCTGACCCTCATCCGCAGTGAAGACAGTGGCTACCAGGTCGAAGGGGATCGTGGCCAGCCGCCCTATCGGGCCGAGCCGCTGTTGAGCCTGATCATCAGCCTGCAACCGGCCCACTCACGGCTGGGCCTGGCGGATCAGGCCGACGCCTCGCCCGAACAGCGGATCATGAGCGTTCGCCAGGACGTGGCCGCGCTGGCGAGCCGTGAGCGGATGGCGTTGTTCGCGGCAATCTTCAGCTATGCCGGGTATGAAAAAAGTGAACCACTCCCGCCCATCAATGCCCGACGCTTCTTGCCCATCCAGGCATCGGCCCCGCTGGTGGCGGTCACGCCGCTGCTCAAGAAACTGCGCGATCTCAATCGCCCCTTGTCCCCAGCCCTGCTGGAACGCCTGCTGCAGCAGCACCCTCTGACACCGCGCCAACAGCAGGCCTACTTGCAGGAGGGGGCGCTGCCCAGCCACTTTCATGAAGAACTGGAAAACCACCGCATCGCCCTGCGTATCGACGCGGCAATCGACGGGCTTTATCACCCAAGGCCCTACAACACTGACGCCGACCAATGGGCCAGGGAGTTCGCATCGGCGCTGGTACGCCATCGGCTCAAGCGCGACTTCGTGATCACAGAAGTGCATGCCGGAGCCATCGCCACCCCCTATCGCTCCAGCGGCCCAGACGACCGAACCGTAGAGCTGCGGCACTCAGGCGACGGCGCCTATGAGGCCTACGACATGCGCAATGCCGGCACGATTGCCGTGTCCCCGGTCGTCGACAGTTTCTACCTGGCCATCGGCTCGGTACTGCAACCCCACGAGCACCAGGCGCTGGGCATGCACAGTGCGACCGATGCGCTGGGCCTGCGCCACACCCTGGGCGACTACATGAGCAGCCAACGCACCCCCGAAGGTTTTGTGAGCCTGGTCAACGGGTCACTGGCGCAGTACGAACACACATTGCCCTTGCCGCCCGCCCTGCAACCGGATGCCCAAGGTATTTTCCCCCTGGAAGGCCGCCACTACCTGCCGTTGTTCGGTTCTCTGTACCGCATCATCTATGACAAACGCAGCTTTAAATGGCGGCTCAAGCACCCGCAGAAGGTCGGCGTCGACACCCCGACCCTGGAGCACAACGGTCACGGTGCCTGGCGCCTGTCCAGCGAGAACCCGATGAGCTGGGACGACCATAGCCTGCTCTATCGCCTGGGGGGCGATCACCACAGCTTCACCCAGGACATGTCCAAAAACATCCTCGCCCTGACCGACACCCCTGCCCACCTATTGCGCCAGGTTCACCGCTGCGGCCGTGCAGCGCCGCCATTGCTGGTCGACACCTGCAAACGCTTTCGGATCGACCAGGAAATCGACCAGTTCATCGACGCGATGTACGAAACCCCCATCGCCTCCAACGCCCGACCGGACTTGCAATTACTGGTGCTCTCCAGCCTGCCGGAATGGCCCGACAGCCACGTACTGCAAATTGTCGATGACAACCACCAGGTCACCCATCAATACCCGCAACGCAGCAGCCCGGACGACCTGACGGTGAAGATCACCGAATCCGACTTCAAAAACGCCAGGCTGCTGGAAAACATTATCACCCACGATGACGTGACCCTGGCCCTGCTCGGTGAATTGCCGACGACTCACGAGCAGCGCTTGTTCCAGTTGATCACCCGGATCGTCGAGTACACCGACCGGGAAAAGGCGCAGATCCTGCACTCGCTGTACCAACGCAGCGAGTCCGGGGGCAGCGAGTCGGTGCGACGGTTCAAGGCCAAGCATCCCGATCTGCCAACCAGTTCCGTCACGGCGATTCTTGGCCACGCCTCGCCACGCGAACTCAAGCAACTGCATGAAAACAACCAATTGAGCCTGCGACTCGCGGAACAGGCGCGCTTGAGTAGCCACGACCTGCGACTGAACCGCGCCTATGAGGGCTTGCATGTGTCTGCCTGCGCCAATGCCGACAGCGACCGGATTATCCTGCATTTGCTCAAACTCCTGCCCACCTGGCCGAGGCATGTGCGCATCGATATTCGTGAACGGGACGAACAGGGGCGCCTGCTCAAAACGGCCGGTCATTTGGTAGGCACCTCGCGCAAGACCGTGGCCAAGACCCATCGTGGCTATCAGGCTTATGACGCCAACAGCGTGCCCCTTGGCCAACCTTCGAACGACTTGCTGAGGGTGATTCTCAGCACCTTGTCGGCGAGCGAGCAAACGGTCCTGGGCGTTACCGATGAAACCGGCATCACCGAACTGCGCCAGCAACTCGCCGATATCGCCCTGTCCCGCCGCGTAGAGATCAAGGGCCTGCTGGATATCCCGCACCTGCAACCCTGGATGCAACCGGCGATGGGCCTGGAGCGTTCGTTCCTGGTGTACCCGCTCTGGTCACGTTTCTGGCCGTTCAACGGCCCCAGGCCGCCGGACCTGGTGGCCAAGGTCCAAGAGATTTATCCGCGTTTCACCCGCGACGACGCGCGCCAATTGATCCAGTCGCTGAACCTCACTGAGCCGGCGGTGTTGATTGAGCTCGAACGTCGCAAGGCCGAGTACCAGGCCATGGACCTGGAGTTGCGGCGCTGGAGCGAAACCGTGCTGGATGAAGACAACGTGATCGACGACCCCATCGGGCAGCGCCAGGCCCGGCGCCGCTACATTGCCGAGCAATTGCGCCAGGCATGGCGGCGGGACAACAGGGCGGTCTACATCGCCGGGCTGTTCCACGTGTACTCCCTGGAGTTGCAACTGGACGATGGTGGCCTGCCACCCGCCTCGTTCATCACAGGTACCAGCGGTTTCAGCCATATTGAACACCTGCGGATTTCCGGCAATGCCTTCCCGTCTTCGGCGGTTGAATTCCTCGCTAAATTCAACCAGCTCAAGGCATTGCACCTCGATTGCCGGATGACCGAACTGCCCAGTGCAATCACGGACATGACCTCGCTCACCTACCTGGACCTGAACGACAACGACATCCGCTTGACCGAAGAGGCGGTACAACGCCTGGCAACCATGGTCAACTTGCGCGACGTGGACTTCAGCGACAACCCGGACCTGGCACTCGCCCCGGATGTCAGTCAAATGACCCAACTGCGCATCCTGCACCTGGGTAACACCGGCATCACGCAATGGCCCCGTGGCGCCAGTGCGCTGCCGTACCTGATGGAGTTGCACCTGCAGGAAAACCAGATCTCCACCATTCCAGAAGAAGTCTTCACCAACCCCTGGCTGCAAGCCGCCAATCGCAACACGCTCCTGCATGAAAACCCGCTGTCGGCACCGACCCTGGCGAGTATCGAAGCGTACCGACTGGATACCGGCATTCGCCTGGGTGGCCAACTGCGTACGCCTCGGCATACGGCTGTGGCCGTCGACGACCTCAGCCAATGGCTGATGGGCGTGCCGCTCCAGGATGTACCGGCACGCAGAGCGCTGTGGGAGGGTTTGAAAACCAATGAGACGGCGAGGGCCGATGATGTGTTCCGGGTCTTGCAGGACCTGACGCGGACCTACGCCTACATCCACGGCGACACCCCAAGGAGAGCATTGACCCACAGAGTCTGGACCTTACTGAGCGCCATGGGCGAGTCGAGGCAACTGCGCGACACGGTATGCCTCAACACCTACGGCTCAGGCGACTGCGGCGACAGTGTGCTGCTGGCGTTCACCAACATGGAGTTGCATCACCGTATCCACCAGGCCAAGCAGCAACCCCGCAGTTACATGGCCGACAGGGCCTTGCTGGCGCTGGCCAAGAGTTGCTTCTACCTCAATCAGCTGGATCACTTTGCCGATCAGTTCATTCTTGAGCGTGAACGGGCCAACCTGACGGTCGACCCAGCCGAGGTAACGGTGTACCTGCGCGAAAAACTGGCCCGTGAGTTCGACCTGCCGTTTTATCCGCTGGAACTGCTCTACACCGTGAATGACTACGTCACGGACGAGGTGGTCAACACTGCGCGCAACACCCTGCTCCGGCTTGGCGAGTCGCCCGCCTTGCAGGAGTGGATCTTGATGAGCGAATTCTGGATCGAATATTTGGCAAGTAGCGAGCCGGAGCCGTTTCTGACCATCAAGGACACCATGAGCTACAAAGTCAGCGTGCTCGAGCAGCAACTGCCGGACAAGCGTTCGGATGCGTACCTGGAGCGCCGCCAGTCACTGGCCGAGGAAGAACGAAGTGAACATAACCGCCTGGTGCGGCAACTGACAGAAGGCACCCAACTGACCCTGCAACACGTCTGACCTGTGGCCTGCCTGTCGCAAGGGCAGGCAGGCCATCGCTCAGGGGGTCATGCCGAACGCGGCGAACCCTGGCCAGCCTGGGCCGGCTGCAGCTTGAACACATAGAACAACACGGTCAGCAGCACCAGGAACGCCGGGCCGATGTACAGCGCGATCCGGGTGTCCGGGAAGTAGGCCATCAAGCCGACCACCAGCACCAGGAACGCCAGCGCCAGGTAGGAACTGACCGGGTACAGCCACATGCGGTACTTGAGCCCGGCGCGCTCATCCGGGCTCAGGCCGCGACGGAACTTGAGCTGCGCCAGCAGGATCATCACCCAGGTCCATATCGCGCCGAAGGTGGCGATGGACGTCACCCACACAAAGACTTTTTCCGGCACCAGGTAGTTGAGCAACACGCCCAACAGCAACGCGCCTATCGACAACAACAGGGCGCGACGCGGCACGCCATTGCTGGAAGTGGTGGCGAACGTCGCCGGAGCCTGGCCGTTCTGTGCCAGGCTGTAGAGCATGCGACCGGTGCTGAAGATGCCGCCGTTGCACGACGACAGCGCAGCGGTGATCACCACGAAGTTGATAATGCCGGCGGCGGTCTTGATGCCCAACCGCTCGAACGTCATCACGAAGGGGCTGCCCTGGGTGCCGATTTCATTCCACGGGTAAATCGACAGGATCACGAACAACGCGCCGACATAGAACAGCAGAATCCGCCAGAACACCGAGCCGATGGCATTGGGGATGGTCTTCTGCGGGTTCTTCGCCTCACCGGCGGTCAGGCCGATCATCTCCACGCCCAAATAGGCGAACATCACCATCTGCAGCGACATCAACACACCCTGCACGCCGTTGGGCAGGAAGCCGCCGTGGGCCCACAGGTTGGAAATACCCAGGGCAACACCGTCATTGCCGAAACCGAAGGCAATGATGCCGACACCGCCGATGACCATCGCGATGATGGTGACGATCTTGATCAGGGCGAACCAGAACTCGAACTCACCGAAGGCCTTGACGGCGATCAGGTTGATGGTGCCCATGCTCACCAGGGCCGCCAGGGCCCAGATCCAGCGCGGTACATCGGGGAACCACACGCCCATGTACACCGCCACGGCGGTGATCTCGGCGACGCAGGTCACCAGCCACAGGAACCAGTAGTTCCAGCCGGTCAGGAAGCCCGCCAACGGGCCAAGGTAGTCTTGGGCATAACGGCTGAACGAACCGGCGACCGGGTTATGCACGGCCATCTCGCCGAGGGCGCGCATGATCACCAGGATCGCCAGGCCGCCAATGATGTAGGAGAGCATGATCGCCGGGCCGGCCATCTCGATGGCCTTGGCCGAACCGAGGAACAGGCCGACACCGATACAGGCGCCGAGGGCCATCAGGCGGATATGCCGCTCACCGAGTTCGCGTTTGAGCGGGCCGCCAGAAGCGGTCTCGCCATGGGGCAGGTGGTTGCCAGCTGGCATGGGGATACAACCTCATTTTGTTATTGGATTGAACCACCGAGTGTTCAGCGCCACAGCGGGTCGCCGTGACGCTGTCCTAGCGGGCTCACCTCGTGGGTAAACCCGTCCGGCCGACACACCGGCCAGCTCAGGGGGCGTGCAGTATAGAAAGCCGCAAGCAGGGCTTTTCACTCAATAAGCAACAAAATTCAGCGAGATTCCTCGGCAAATGCCGCTTCTGCGGAGGGGCATCACCTGGGAACTGTAGGAATAGTCTGGCGCAAACGGCGGCGAGTATTGCACAGCATCGGTGCACCGTCATTCCCCTGCCCTGGTCGTATTTACCGGAGCTGGAGCGCTCTAGCCCGAGGGTCCGTATCGATCACCAGTCGCCGGTCCACTGCGGCGCATCGAAAAACAACCTGCGCGCCATCCTGAGGTTGATTTCGCCCCGATGGATCTCCAGAGTTTGCGTCACACGCCCGCTTTGCCCCGCCTGCATGCTGGCGAATGCCTGGGCACGGGCCTGGGCCTGGGACTGTTTGCCCATTCGATGTTGCGCGGGTGTCTTGAGGTGCGCAGCGGTGAAATGGTCGTCCGGCCCGGTCGGCCGTTCGTAGTGAAAATGCCCGTAGCACAGGGCCTGACGCGTTTGCGCGTCCATCACCACGTACGCTTGCAACCAGTCATTGGACCGTCCGGCGAGTTCGACCCGCGCCCCCTGGCGAAAGATGCGCGCTTCGTGATGACTGACCAGCACCTCCACCCCGGCCTGGGTCGGCAGGCGCGCCTTGATTGCAGCCAGGCGTGCCTGCAAACCTTGCTCGGACAAGCGGCTGGCGGCCGCGCGCAACTCATCGGCCTCGGTTGTGGCCCGGGCACGCTGCGTCGCGGCCAGGCGCTCCGGCACGCTGTGCAGCAACCGCTGCTGGATCGCCTCGGCGCACTGGCGCAACTTGTCGGCGCGCTGCTCCAGCAGGTCCTGCAACGACTGAGGCTCATTGGCCCGACTGGCCATTTTGAGTACCTCGGCGATGGCCTTTTCCACCGGTGCGCGTAACGCCTGCCCCTGTTCGACCAGCCGGCCCAGGTTGGGCAGCGGCCCAGGAAGCGCCGGGGCGGGTGCCTTGACCGGCTCCCAAATGCCATCGTCGGCCTGGGTAAACGTGGCGATCACCGCGTCCTGGGCATCCGTGACTTCGGCCACTTCCTGGGGATGCTCGCCGGTTGTCACTTTGACCTGGGCGACGTACATGTCCTGGTTGCGCACGCGAATGATTTTTTTCTGCCGAACCCGCGCACGTCCCACAGCAGGCGTCGCGGCGGCTGTCGGAACCAGCACCGCTGCCAGCTCACGCTGAACCTCCTTGTGCAATTGCGCGAGCAACTGTTGCAGCTTCTCCAGGTACTTGAGATCGAATCGCTCCGGGGCCATAGCGCGCCAGAACTCAATCCGATCATCGCTCAAGGCGTAGACACGGTCGAAACTCTCCAGCAACTCGGTACGCAGCTCCGCACTTTGCGGCGCCAGCTCGTCCAAGTGGGCCTGCGAGCCACTGGCCCAACGGGCGCGGTGAATGGTGTCGTCCAGGCTTTGAAAAAAACCTTCCTCCAGCGTCGGCCCTTCGGTATTGATCGCCACGGCCCACAAGGCGGTGACCTGCAGCGATTGCAGTTCGAGCACCGTCGGCGCGGACAACTCGCTCTCGCGCAAGGCTTGGGCCTTGTCCCGCCCATACTTGGGCACCTGACTCAGTTCATCCAGCAAACCCAGTTGCAGGCCGCGCCAGTCAATGGCTTGCTCATTACTGTCGGCCAACTGCCGCAGCCCCTCCATGATCTGCCGGTGGGGCTGCTGATAGATATCCAAAAGTGCCTCCTGCGCGCTCAACGATTGCACCAGCTCCAGCAGCGGCACCAACCTGCGGTGGATCGCGACGGTCTGTTGGCGGGCGTGCTGGAGCAATAGCTGCAACGTGAGCGCCGTCCCTTCCAGCAACGTGGACAACTCTCTCGCATAACCGGGTCGGCGCCTGATGACCTGCAGCGCCCTGAGGCACTCCAGCTCAAGCAATGAGGCCTCGAGTTTGTTCTGAAGCTCCTGCACATAGCGAGCGCCCGCCGTGGCGCGATGCTGTTCGGTGACGCGCGTATCCTCACTGTCTCTAAGCATGCGGGCCGTGGTCAGGGCACGGTCTGCGGTTTCCCGGCGCTCGGTGGATTGGCGGTAATCCTGCTCCAGTTGCTGACGGCGTGACTCACTGTCAACCAGGCCGGTCGGGGTATCCGATTGCCCGCCGCGCAGGCGCAAGCCCAAGTCCACATCCCATGCACCGCCCCCCAGCGACTTGAGCCACGGCCCGTTCGCGCTACCGTCGGCGCTGACCACTCGCACGCGGTCACGGGCCACTTGCACGCGGTACACATGACCGCGCACCAACGCCTGCCAGTGGACCGGGTTCGACGCCGTATCCAGTAGCAAGCCTTCGTGTATCCCCGAAGCCTGTGCGCCTGGCAGCCGTGATGGCCAAGGTTGGGGCAAGGCCTTAAGACTCATACCCTCCAGCCGGGCGCGCAAGGACGGTGTGAGCGTATCGCGCGAATTACTCCAACTGAAGGGAGGCTGCAACTGCACGGTGGCAGGGCCAGGTATCACTGCGGGAGGACGCTGCATCGACGCTGGCGAAGCAAACGTTGAGGCTTGCTGGTCCAGCATCGCCGGCCACTCATGAGGCGAGGCCCGATGGGCCAGGATCATCACCAGATTGGTCAACAGGTCTATCACACCTTGGGTCTGCATGACCGAGTCGTTACTGGCCAATGCCGCCACATCCCGTTGGACACTGTCCATCACCTGCACCATCCAGCCCGCCAGCAGTGCCGGCCCCCGGACAAACGGCAGCAGTGTATTGAACAGCAACCAACCGCCGGCCTTTAACGTCCGCCAGCGTTGCTGAGCATTGGACACCGACTGGGCCTGGGCCAGGCTGACCAACGCCTGGGCAGTCGAGACAAACAGGCCAGGCAACGGGTCGCCTTCCTCCAGCCGTTTACTGAGCTGTGCCGGCGCTGGCCGATCCGGCACGCTGAACTCATCACCGGCCAGAAAGTGCGCGACATGCGGTTCCTGGAAACCACCGTTGGCATACACCGGCTGGCGGGCCGGGGCCATCCAGGCGAGGACACTGTCGTGCAATTCCCCTGGCGCCTTGATGGCCTCCAACAACGCCTGCTGCGACTCGAACTCACGCAGGCTTGGGGTCGACAACGGCCGGTACAACAGATGCGGCCCGTGCTCGGTGTCACGTGGGCCGATCACGTAAAAACCGACCACCTCGTCCGCCGTCGCAGCTGGCGTGGCCTTGAATGCCAGCGACCACATACCCGCCGCGCGTCCATCCGCACTGGCCTGGACGGCCGCCTCCACCAACCGGTAACCGGCCTGGCTCAAGCCGCCCTCGCGTTTGAGCTTCAGCTCCAGCGCCAGCAGCGGCAGTTGCGCCCGCAGTTGCCGACTGAACAGCTTCTCGCGGCGGGCCGATTCAATCGGGTCGTCGATCAGTTTTTTGCGCAACAGGTCGGGGTACGCCTGGCCGACGTCCGTCTCGGTCACGCAGCCGGTCAACAAAGAGGCGCTCAACCAAGCGGGCGCCACGTCGCCGTTGAGTTTTATCCGGGACGGCGCATGGGGGAAACCGCCGAGGTTTTCCAGGGCCAGCTCCGTCAGCGTGAGTGTCACCCGGTGGGCATCACCACTGGTAAAACCGCCTGGCAACATCACCGCCGTGACAAGGCTGTAGGTCAGTTCAATGTGATCCGGGCTGATCGCCTTGGCGCGGGGCTCCTTCTCCAGGCAGTGCGTCAGGGCCTGGGCGGTGAACGTGCGAATCGGCGCGATACCGTCGAGAAAGGTGTGCCCCGCCGCCGCTGTTTGCGCAGCGACCAGCCCCTGTAGCAGGCGAGCATAGGCCAGGCTGTCGTCCGGCGAAGCATGGATGAGCCAGAGCGGTAATCGATCTTGCAAGCGTTGCTGTTCAGGTGTGAGGGCCGACTCGAACCAACGACGGGGGTCAGTCACGTAGTCCAGCATTGCCTGGCACTGCTCGGGCGTACGTGATACTGAGCGGTCGATTGCCATGACTTCGGCGCTCTGCTGTTGGGCAAAGCAGGCCGCCAACGCATCGAACGGGTCGCCGGGTAGTTCCTCGACAAACCACTCCACGGCCCCGTGTGCCAGCGAGGCGCTCACGAACCCGGGGATCAGGGGTTCGATATCCTCCAACTGTTGCAACGGATGAATCCCCGTGGCGGGACTGAACACGAGCAGCGTGCGCAGTTCGGCCCCCAGCAGCCGGTGATCAAGGATCAATACAGGCACCATGTCAGGGGGTTGCGTGCTCTGGCCACGGCGCACCGACAGCGTACGTACCGTCAACGTCTCACCCTGCGAACGCCACGTACGATCAGGTCGGCTGGGGTGCAGCGCCTGACGTGGAAACAGCCGTGAAAAGTGCTCTGCACTCATGCCCGCAGGCATCTGGCATTCATACAGCAACCCCAGTAATTCATCGGACAACTCAGCCCAGCGGCTCGTCCCCTCCCCTCGCGGCGCCCCCCACCAATCCCGCAAACGTGCGAGCCAGGCATCCAACAACTCGCCTCCCGCGTGGTTGACCAGCCGTTCCAGATCGACCAGCCCCGGCCCGCCCTGCACGTAGACCTCCCGTTGATGCTGCATCACCTGGTGAAAGTCTTCGACATACCGAACCGGTCGCGCACGGGCCAGGCGCGCCAGCACTTCGTCGGCCAGCGCACTGTAGCGATAACCCTGACCTACCGGTATGCCAATGGCGAGGTGTGCGGCGGCATAGTGCAAGGAAGGGTACTGCCGATCCAGTGCCGCCTGGATCTGGGCCTGCGCTACCGTACGCAAGCTCGGCACAGAGGAAAACGTATTGACGATCCGCTCGATGCGCGCACGCCGCAACGTGGGCACAGGGGGGGTTTGAGACATGAGGGAGCTCCTGGTAACGGACACCGGAAATCGGTCCGATTGACCTCGCAGGCTATGGCTTGCCTTCCACGCACCTGCGGTAGCCCGCTAGGGGTTTGCGACAAATCCCTTGTCTGCCTCAATCAACGTCTACGCTTGAATCAAGTCCGATCAATCTGCGTGAATGGATCAATCGACTATGGGCGCTTTATGGCAAACCGATTCACCCAAGGCTGCTGGCCCCGCCGACAGCCTGGATGAACAGCCATTGCCGCAAAGCCCCCGCAAGCGGCGGTATGCGTGGCGAATGGTCTGGTTACTGCTGCTGATCGGCCTGATCGCGCTGGGGTTTGCCGCCCATCGGGAAATGCGCACGGCCCACTGGCAAGCCCGAGAGTCAAGCCGTCTCGCCCACGCGTTGAGCTATACGGTACAACCCGGTGCCAGTGACGCCATTGTCTATCCCGGCGACGGTCCGTTCGACCGGCGCCTGGGCTACAGCGCACTGGGTGAGTTCCTGCCGCGCCTGCTCAAACGCAACTACCTGATCGAACGTCAGGCACGCTTCTCCACGGCGCTGATCGACTACAGCGATCACGGCCTGTTCATTCCCTACCGCGAGAAAATCCAGGCTGGTCTGACGATTACCGATTGCCGGGCCGCCCCGGTGTACCGCTTCAATTACCCGCAACAGGCGTACCCGCGTTTCAGCGCCATCCCGCCCGTGATCGTCAGTAGCCTGCTGTTTATCGAGAACCGCGACCTGCTCGACCCCGACCAACCCCAAGCCAACCCCGCCGTGGATTGGCCACGTTTTGCCAAGGCCGCGTGGTCGCAGGTCGCACGCTTGCTGCACCTGCCGGGCCAAAGTGCCGGTGGCAGCACCCTGGCCACGCAATTGGAAAAATACCGCCACTCACCCGATGGGCTGACCCTGAGCGGTGGTGAGAAAATCCGCCAGATGATTTCCGCCAGTGTACGGGCGTATCAGGGCGGGCCGGACAGCCTGCAAGCACGTCAGGATGTGGTGCGCGACTACCTCAACAGCGTGCCGCTGTCGGCGGTGCCCGGCCACGGCGAGGTGCATGGCCTGGCAGAAGGACTGCGGGTCTGGTATGGCGCCGACTTCAACCAGACCAACGCCCTGCTCGCCAGTGACGACCCGCAAACGCTCAAGCAAAAAGGCCTGGCCCTGCGCGAAGTGTTGTCCCTGATGATTGCCCAGCGCCGCCCGTCTTACTACCTCGCCAAGGGCCGTGCCGACCTGGAGCAACTGACCGACAGTCATCTGCGTTTGCTGGCGCAGAACGGGGTGATTGAGCCAGGGCTGTCCGAGGCCGCACTCGCCAGCCGGGTCACGTACCGGGACTGGCAGCAGCAGCCCACGGTCCAGCCCATCGAAAGCAACAAAGGCATCAACGTTGCCCGCAGCCGCCTGGGTTCCCTGCTCAACCGGCCGCTGTATGACCTGGACCGCCTCGACCTGTCCGCCACCAGCACCCTGCACAGCGACCTGCAAACCCAGGCCACCGACTACCTCAAACGCCTGGCAGACCCGGCCTTCGCCGGCCAACTGGGGCTACTCGGCCCGCGCCTGCTGACGCCCAGCAGCACCGCCCAAGTGCGCTACAGCTTCACCCTGTATGAGATGACGCCCGACGGTGCCCGCGTACGGGTGCAGACCGACAACACCGACCAACCGTTCGACATCAACGAAAGCAGCAAGCTGGAACTGGGCTCCACCGCCAAGCTGCGGGTACTGACCACCTACCTGCAAATCATCAGCGAGTTGCATGATCGATACGCCGGCCAGCCGCCCGCTGCGCTGAAAAAAATCGAGATCGATGACCAGGATCGCCTGTCCCGCTGGGCCCTGGATTACCTGGCGCAGAACAGCGACCAGAGCCTGCCGAAGATGCTCGACGCAGCCCTTGATCGGCAATATTCGGCCAGCCCCGGCGAAAGCTTTTTCACCGGTGGCGGCCTGCATCACTTCCACAACTTTCGCAACGAAGACAACGGCCGCAGCCCGACCCTGCGTGACGCCCTGCGCGAGTCGATCAACCTGCCCTTCATCCGCCTGATGCGCGACCTGGTGCGCTACAGCACCTACCAGGCCCCGGGCAACAGCGCGCAATTACTCAAGGACGACAGCGACCCACGGCGCCAGGAATACCTGGCCCAGTTCGCCGACCGCGAGGGCACGACGTTTTTGCTGCGCTTCTGGAAAAAATACCGCAACAAGGACACCCAGGCCCGGCTCAACACCTTCCTCGACGGCCTGCACCCCACTGCCATCCGTCTGGCGGCCGTGCATCGCTACCTGCTGCCCCAGGCCAGCCAAGAGAGTTTCGACCGTTTCATCCGCTCCCACCTGAGCGGCAGCAAGACCAGCGAAAAACTCAGCGACGAGCGCCTGCAAAAACTCTACCTGAGCTACGGCCCCGGCGCCTACGACCTGCCGGACCAAGGCTATATCGCCAAGGTTCACCCACTGGACCTATGGCTGCTCGGTTACCTGCTCAACCATCCCGACGCGACCTTTACCCAGGCGGTCGCGGCCAGCGAGCATGAACGCCAGGAAGTCTATGGCTGGCTATTCAAGAGCCGGCACAAAAGCGCCCGCGACAGCCGCATCCGCACCATGCTGGAGATCGAAGCGTTCCTGGATATTCATCAGCGCTGGAAAGCCGTCGGCTACCCCTTCGATCACTTGGTGCCGTCCCTGGCCACGGCCATCGGCAGTTCTGGCGACAAGCCCGCGGCCCTCGCCGAACTGGTGGGCACGATCCTCAATGACGGTGTGCGCCAACCGACCCTGCGCATCGACAGCCTGCACTTTGCCGCCGGCACACCTTATGAAACCCGCCTGATCAATGACCCGAATCGCGGCAAACGGGTGATGCCCAGCGAAGTGGCCACCGCCTTGCGTGGGGCCTTGTCACAAGTGGTGGACGCAGGCACCGCCAAACGTGTCTCCGGCAGTTTCAAGTTGGCCGATGGCAGCCCCTTGGCGATGGGCGGCAAGACCGGCACCGGGGATAACCGCATTGAGGCGATTGGCGCGGGTGGGCGGGTCCTGAGTTCCAAGGCGATCAACCGCACCGCGACCTTTGTGTTTTACATCGGTGAACACCACTTCGGCACCCTGACTGCCTTTGTTCCCGGCAGCGGCGCGCAGAATTTCACCTTTACCTCAGCGCTGCCGGTGCAGGTGCTCAAGGGCATGGCGCCGGTGCTGATGCCCTATCTGCAACCGGGCAGCCATACCTTGTGCACCGCTGCTAGCCACTGATTTCGACGATTCTTTGGGTAGTGCCCTCTACCAGATAGAACCGATAAGTACGCCCGGCCTGTTTTTCAAAGCTGAACACCCGCCCCGGAAAAATATGATTCTTGGTGGTGGGGGCGCACGACGTTCGGTCATTGGCCGCGCAATCTTTGAACTCATCCACCACAACCACCGTATTCCCCGCATTGCGCAAGGTGTAACGCTGCCCGCCATTTTCGACCCGCGTATCGAAGCGGCTGTCCTTGGGCCGCACGAAGAACACGGTGCCGTAGCCAGCCATCACCTGCACACCGCCCACCAAGGTCTCTTCATAGGCTTTGCGCTCCTCATCGGTGACACCAAAGCCGTCGTCTTTCTCGGGCGCCACTGGCAGGTAACGTACCCGGAAATAGCGCTCGCTATCGCGCTCACCGATGAATACAAAACGTGTGCTCTGCATGCCATCGGCCGGCACGATCAGCCGCGCTGGGCTGGCGACCAGACCATTGCGCACGCTGCCGTCGGCTTCGAGCTTGAGCGGCACTTCGTCATAGCTGCCGTCGGGTTTGTAGAGCATTTCGGTGACGTTGACCTTGACGAAGGCGGTCTTGGTGCCACCGTTGAAGACACGCTTGAGGTAGGTGCTTTTATCGCCACGCAAATAGTCGTAAAAGTCGCCAATGTTGATGTTCGGCCCGGCCTGGGCACTCAACGAACACACCATCAAGCCCAGCATTGCCGCTACACGTTTCATAACCCCTCCTTTAAAAATCGTCATGGGCGTACCGCGTCGAACAGCAACTCGACGCTGCCGTAATACTCGCCGGGGGTAAACCCATCCGCCGGCTCGACCGCCGAGATGTCCAGCAGCACACGTTTGCCCTGGCGCGCTTCGTCCTGGGGCACCACCAGGGTGTCGTCGAGGCTCAGCGCCTGGCCATTGAACGTGACACTCAAGTCGATATAGGTACGCCCGCCGTTGAACAACATGGGCACCGCGCCCAGCCGCGCGTTGATCCCGCCCGCCGAACTCTTCACGTCGAAGTGTTCGCGCAGCGGACGCAGGCGACCCGGCACCAGGTCCCAGACCATCTGTTGCTCACGCTCCAGGAACCCTGGGGTGATCGGCAGTACGTAAAAGTCCGAGGTCGGGATGGTCACCGACACATCGAACACCCGCGCTTCGCGAACCGCCAGCGCCGATGAACTGAACAGCACGGCGACCAACAACACCGCCCCCGCGAGGCCTTTGTACAGCGTCTCCGACAGGCGCCAGCGCCAGCCGACGTGGGTTGTTTCACTGCTCATCATCCTTTGACCTCATAAGGTTTTTTGTCACCGCCTTCGATCAGAGTGAAGCGGTAAGTCCGCCCGGCCTGCTTGTCAAAGTCAAACGCGCGGCCTGGCAAAATGTGGTGCTTGGTGGTGGGCTGGCAGTCCTGGGGCGCGGCGGTGGAACAGTCCTTGAACTCATCGATCACCACCACGCTATTGCCGTCGTTACGCAGACGGTAGCTCCCGGCACTGTCATCGGTGCCCGTCGCAAAGCGCGTCACCTTGGGCCTCACGAAAAACACCGTGCCGAACCCTGCCAATACCGTGACCCCGGCTGACAAGGACGTTTTGTAGGCTTCGCGTTCCTCATTCGAAACCGCAAACTCGTCGTCCTTTTCTGGCATCACCGGCACGAAGCGCACGCGGAAATAACGCTCTTTTTCGCGCTCGCCGAGGTACAACAGGCGCGTGCCCTGCATGCCTTCGGCCGGCACGATCAAGCGCGTCGGGCTGGCCATCAGGCCGTCACGAATGCTGGGGTCGGCGGCCGGCTTGAGCGCCACCTCTTCGGAGGTTCCGTCATTGTTGTAGAGGATTTCCTGCACCTGGATCCGTACAAAGGCGGTGCTGTCGCCAGCATTGAAGACCCGCTTGAGGTAGGTACTCTTATCGCCTTCCAGGTAGTCGTAGAACGCCCCGACGTTGAGGCTCGGGCCGGCGTGTGCCCACAGCGGCAAGCCGCCGAGCACCCACAGGGCCAACACATACTTGATCCACATAACGCTCTCCGTTTACAGGTCCGAATCCCAGATCACCGTGACCTGCCCCGAATAGGTGCTGCCGCCCTGGCTGAGCATGGCGTCGACATGTTCCTTGGCGACCTCGAAATGCAAGGTTCCAGGGCGGCGGTTCACATAGAACCCCGGCTGGAATTGCTCGGTGCCGGCACCACTCAACAACAGCGGCTGGCGATTGACGGCAGAGCTGTCAGGGCGGTTCAGGCCGTGGGGCAAGGAGACACTGATATTCACGGGAACCTGGTGGTCGGCCGCGTTTCTCAAGGCGCAGGTATTGCCCATGACTCGCTCGCATTCCAACTGCATCTTGAAACGCGACGAAGCGGAAATATTGAAAGTCTGGTCGCGAAACAGCCGCGCCGGCTTGCGCCCTTGGTTCAGCCAAGCCTGCCAACCGCCTTGGGGTACCAGTTCAATGCGGGTGCCTCCCGGCGGCACCTCGACTTTCAGGTCGTGCTCCACACTCAAGGTGAAATTGAAGGTGAGGGCATTTTTCGAGGGGATCACGACATCGCCAAAATCGTAATCGCCACCGGGGCCCATGGTGTACGTAATGCTTCCGGTGTAGTGACCACTGGACATGCCCAACGGGTTGGGAGTGCGCAGTTCGTAGGCATACTCCATGGTGTTGTAACGCAGGGTCGCCAAGTCCTGGGACGGTTGCCGACTGCAGGGGCCCGCACCTTCGGGTGTCAGCCAGAAGTACGAGGCAAAGAAAGTGCCGGCAGCAAGGTGGCCGGTGCTCTGACAGGGCGCGGGCGCCGTCGTCCATCGACTTTGCCATCTCACCCCAGGCTGTGCCCACGCCGAAACGCCAGGTGGCCGCGGCACATACCAAAGCGATCCGACGCCGGCGATCCTGACCTGTACGGTCTCGGTCTCCTGGGTGACCGTATGCGTCACGGTCAAGTCACGCCAATCAGACGGCACCTTGACCATGAAGCCTTGGCGCTCGTCCGAATGGTTGGCCTGGATGGGCGCAATGGCGGCTGCCGTGAAGTTGGTGTCGCGCAGGCTGAAGATATTCAACGCCTTGCACCGGGCCGGAATGTGCGCGGCGCAAATCGAACTGATCGGCGTGGTGTTCTCGAACCTGTTCACCATGGGGTTGCCGGGGTCCGGCCTGAACCGTGCGGTGATGTCCTCGTCGGCCAGCGCCGCGAAGGAACACAGGAGCATCGCCGTACCCACTACATGGCGTTGGGTGGCGCGGGAAAGAAGCGTTTTCATGACTGTGCGTGTTCTCATCTTCATGCTCAACCGGCAATCTGTTCGGTGACTGTGGACTCCGCCAACGTATCCGGCGTGCAGCGCAAGTCCCCGATCATCAGCACACTGTTTTCAAGGCGCGCCTTGGAAGGATCAAGCCTGAACTGGCAGAGCAGTTGGTTGTTGCGGCGCACTTCCAGGGTCGGCGAACTGGCATTCATTTCCAGGGAGAAGAACCCGTCGACCTCACTCACCCCACGCGTGGCGTGGTTGATCACATGCAGGCCCTTGAGCGGTTTACCCTGGGGGTCCACCAGGCGCCCGAGCACGGTGACGGTTTGCATCACGCTGACCTTGCGGTACTCCACGCCGCCCTTGTTCAGGTGGTAGCGCGTGCGCGGCGGTTGAATCGAGGCCGAGGGCGCGTGGTTGCCTTCGAAGTCGAAGCTCACCGAGCTGCCTTTGTAGGCGG
Source organism: Pseudomonas sp. 1 R 17 (assembly GCF_900067035.1). Lineage (NCBI taxonomy): Bacteria > Pseudomonadati > Pseudomonadota > Gammaproteobacteria > Pseudomonadales > Pseudomonadaceae > Pseudomonas > Pseudomonas sp. 1 R 17. The sequence continues at coordinate 253,030 of NZ_FKLB01000069.1, forward strand.
TGATCGGGATGAAGTTGCGACCAGGGCGCAGGGCCGTACTGCCACCGCTCAAGTCGTCGGCGCGCAGGGCGATGTCGTCGACGTCGGTTTCGACATCCACGATCAACCCGGAGCCGGTGCCGTGGTATTGGCTGGTGAGCACCATTTTTTGTTGGCCCAGGGCAAAGGTGCTGTCCAGGTTCAGGCCGCCCGCCAGCTCATTGTTGAATGAAGAACGCTGGACGTAGCCGTCACCACTGACAAACTCGTTCTCGAAACTGGCCATGCCGGACAAACCGATGCCGTAGGTGTCAGTGGTCGCCGTGGCGGAGACGCTTTGCAGCATGTGGTCTTGCAGGTCCTTGCGGTAGGTCAGCGAGGCATTGTTGTCGCGGGTGCCCTCGCGGGAGGTACGCGTGCCGATGCTGGCGGACCACTGCTCGCCGGGGGCGCCGAGGGCCAGGCTGATGCTCAGGTCGACCCCACGGTTGCGCCGGTCGCCCGTGCTGGCGGTGGCTGGCCGGTCAAATACCGACACGCGCCAGTTGGCGTCGTTGCCGAACATATGGGTGCGCTCGGTCCAGCCCAGGTCCAGGCCGACGCCTTCACTGTTGCCTTCGCTGTAGAACAGGCGAGCGTTGATCGAGCGCAGGTTGCTCAAGCGGTGGTTGACTGAAATCGATGAGTTACTGGTCTGGCCCACAAACACGTCGCGCTGGCGAATGCGCGTGCCATCCGGCAGGGTTTCATAGGTGTTACGGGTGTCTAGCCAGCTGCGCGTGTGGTTGAACACGACGCTTCCCAGGCCGTAGTTGTACAGGCCGTTGAGGTCGAGGCCGGTGCCGTATTTTTCCGTCCAGTAGACGTTGGCATACAGGCTGGCCTGGTCGGCGAGGGTCCAGTCGACCGAGGTGCCGTATTGCATGTTGTCCTTGACCTGGCGACCGGACGCCCCCAACACCACACGGGGGTGAGCCAGGTAGTTCACCGAGATGCCTGCGGTCGGGCTGCCGCTGCTCTGCTCATCAAAGTTGCTCAGCAGTTTGCTTTCCCGGCCAGCAAACAGGTTGTAGCGCCAGCGCTCGTCGTGGTTGCGCCAGTTGTTGGGCTTGTACACCAACTCCTGGGTGGTGCTGGTGATCTGGCCGTCCTCCACCAGGCGTACTTCCACTTCATAAATGCCACCGGGCAGCGGCCGCGTGTCCAGGCTGTGCAAGCCGCTGCTGACCGGCTGGGTGTTGATCAGCAGGCCATTGCGATAAATCTCCACCGATGCCTGGCGGCTGGCGGTGACATAGATCGGGTAAACGGCAGGCTTGGAATTATTGATCATCAGGCTGTCGGAACTGCCATACATCACGCCCACGGCGGTGTCCGGGCTGGCCCCGAAGGTTCGCAACTGGCGGGTCAGGCCTTCGGCATTGGGTGTGAAGTAGCCCAGGCGCAGGAAATTGCCCTGCAGTTCACGCTGGGTATAGAGCGCATACACGGCGTGGTTGAGGTCATCGTCGTCCGGCCCGCCGAGGCGCGAGAACTGCATGTTCAGGGTCTGGCTCCACAGGCCCAGGCTGCTGCTGGCATCGATGCCGAAGCGTCCGCCCAGGTCCTGCCCTTCGCCACCGCTGAGGTTCATCTGGTTGCGCACGATCAGGCCAGTGCTGCCGCCGGTGGGCAGAAAGTAGTAGCGCTGCTCCTCGGCGTCGCGCTCGGCATTTTCGGTCAGCAGGGAAACCGTGGAGTTTTCCAGGTTGTAATGCACGGCCATGAGCCCGTCGGGGCAATTGGTTTCGCATGCCCCCAGGGGCACGCCTTGTTTCAGGTACTCGGCCCAGCGGTCACGCTCGTCATCCTTGATCACGCTGCCGTCATGGTCGGTAAAGTCGAGTAAGGTCAGCCCGTCATCACGGGTCAATACGATCATCGCTTCGGACACAAACTCTTGGTCCAGATCCACCTTGACTGCCAGGGGCACGTCGAAGAAATGCTCTTCAAAGTCCGCCGGTAGTCCCTTGGCCTGGGAAAGCAGACTACGAGGTGTAGTGCCGTCGGCAGTACCTGCCGCCAGCGCGTTCGCACAAAACAACAAGGCAAGCGCTGCCGCGATGGGAGTCATCGGGAACATGAACGGAATACTCTGATTTCGAATTTCAATACGAGAAAACCGGCCGACCGACAGACAGAGACTGACTGCCGACCGGTTTGACTACCGAGCCACAGGCCGGTGCTTACCGCTCAACGAGCCTGGCTTCACGGCGTGACGCGCGGCTCGTGGTCGAACACGATGGTGTAGTTGGTGGTGAAGAGCCCGGAAACGCCATCCGCAGGTTTGGCAGCGGCCACTACCAGGTCCGCCTGGGTACCTGGAGTGGAGCTGGCATCATCGACCACTTCCAGCGGCGAGCCGGTCAGTACGACACCGTTGAAGGTGTTGGTCAGTGCGATCGCGTCGCTACCGTTGGTCAACGAAGCAGGGCCGCCCTCGATGTAAGCCTTGATCGAGCCGTCGGTGTTTTTCACATCGTAGGTGGCGCGCAACTGGCTCAACTCGCCGGTGACGGTGTTGTAGTTCATGGTTTCGTCACGACCGAAGTTGGGGTCACGTGGCTGCGCGTGGAACTGCTTGGTCGGAATCGTTGCCTTGATGTTGATGACACTGCTGGCTTCACCTGCGGCGAACACGCTGGACGTGCTGAAAGCCAGTGCGAGAAACGGCAGTACGAAAGCGGTCTTCTTAAGCATTTTAAGTACCTGTTGTGGCATTAGATATTGGTTGGGAAACCGATTTTCCCAATGCGACAAAACACGAATAAACCGGGTCTTGCGACGCAGGTAAATAGTGCTTGGAAATCACACTTGACGATGCCGGCAACTTCTCTTTAGCGCGTAATAAATCTCGACCCGATCGGAAATAAAAAAACCTTAATATTCAATATTATAAATATTAACTGTCATCCACTAATTACATCCAAACATCACTGATACTACTTATATAAATCATAAAGCTGTAGGAGATCGGCCACACGACTAGAGCGGGCTTGAGCCTGCATACTTCTAGAGCAAACACTCCAACTAACAACTGTATTTAATATTCATGCAAATGCCATGTTTTCGCCCACTTAAAGGCGAGCAGTGCCACGCTCCGCTCACCCCTACCGACCACCCGCCAAGCGCAGATTTGCTTGCGCTACCGTTCGTCAGACGATTTTGCGCTCTTCATAAGATATATCTTAAGTTGTATCTTAATTAGACAGGAGAGAACGATCATGAGAGACCCTCATCACCACCGAGACCACGGTGACGACCGCGACGGCTTCGAAAAACGCCCCGTCCGCGAACGCGGCGGCCGTGGCCCGCGCGTCTTTGCGCCGGGCGACCTGAAGCTGCTGCTGCCCGCCCTGATCGCCGAACAGCCGTGCCACGGCTACGACCTGATCCGCCAGATCGAAGGCCTGTTTGACGGCGCCTACACCCCAAGCCCAGGGGTGATCTACCCGACGCTGACCTTCCTGGAAGAAAGCGAATTGATCAGCGGCGACGCCGAAGGCGGAAAAAAACGCTACACAATCACCGACGCCGGACGTCTCTTCTTAAGCGAACAGGCGGTTGCGCTGGACGGTGTGCGCATGCGCATCCAATTGAGCAAACGCTCGCTGCGCGGTCATGACCGCCCGCCGCAAATCCACGAGGCCGTGCACAACCTGCGCCATGCCTTGCATTCGCACCACGGGCGCTGGAGCCCGGAAGAAATCGTTCGTGTCGCGGCGCTGCTCAACGGCGCCGCCCAAGCCATTGCCGACGGGACAGCTCAATGAATACGCAAGCCATCCACCGTGTCACCCACGAAATCAAACGCCGCCGCCTTGAAGTATTGCGGGTAGTCGACCTCACCCCGCGCATGCGCCGCATCACCCTGGGCGGCCCGGAACTGGCGGGCTTTATCAGCCTGGGCAGTGACGATCACATCAAGCTGCTGTTCCCACAGAACGCTGCGGAACAAGCGGCGCTGGAAAGCCCGACCTTCAACATCAAGGGCGACGGCCCGCAGCCGGCGATGCGCGACTACACGCCACGCCGCTTCGACCTGAACATCGGCGAACTGGACATCGACTTCGTGCTGCACGGCGACGGCCCGGCCTCCACCTGGGCTGAACAGGCCAAGGTCGGCCAGCACCTGTATATCGGCGGGCCACGGGGCTCGATGATCGTGCCGGATATGTTCGACAGCTATTTGCTGATCGGCGATGAGACGGCGATCCCGGCCATTGCTCGGCGCCTGGAAGAATTACCGGCCGGGCGCAAGGTGCTGGCGGTGATCGAAATCGCCAATGCGGCGGAACGGCAGGCACTGGCAAGTGCTGCCGATGTGGAGGTGAAATGGATCGTGCGCGGCCAGGACGACCTGCTCGACACCGTGCAGAAACTGACGCTGCCGAGCGGTTCGTTGTACAGCTTTGTCGCCACCGAAACCAGGCTGTCGCGCCAGGTCCGCCGGGTGCTGCTGGACACACACAAGGTCAATGAGGCGTTCCTCAAGGCGGTGGGTTACTGGCGTGCGGAAGGCAGCGAAGAGGAGTAAGCCTCAGGGCACCCCCATTACAAGGACGCCGCTGCCGCTGACAACCCCAGCGGCAGGCAGTGAACCGAAACGCCGTACGAGGGAAAACGTCACATCGTCGCTCCCCACACTGTTGGTGATTTGGGTCAGGAATGAACCACCGACTTGAACCGCGCTTGCGCCACGAACCAGGGCCGTGCCCACGTCCGGGTTGGTCATGCGCAGCAGGCGCGTGTCGAACGACGAGGCGGTACCTTTGTAGGTGATGGTGATCGGCGTGGTAATCCCGCCGTCCGGGCATGAATAGGTGAGCCGGCGGTTGCTGCGGATGGTCGTGGTCAGCGGATCGGTACCTATTGCTCTTTGGTGCACATTGCCGAAGTTGATCTCGATCGGGTTGTTATTGTTGATCGTGCAGGTGGACGGGGAGATGGTGAAGTTGTTGGCAGCCGTATACGTGACCGTGAGTTGCGGCCGTGTCGCGTCGTAATTGTTCGAGCTGGTGAGACGCAACAGGCCGAGGGTATCTCCTGTTCGTATATCGATCGGATTGGAGGGACTGTGACGCACCAGGATGTAAGGGGTGATATTGATCGGATAGCCGATCCCGTTGTTGGGCATGGTAGCCACCCGTATACCCGCCGGAACCGGGGTATTGAGGAAAGCGCCATTGATACGCAAACCACTCCGTTCACTGACGAACTTGGGGCCGGATGTCCAAGGTGTCCCAGAGGCATTGCCGGTTTCCCAATAGTCCGCCCCCCAAGCCGGGCCTGCTCCAGCCGTAAACCGACATTCGAGCCGGGCACCTTCCATCAGGATCCTCGTGCGATCCGCATCGAGTCGTACCGTTACGGGGACGGTCAGATGAGTGACGCGCGCCCACTCACCGCCATTGACCCGACAGTCTACGGCCTGCGCGGTCGTGCTGACGCCAATCAGCAGGAGAAGCACAATGGCGCTGTCATATAGTCGTTTCATGTTGATCTCTCGTTGCTTATCTACACAGGCGCCATCCAGCGAACAATCAGTTCGTGCAGACCTGATTGATCTGGAGCCCCATGCGTATGCGCCCGGTTGTCGAGCGTTTGAATTACGGATAATCCAGCGTAAAAGTAGAGGTCGCGGTATAGCTGCCGTGCCCTATGGTCTGGTCCCTGATGGCCATCGGCTCCCCTTGCACGTAGGCTTTGAGTTCGATGACATTGCTGCCATTACTCAGTACCTGTTCGTCGCTGGTTTTATTCAGCGGCAAGGGCTTGTTACCCAGCGTCTCTATACCGATCCCGATACCGGAGGCGCCGCTTCCACCATCGAGTGCGAGCAACCCCGGAAGCTCCCGGTTTTCTACGCCGCCGAACGTGATGGTCACCGTGTCGCCGATGGTGGTGTCGCAGTCCTCCAGGTGCAGCTTGAAACCTTTGCCCACCGAACGCGTATTGATGTAGAGGTGCTTGCTGGTCAGGTCCCAGAGTTCCAGGCTGATTGCCTCGTCACCCGGGCGGATGGTGCAGGCTTCTTCAACCAGGTTGCCCTTGAAATTCAGGTTATCCGCCGCGTGTGCTTCGCAGATCAGGCCGAGGGCCGGCAGGCACGCCAGCACGGCGTACAGCCTGGCCCTATGAACAGTTTCATGTCCCATATCCAACTCCTACTGGTACTCGGCCAACAACGTCGCCACCGCGGTAAACCTGGCGGGGGCAAGCGTTGCACCGGGCTGTTTGACCGGCACGACTTCCAATACCGGCGGGGAAGACAGGGTGATGTCCAGTGGCGTATTGAGTCGAAACGGCAGGTTGTTTTGGAATATCCGAATACCCAGGTCAGGTGCACTGGTCTGCAATGCCGCGCCGTCGAACGTCGTGGGGGTACCGTTGACACTCAACTTGAGTACCCACGGGAGCGTGTCGACGCCACAATTGATGGTGTAACCCACCCCCCGGCGATATTTCACCCCATCGACCCGCTTGACCCCCACATCCCCAAAGTCGACTTCAATCTTGTTGCCCGCATCAATGGTGCAGGGCGGGGGCTCGTTAAGCGTTCCGCTGAACGTTACGTTGGCCGACGCACTATGGCAGAGGCCGATGGAACACAAAGCGAGCAAGGCTCGCTGCTGCCAGCATGTCATTGCGCGCTCCTCATCACTGGTAATCGATCACGAAGGTGGCGGCAGCGTCGAATGCGCCTCCCACCAGCCGGCTGCCCGCGCGCTTGACAGGCACCGCCTGCACCACGGGAAAGTTCGGATAGGTAAAATTCACGCTCGAATTCAGCGCCCAGTCAGCGCCATTGAGCGACAGCTTGACCCCCAGGTCCGGGTTGCGGGTCGAGAGCACACGCCCATCGAACGAAGCCCCGGTCCCCCTGAGCTGGAGAGTCATCGCGTTACTGAACGGGGCGTCACAGGTGACGGTGTAAGGCACGTTGCGACGGTAGTTGACCCCGTCGATCCGTGACGTAAGAAGGTCATTGCCAAAAGGCACATTGAGCGTACCGCCGCCATTGATGACGCAGGGCGGAGGCGCAATGATGACTGCGCGGATGATCAGGCTGGTCTCGGCCTGCGCGCCTTGACTGACCGCCCACAACAGGCCCCCCACGATAAGAATGGCCCGCGAGCCGACTGACTTAGCCATTGTTTTGCCCTTACTCATAACTGAGCCTGAAATCCACCACGGCCCGAAACGCTCCGCTGGTCAACGGCGCGGAGGTACGCGTGGGTTGAACATTCCACGTCTGGGTCGTGCTGCCCTCGCTCAGAAACAACGGTTCGCCCCTGGAGCCCAGCTGTACATCGCGCCCCAGGGCATCGGTCAACCGCAGTCCCATCCCGGTGATGCCTTGCACTTTGACCAGTCGTGGGTCGTCGGCATCGGCAGGGGCAACAAACGTTACCGACAACACCGGTTGGTGAGCGCTCCATGCCAGGTTCCCGGTACGTTCGCTGCGGATACTGCCTGCGGTGCGCTGGCAATCCTGAAAACGCAGTTGAAACGGCTTCGATGGGGCCTGATCGCCAGGTCGTTGCAGCTGACTGGCAGACACGGCGCCCAAGTCGACCGTTTGATGCAACGATGTCATCTCCAGCGTGCAAGGGGACTCATGCATGGATCCGGAAACGTTCAACCGGCCACGCTGGCCATCGATTCCATCGTCATCCTCGGCGCCCGCGCGCGTTGCCAGGACCAGTAACACACAGCCCAGGACTTTCACGTTGTGCAACTTCATGACGCTCTCCCGCTGCAGGCTGCTACTCATTAGGCGTCGAGACTTGCAAGTTCACCTTGCATGTTTCGCCCGTGCAGGTGAACGCCAGTAATGGACGCCCGCCGTAGTCATTCACGTAGGCCAGGTAGGGTGAATTGCCCAGCGCCTTGGCCGTCGGCCCGAGGGTTTGCGTGCCTTTAGGCGGGATCATCACGGGCTCGAAACCCGGCACGGTCTTGCCGTCTTTGCTGCTGCGAGCATCCACCAGAGACACGTAGTAAGGCGTAGGGTTGTTCACCTGGTAACGGTCGCCCTGGCGGGTCAGGGTCAGCTTTTCCTGCCAGGGGTTGGACAGGTCTTGCTGACTGGGAGCGATGGCCTGCGGTCGGTAGAACAATTTAATCCGGGTCTGCAGCGCGATTTGCAGGGTGTTGGATTTGTCGCTGCGCGGTGGAATCTCCCGCAGGTTGAAGTAGTAGACCGTCTCGCGATCCTGCGGCAACGACTTGGCCGCCGGCAACGCCTGCACTTTCACCTGGCTTTGCTTGCCGGGCTCCAAGCGTTGAACCGGCGGCAGCACGATCAAGGGCGAGGTGATCTTGTTGCCCTCCTCGTCCTCGATCCAGCCTTGGGCCAGGTACGGCAGTTGGGTGTTGTTATTGGTGATATTCACGCTGGTCGCATCCTTGCCACCGTCAAAAATCACCCGGGTTCGGTCCAGGCCAACCGCGGCGCCGGCACTCTGGCTCAGACCCAGAGCCAGCAGTGCGAAGACCAGGAGTGTGGGGTGCGTATTGAGCATCATGAGGCGTTGTTCTCCGTATCGGTACGCTTCCCGGTCAGCGCTGCTGGCTCGGGTGAGGATTGATCAGTGGCTACGCTCTGGCAGCGCAATTGCAAGGCATCGGTCAAACTGTCTGCGGGCAGCGCGACGGGCAGCGTGAGCAGGCAGCGTTCGATGCCGCCCCAACTGACGATCATTTGCTCACCGGCCTGAATACCGCTCAGGTAAACAGCGCCACCGTCGTTCACAATCCCGGTGTCCTGCTGTTTGGTGTTCTTCACCGTCGCGCCGAAGGGCGGTGCACTGCCATCCGGCAGGCGCAGGACAGCCATGGCCTTCTCACCGGCAATCACGTCCAGGGACCGATAACCAATGGCCCCTTCGGTAAGGGTCAGTTGGGTCACCGATTGAGTGGCTTCAACGTTGCTCGGCAGGTTCTCCAGGTCGACACTGGCGGCCGTACGCTGGTAGCTGCTGATATCGGAAATCACTGCCTTGCCGAACGCGTTGGTGCGGGTCGATGTGCCGTAACCACGCACAGGCACATCGGGCACACCTCCGGTGTCGAGCATCAGGCGGGTGCCACCGGTGCCATTGGTTCGGTGCAGCGCCGCACCGTAGGGCGTGAGCGTGCCGCCGCCGCGAATGGATGCACTGAGGGTCCTGCCACTGCCTTCCTGGGTGCTGGCGCTGAGATCGATGTCGGCCTGGTCGCCGATATGACTCAGATAGCCGCTGGCGGAGCGGTCGCTTGCATTGAGCTGGTAACTGTTGCGCTCATCGAGGCGATCGCTGTAGCGCGTCGAGAAACTCTCTTTACCCGAGGTCCTGTTGGCGTCCAGCGACAGGGTGCCGCTGCGCCCCAACGGCAGGCTGACCGTCAGCGCCATTCCGTTATCCTTGTAGGCATACTCCTGGGTGCGAAACATGTTCAGGGACAGGCTCATGTTCCTGACGGTTCCCACATTGAAGTAGCGCGACATCGACAGGTTCCAACGCTGAGTGTCCGGGCGCCCCCAATACGTCTGCTTGTTGTAGCTGGCGTAGACGGTCGCCCCAAGGTCACGAAACTGCTTGTTGAGCGTCACCGTATACAGGGCCTTGCTGTCGCCAATCGGCTTCCAGCCCTCGATGTATTCACCGCGCTCGATCCCGCCGCGCTCACCGTTCAACCCGTAATGACGGGCGTCCAGGTACTCGCTCATGCTCAAGTAGTTTTTCTCGGAAAACCGGTAACCGGCAAACGTGACCTGGCTGTCGTACTGCTCGAAGTGCTTGGAGTATTGAAGGCGGTAGGATTTGCCCGAGAATGTCTGGTTCCACACACTGGCGTGGGACTGGGTGGCATCCAGCGATACGGCGCCGAACGCCAGCAGGTCGCGACCGACCCCGACAGACAATGCGCGGTAGTTGTTATCCGTTATCCCGCCGCCAAACAGCGACCAGCCATTGCTGATCCCCCAGGAGAATTCGCCGGTGCCGAAAACGCTGCCGTTGGCGCCGTACTGAAGATCGGACGGGCGCCCGGTCGCCAGCTTGTATCGAACGTGCCCAGGACGTGTCAGGTAGGGAACGCCTGCCGTATCGATCTGGAAGGTCTGAACCGAACCGTCCTGCTCCTCGACCCGCACATCCAGAGTGCCACTCACGGCGTCGCTGAGGTCCTGAATGCGATAAGGGCCTGCGGCGACCAGCGTTTCATACAGCACGCGGCCCTTCTGGCTGATGATGATTCTTGCGTTGGTCTTGGCGACCCCGACGACTTCCGGTGCGTAGCCACGCAGGTTGGGTGGCAGTTGGCTTTGATCCGAGATCAGCGAAGCCCCGGTAAAACGGAAGCTGTCGAAGATGTCCGAGTACAGGTAGTCCTCTCCGACCGTCAAGCGTGCCTTCAGTGCAGGCACTGCGCGATAGGCGTAGTAACGACTCCACTCCAACTGTTGTTGATCCCTGGGTGCCCCCTCCACGCCTTTCTCGATCCGCCCCTGCCAGTCGGCCCTCAGGCGCCAGGCCCCGGCATTGGCGCCAAGGGTTCCGTTACCACTGAGGTTGTTGCGGGTGCCGTCATTCTTTTGATAGCTGGACTGCGCCGTCATGTTGTAGTCAACCAGCAGCCCCGGCACCCCCTCATCCCACCGGGACGGCGGATCCCAATGGATGGCGCTGTACTCGAGATAGGCCTGGGGCAGGTTGATGTTCAGTGTGGAGGTGGCCAGGTCGCCACTGACCTCCATGCCAGGCAAACTTTCGGTATCCAGGCACTCGCCGTTTTTCCACCATTTGAGTTTGGCCGCGTCCGACGCCTTGAGACCCAATTGATCGACAAGATCCAGCGATAAACATGCCTGGCTGCCTTTAGGGTCATTATCGGGGGGATAGAAAGCCACCGATTGCTCAGCAATGGGCTGGGCATTGATCTGCACTACCATCGAATAGGTGCCCGGCAGAATAAACCCGCTGCGGGCAAACTGAGACAAGTCAATATTAGTGCGATCACTCAGATCAAGAACATCAGTATTAAACTCAATATCCCCAGCAGCCAGTGCAGTGCCTGCCAATGATATCAACCCGCCAAAAAGGCTTGGGCGCAGCGTATTTTTGACCTTCGCTGTATTTAACATGCAAGCAACCCATCAACGTTCAAAAATATTCCAACTTGAACCGCACGGCAGTACGGTGGGCTCCGGCCACTATGGGCAATCCGTTACCGACAAAATGAAGCGTGTAGTGCAGCGTCATATCGCCTTCCGTTAACGGATGTGGAGTCATCGGCTGACCCGGAACACTTAACTGGCCAGCGGAATCCTCAATATTCATCGCAACGCCTTGGGAGCCACCAAAGACCGCAAAAGAACGACCGCCTCTGTCGGTGGGGCCGTCAAACGTCACCCGAAGGTGCTGCCAGTCGGGCAGCGTTACCCCTGGACGGGATGGATCGGTACGACTCAAGGTGCAATTGACCAGGCGCAACTGGAAGGACTGGTCCTGGCCCCTGGCGCGCCGCAGGAACCGGCCAATGGGCTCGGGGTCCGTATCGATGGTTTGATCGACGCTGACCAACTCCAGCCCGCAGGCCGAGTCGACGACCTCTCCTCCCAGCGTGACAAGCCCATCACCTTGAGCAGGCTCCTGGGCAACCACCCCAGGGCTGATGAACATCGCCAAAGAAGAGGAGATAGCGAGACTTATGAATGTTTTCACCTGTGCCTCCACCAGCCTCCCCCGCCACGCTGGGTGGCGGGGGAAAACGCTTACTGATAAGCCAAGGTGAAGTTGGTCACCGCGCTGAAGTCGCCTGGCACGATGTCGCCCGTGGCAGCGCCTTGTACATAGGCACCGAACTCCAGCGTGTTGTCACCGGCGGCAATCACTTGCGGCGTGGTAGCCACGCCCAATTCAACGGGTTTACTGCCATGGGTCATCATGATGCCCACATTGCCCGCGCTCCCGACGGTGCCCAGCGCACCCGGCACAACGCTCGATGGCGCTCCGGTGAAGGTGGTGGTCACGGTGTTATCGGTGAGACCCGCCAGGTCGCAGCCCTCAAGTTCAATCAGCAGGCGACGCGGCTCGGACTTCCCGCCCGCTTGCAATTGATGTTTTGCGATCGCGCCAAGGGGAATGGTCTGATCGACCGAATCAGGCTTTATAGAGCAGGCACCCGAATGGACCGACCCCAAGAACGTGACAGTTCCGTCCGCCGCCTGGGCAACGGACATCGACCCCACCAACAGCCCGATAGAGAACAGCGCGGTTTTCATTTTAGCTTTCATTTATAGATGCCCACATTAGTAATAAACGTCGTTTAAGTGATTCCGCCGCCGTGGCGCACAGAATTCCTCTATTTATTCCAATTACTTGTATTGCAAACCAGCTCATTTGAAGCCAGGCGATTATCCCGACCAGATTCCAAAAACATAAGTCGGCCAGTTCTTCTAATTACGTAGCCCTGCAACACTTAAACACATAGGAAAAACATGGCAAATTGCCAAAACTTTAAAAACATCCGTAAGAATTGGACTACATCGGCCTTAGTTGCAAAAGCTTGTCTTCAGATATAACTGTAAGAGAGGGATTACACTCAACGAAAAATAACAACATTTACTCGAGCACATCAACTAACGTGTTGATAAGTGCGCGACGTGGCGAAACACCGCTCAATGGAAAACCATGGACGGTGCGCAGCGGGGGGATGACGAGGCTTAAAGCCTGGGAGAAGGGAGTTGCTCCCTGCCCAGAGATCCGTACAGGTTAAATTCGGGGTGACTTCAAGGTCTTGTCCAGGCCGACCGCCGCCAGGGCAACCAGCACGAACCCCAGCAGGATCCCCCCGGCATTCACAAACACTTGTGGATAACCCAGGGTGCCGACATCGATGAACGGGTACTGGTACTGCCCGAGCAAATCCCCGCGCAGCAGCACATAGCCGAAGTACACCAGCGGGTAGATGACCCACAGGCCAATGTGCTTGAGGCGCAACTGGCCCTTGGGCACGCAGCGCCACCAGTACAGCACGAACAGCAGCGGCATCACGTCGTGCAGCAGTTCATCGGCGATCCATTGAAAGCCTTCGGGCTGCCACAGATGCCGCAGCAACAGGCTGTAGGCCAAGCCGACCACCACGATGCTGACGGCGATGCCGCTGCTGACGCCGGGGGCGAGGAAAAACCGCCTGGCTGCAGAATCGCGCTTCACCCACGCATAGCTCAGCACCACCGCTGCCAGGGTATTGGTCAGCACCGTGAAGAAACTGAAGAAGTTGATCAGCCCGCCGAGCAGACTGGCGCCGGACTCCCAGCGCGAATAGAAAATCAGGTATTGCTGAATCGCCAGGCCCACCCAACCGGCCAGCGCCGCTGCCGCCACATACCGCTTCATGAGGTCAATCCAGCGGGCGTTTGGTGCGCATCAGCTTGACGTACAAGCCTTCGACCTTCTCCCGCGCCCATGGGGTCTTGCGCAAGAAAGTCAGGCTCGACTTGATGCTCGGGTCGCTCTTGAAGCAACGGATATCAATGCGTTCGGCCAGGCCTGCCCATTCGTAGTGTTCCACCAGGGTGGTGAGGACGTGTTGCAGGGTCACGCCGTGGAGGGGGTCGTTGTTTGTCGCGGTCATGCCGGGCCTATGAAAAAGTGCTCACGAAGGCGCACACCTTATCACTCCGCCCTGGCAGGTAAAAAAAGTTCCCGCCCCCGGCAAAAAAGAGATGTTATATTGTAACTATAAATCTCAAATCTTTTTCGTCGTTTTGCCAAGGAATGTCCGATGTCCCTCTCCTCCCTGTGGCGCTTGTCGCCGCTCGCCGCCGCCCTGTTGATCAGCTCGGAAGCCCACGCCCTGGAACTGCAACCCCAAGTCATCACCGGCAACCCGCTGGGCAGCGAGCAACTCGCCTCGCCGACCACCGTGCTGGAGGGCGATGAGCTGACCCTGCAACAAAAAGGCAGCCTCGGCGAAACCCTGAACAAGCAACCGGGCGTGTCCTCCTCGTACTTTGGCCCAGGCGCCAGCCGGCCGATCATTCGTGGCCAGGACGGCGACCGTATACGCATTTTGCGCAACGGCGTGGGCGCGCTGGATGCGTCGTCGCTGTCCTATGACCACGCGGTGCCGCTGGACCCGGTCAACGTCGAACGCATTGAAATCGTACGCGGCCCGGCAGCGCTGTTGTATGGCGGCAGCGCCATCGGTGGCGTGGTCAACACCTTCGACAACCGCATCCCCACCGAAGCCATCGAGGGCATCCACGGCGCCGGTGAATTGCGTTACGGCGGCGCCGACACCACGCGCAGCAGTGCGGGCAAGCTGGAAGCCGGCAATGGCACCTTCGCCTTGCACCTGGACGCCAACGCGCGGGAATTCAACGACCTGAAAATCCCCGGCCAGGCCCGCAGCCGCCACGCCCCGGACAGCGATGACGCACCCGGCAGGAACGGCCGCCTGGGCAACAGCGACGGGCGCCAGGACGGCGGTGCGGTAGGCGGCTCCTACACCTGGGACGACGGTTACGCCGGGCTGTCCTACAGCAACTACGACAGCAACTACGGCTCGCCGGCCGAGCAGGAAGTGCGCATCCGCATGAAGCAGGATCACTACGCCTTTGCGTCCGAGATCCGCAACCTGCAAGGCCCGTTCACCTCGGTCAAACTCGACGCGGGCTACACCGACTACGAGCACCGCGAAATCGAAGGCGGCGAAACCGGCACGATCTTCAAGAACAAAGGCTATGAAGCCCGCGTCGAAGCGCGTCACCAGCCCGTTGGCCCGTTCGATGGCGTGGTGGGCGCCCAAGTAACCCGCAACGAATTCTCGGCCCTCGGTGAAGAAGCCTTCGTGCCGCAGACCGACACCAACGCCGGCGCGCTGTTTATCCTCGAAGAAATGCAGGCCACCGAGCGCCTCAAGCTCAGCCTCGGCGGGCGCCTGGAGCACACCAGCGTCGACCCGGACGCCAAGGGCAACGCGCGTTTTGCCGGTGCCGACAAGACCAACGACTTCACCGCCGGCAGCCTGTCGTCCGGCGCGGTGTATACGCTGACGCCCATCTGGTCCCTGGCCGCGACCCTGGGCTACACCGAGCGCGCGCCGACCTTCTACGAGCTGTATGCCAACGGCGCCCACGTCGCCACCGGCACCTATGAACTGGGCGATGCCAACCTGAAAAAAGAAAAGGCCGTGTCCAGCGACCTGGCCCTGCGCTTTGACAATGGCACGCACAAGGGCAGCTTCGGCGTGTTCTACAGCCGCTTCTCCAATTACATCGGCCTGCTGGGCACGGGTCGTACGCTGAACGATGAAGGCGAAGAAGACGCGGATGGCATTCCTGAGTACGAATATTCCGGCGTGCGGGCACGTTTCGCCGGCTTCGAAGCCCAGGATCACATCAAGCTCGGCGAAGGCGCCTACGGCAAATTCGCGCTGGAGCTGTCAGGCGACTACACCCGCGCCACCAACCTCGACACCGGCGAAGCCTTGCCGCGCATCGCCCCGTTGCGCTTGAACAGCGGTTTGCTGTGGGAACTGGACCGCTGGCAGGCACGCATCGACGTCGAACACGCCGCTGGCCAGGGCCGTGTGCCGGATAACGAAAGCGGCACCGATGGCTACACCACATTGGGCGCGAGCGCCGGTTATCACTTCAATGTCGGCGGCAGCCAATGGCTGGCGTTTGTGAACGGTGAAAACCTGACCAACCAGACCGTGCGCTATGCCAGCTCGATCCTGCGCGATATCGCGCCGGCACCGGGACGCAGTGTGCAATTGGGCATCCGCACCACCTTCTAAACACACTGAAATTCCCCTGTGGGAGGAGGCTTGCCCCTCCCACCGTTATTTGGCAGCGACGATCTGTCACTGTTACCAAATCGGAAATGATGCATCTTGCGATTTGCGCTTTCTCTCGGCGCGTCCGCGCTTTATTCTTGTCGGCAATAAACTGAAACGTTTCACTTCCCCGGTCGATCCTATCTTGCTGATTATTCCTGCCCACCAAGACAGCGCTGTCTTACACCGACCCGCGCCTGGGGATAAATCGCCCGCCTGTGGATAACCCCCGCTTTCCCCAGAAAAACCGAATTAACGCTGAACCAAGCCCGTGCCGAATCGTCATCTACAGTGAATGAAGCACGGGGTTACACAATTATTCCAACGTCACGGAGAAACACACTATGAGCACTGATGGTGCTTCGAGCCCAAGCCGCCTGCTGCCCAGGCTGCTGGGGATCTTGCTGCTGATCATGGGCCTGGCCTTGCTGGCCGGCGGCGTCAAGCTGAGCCTGCTCGGCGGGTCGCTGTACTACCTGCTGGCCGGTATCGGCATCACCCTGACCGGCCTCCTGCTGCTGGCTACCCGCCGCGCAGCGCTGGGCCTGTACGCGCTGGTGCTGTTCGCCAGTACCGTGTGGGCCTTGTGGGAAGTCGGCCTGGACTGGTGGCAGTTGGTGCCGCGCCTGGCGCTGCTGTTCGCCCTGGGCATCGTCATGCTGCTCCCGTGGTTTCGCCGTCCGTTGCTGCGCGGCCAACCTGCCCCGCTGGGCACTGGTGCGCTGAGCGTGGCCGTGGTGCTGGCCGGTGCAACCGCCCTGGCCAGCCAATTCACCAACCCCGGTGAAATGGTCAAGACCGGCCAACTGGACCGCGACGCGGTACCGGGCATGGCCAGCGCTGCACCGTCCCAGGCCGATGGCGACTGGAACTCCTATGGCCGCTCGGCCTACGGTGATCGTTACTCGCCGTTGGCGCAGATCACTCCGGAAAACGCGCACAAGCTGGTACCGGCATGGACCTATCGCACCGGCGACATCCCCGGCCCGAACGATCCAGGCGAGACCACCGCGGAAAACACCCCGCTGAAAGTCAACGGCATGCTCTACGTGTGCACGCCCCACAGCCAGGTGATTGCGCTGGACCCGGACACCGGCAAGGAAATCTGGCGCTTCGATCCGAAGATCAGCAGCCAGGGTGCCGAGAACTTCAAGGGTTGGGCACACATGACCTGCCGTGGCGTGTCGTATCACGATGACGCCGCCTACGCTTCCGAGCAGAGCCCGACCGGCAGCGCCAGCCCGGCCGCCGCACCGAATGCCTGCCCGAAACGCATCTTCGTGCCGACCGCCGACACCCGCCTGATCGCCCTGAACGCCGACACCGGCAAGATGTGCGAAGACTTCGGTGACAAAGGCCAGGTCGACCTGCGTGCCAACATCGGCAGCTTCGCCCCAGGCGGTTACTACTCCACTTCGCCACCGGCCGTGACCAAAAACCTGGTGGTGATCGGTGGACACGTCACCGATAACGTCTCCACCGACGAGCCCAGCGGCGTGATCCGCGCGTTCGACGTACACACCGGCAAGCTGGTGTGGAACTGGGACAGCGGCAACCCGGACGACACTACCCCGTTGGCCGAAGGCAAGACCTACACCCGCAACTCGCCGAACATGTGGTCCATGTTCGCCGTGGATGAAAAACTCGGCATGCTCTACCTGCCGATGGGCAACCAGATGCCCGACCAGTACGGCGGCGATCGTACCGACGATTCCGAGAAATACGCTGCGGGCCTGACCGCCCTGGACATCGACAGCGGCCACGTGAAGTGGACCTTCCAGTTCACTCACCATGACCTGTGGGACATGGACGTCGGCGGCCAGCCGTCGCTGATCGACATCAAGACCGAAGCCGGCGTGAAGCAAGCGGTGATGGCGTCGACCAAGCAAGGCAGCATCTACGTGCTGGACCGCGCCACCGGCCAGCCGGTGGTGCCGATCCACGAAGTGGCCGTGCCCCAGGGCGCTGTCGCGGGCGACCGTACTTCCCCGACCCAGCCGAAGTCCGAGCTGAACTTCATGCCACCGCCCCTCAAGGAGCGTGACATGTGGGGCGTGACACCGTTCGACCAACTGCTGTGCCGCATCGATTTCAAATCCATGCGCTACGACGGCCCGTTCACCCCGCCATCGCTGCAAGGTTCGATCGTCTACCCAGGTAACTTTGGCGTGTTCGACTGGGGTGGTATTTCCGTCGACCCGGTACGCCAGATCGCCTTCGTGAACCCGAGCTACATGGCGTTCAAATCCAAGCTGATCCCGGCGGCCGATATCGCCAAGCAAGGCCCTCGCGTCAGCGAAACCCAGGGCGTGCAGCCGAACAAAGGCGCGCCGTACGGCGTGATCCTCGAAGCACTGCTGTCGCCCCTGGGCCTGCCGTGCCAGGCACCGGCGTGGGGTTATGTGGCCGCGGTCGACCTGACCACCCACCAGACTATCTGGATGCACAAGAACGGTACCGTGCGTGACAGCTCGCCGGTTCCGGTTCCGCTGACCATGGGCGTACCGAGCCTGGGCGGTACGTTCACCACGGCCGGTGGCGTGTCGTTCCTCAGCGGTACCCTCGACCAGTACCTGCGGGCCTATGACGTGAAAAACGGCAAGCAGTTGTGGGAAGGCCGCCTGCCAGCCGGCGCGCAAACCACCCCGATGACCTACACCGGCAAGGACGGCAAGCAATACGTGCTGGTCGTGGCGGGTGGTCATGGTTCCCTGGGGACCAAGCAGGGTGACTATGTGATGGCGTTTAAACTGCCGGATTAAGCAAGACTGGCGGTAAAACAAAGGCGGCTACCCTCAACAGGTAGCCGCCTTTTTCATGTGTGATGCAGGACTGAATGTGGTGTTCAGCAGACTAGTGCTCGATCACTTCTCCACGCATCGCAGCCAGCCGGGCAATCAATCGATTTTGCACCGCTACCGCAATGCCCTCGCGGTCCATCGCCTTGATCAAATCCTCCACCAACGCATTAAAGTCACTGCGGCTCACGTTCTGGCCCTTGTGACTCTCGGCCATGCTGTCACCGGTGTAGGTGCACGGCCCGCCTGCCTCGACGCAGAACTGTTCGATCAACTTGTTGCGCAAACGCTGGATATCGATGCGTCGGAAGCGTTCGACAATGCGCTCATCGCGGGCAATGTTGAGCAGCATGCCTTCGACAATCCGCGTGATGCCGGGCATGGCGCCGAGGTCGCGGTACAGGCTGTCGTCCTTGGGCGGTTGCTGGGCGCAGGCGCTGAGCAGCAGCACCAGGGCGATGGGTAGAAAGCGCATCAGAAACTCCCCTGCACCGACAGGTAGGTGCCGTTCTGGTTATCCAAGGTCGCGATTTCGCCGAGGCGGGCGTAGGCCAGCACAAACGACAGGTGTTTATTGGGAAAGTAGCCGACAAACACATCGGCCCAGTCGCTTTCGCCGGCGAACGACAGGTTGTCGGGTTTCTCGCGGTACTCCACGCCCACCGCCCAGCGCGGGTTGAACAGCAGCGCCAGCGAGCCTTCCTTGAGCAGGCTGCGGCTGTCGCGACGGTCGCCGCCAAAGCCGAGCAGGCCGGTTTCGTTGGCGCGGCTGTAGCGCAGGCTGGCGTTGACCAGCACGTTGTAGCCAAACGCGGCGCCCATGAACAAGCGGCTGGCGGCGAGGTAGCCCTCCACATCGCTGTCGCGCTTGGCGCCGACGAGGCTGGGGATATCGAAATTGGTCTGGTGCTTGTATTCCAGGCCGAGGGACACCTGCGGCAAGCGGTCGTAAATCACGTCACCGAACAGGCGAACCTTCACGCCCAGTACATCCTGGCCGAGGTTGTCTTCGGGCAGGTTGAGCTTATGCACCAGGCTACCGAGGTCAAAGCGCTGGCGGGCGAAAGACACTTCGACCCGGTTGTCATAGGCCAGCGCCAACCCGGCCACGTCCAGCCGATAATCCGGCAGGTTGACCGTGGTGGCGAACGCCGTGGCACCCCACTCGTGCTGTTCGCCGTAGCCGGTCAACACCGCCCACGGCGTGATCCCACCGCCGGCCGTACCCTCGATGCTGCTGGCACCGCCGGTGGCGATCAGGCGACCGCTATCGGCCAGGGTGGTTTGCACCGTCAGGGCGGCCAGGCAGCCGATCACTAGAGAAAGACGCACGTCAGCCACTCAATGAACCAGGGAAGTTTGCGCACTGAGGGGCAAGGCCACCCAGGCTTCGAAAGCGTCGGCGCTCAAGGGCCGGCTGATCAGATAACCCTGGGCCGTATCGCACTGCCAGCGTTCCAGAAGACGCAGGCTGTGGGCGTATTCAACGCCCTCGGCGACCACTTTGAGGCCCAGATTGTGGCTCATCTCGATGGTGGAACGCACGATCACTGCGTCTTCACTGGTTTCATCGAGGTTGCGCACAAAGGATTGGTCGATCTTCAATTCTTGCACCGGCAAGCGCTTGAGGTGCGCGAGGGACGAGTAGCCAGTGCCGAAGTCATCCACCGACAGGCTGATGCCGCAATTGCGCAGCAGGTGCAGGACTTTGAGGGCTTTTTCCGGCTCGCGCATCACCGCGCTCTCGGTGATTTCAAACACCAACTGCTCCGCCGGCAAGTTATAGCGCCGCAACAACGCCAAGACTCGGTGAGCCAGCTCATCGCCGAGCAAGTCGTCTGCCGAGATGTTCAACGACAGCTGCAGGTACAGGCCACGGCGGTTCCATTCACACAACTGACGAATGCCTTCCTCGATCACCCAATGGGTCAACAACTGGATGCTGCCCGAGCGTTCGGCCAGGGGGATGAACTCCGCTGGCGAGACCATGCCGAACTGCGGGTGCTGCCAGCGCAGCAAGGCTTCGGCCTGGCGCACATGGCCTTGGCGAATGTCCAGCTTGGGCTGGTAATGCAGCAGCAGTTGGCCCTGGTTGGGCGCGTGACGCAGGTCGCGGATCAGGGTGATCTGGCGGCGGTGCGCGAGGTCGCGGCCCTGCTCGTAGATTTGCAGGCGGCCGGGCATTTGCGCGGCGTCTTTCATGGCGATGGCTGCGCGCTCGAGCAAGGTGTGCGGGCTTTCGCCATCGGCCGGGAATGCCGCGATGCCCAGGCGGCAGTCCAGCGCCAGGTCATGGCCGTTGATGCGCTGGGGGCGCAGCAACAGTTGCTGGAGTTTGTCGGCCATGCCCACCGCCTCGTCGCTGCCGGCGCCTTCGAGCAGGAGCAGGAACTCGTCGGCAATCAAGTGCGCCAGGGTATCGCCGGGACGCAACACCGCCTCCAGGCGACGACTGACGGCCAGCAGCAATTGGTCCACCGCATCCGGCCCGGCGGTTTCGCTGGCGGCGCGCAAGTTGTCGATGCCCAGGTAAATCAGCGCGACCGGCCGATTCAACGCAATGGCGCTGCCCAGGCGCTCCATGGCCAGCGCGCGGTTCGGCAGGCCGGTGAGCCGATCATGCAGGGCGTTGTGGGCAAGCTGCTGTTCGCGCTCGGCGATCCCGCTTTGCATGGAGTTGACCGCATGGGCCAGCAAGCCCAGTTCGTCGCTGCGGGCCAGGGCCACCGGCGTCTGATAATCGCCCTGGCCAATGCGTTCGGCCGCCAGGGCCAGCGCCTGCACCGGGCGCGATACGGTGCGCGCCAGCAACAAGGCACCGATCAACGAGGCCAGCAATGCGATCAATGCGATACCGAGGATCTTTTCATCCAACGGCACAAAGGCCTGCATCGCCGCATCCAGCGGGCTTTGCAGCAAGGCCAGGACCTTGCCGTTTTCATCACTGGCCAAGACCAGCGACTGGCTGAGGAAGCTCTGCTCCAGATGATCGGTGGTGGACACGCCACGGCGCGTGGAATCGCCCTGCATCAGGCTCAGGATACTCCCGCGCAGCGCCTGGGGCTGGGTGGTGACCAACTCGCCGGGCTGGTCTTTATCAATCGCCAGGAACGACACTTCGAGGTTGCTCAACGAACGCAACTCATCGGCGAACACGCCGTCCATGCTGAAGCCCATCACCACCCGCGCAATCGGCAACGGCGCCAGCACCGAGGCCTCCACCAGCAGGTGCGGCTTGCCTTGCAGCGGCACGATCAGCATGGCCTGGCGATTGCGCCGGGCTTCGCGCAGCGATTGGTCATAGTGGAAGGTCGAACCTTCGGGCACTTCGCTCAGGGTGCTGGCCAGGACTTTGCCGTCCATGCCCAGCAGGATCATGTCGCTGGCGTTGATGCGCTTGCCGTGGTTGAGCAGCACCGAGCGCATCGTCGCCGAATCGCCACTGGCCACCGCATCACGAAAACCGAAGTCGGCCGCCAGCAATTGCACGCCGTCGGCGAGGCGCCGGCCGCGTGCGTCCAGCAAGCGCTCGAACACCCGCGCGCCCACGTCCAACTGGGCCAGCGCCTGGCTGCGCACCGCCGAGCTGGTGGCGGCCTTGACGCTGAAGTACAGCGCACCGATCACCACCAGCAGCAGCAGGATCAGAACGCTGGCGACCCGCGCCTGGAAACTACTGCGCAGGTTCACGGGCAGCTCGGTTGAAGGCATCGCCAAAGGCGCTTGGCATCGGTGTGGGTGGAAGATCTTCGGACGCGGGCTCAAGGGCCAGCACCACGCGGTGGCTCAGGCCGGCGGCGGGAACATGCAGGGTGCCGCCATCCAAGGGCTGCATATTCGCCAATTGCGGATGCCACAGGGTGGCGTGGTAATCGCCGGGAGGCAGTTGCTCCAGGCGCACCTGGCCCTGGGCATCGCTGACGCCAAAGTGCGGATCGTCGGTGACGTAGATATAGCCGAGCATCCAGTCATGGATATTGCAGCCCAAGACCACCACGCCGGGCTTGTCGAACAGCAGCGGCTCGCTGGGCGTGCCTTCATACAGGCGCAGTTCGAAGCGTTTGGCCGCGGAGAAGGAATACACCTGGTGCCGGATGTTATCGCTGTTGGGGAAACGCACCTGGGTGCCGGTATGGACCGCCAGCACATGTGGGGCAAAACGCTGGCCACGTTGGTCCATATTGGCCTTGAGCACACCGGCAGGCGCGCCTGCCGGGCCCTGGAGGGTCACGACTGCATCGGCAACCGGGCTGCCATCGGCCTGGCGCATCGAGACCTCAAGCGTGGCCGCCGACGCGGGGCATGCCACTGCCAGCACCAGCGCTACACGGGATAAGAAGTCAGTCATTCGAGCCATGGGATATCCGCAAAAAATGGAAAAAGAGCGGCCAGCCCTGGCACAACGAAGCACAGCCATGATGCCGCAAGCAAGGCAAAATGCCATCACTGATTATGAGATGAGGCTTGACCGTTGGTCGGCAAAAACCTATGCAATCGGTCAAGCTCTGTAGAGGATGTCGACCATTCAAGAGAAAGCTGTAGCCGAGCGCCCGTTTTTTCCGGCCGCCACGGCTACCTCAATCTACTGCCCTGGCCATGCTGGTTTGCGAACCGATCTCTACCGCAAACTTGCTGTTGAAGGGCAAGTAATGGTTGTAAGCCTCGGCAAAGGCTGTGGCGTCTGAAGAAGACAGCTTGATACCCGCGAGCGACGGATCCGTTGCCGCCCAACTCAAGTCATAGGCGCTGCCCATGGTTTTCCTCAGCACGTCGTTGAACAAGGTCGGCCCCGTGACTTCAAAAATCCTGGTCTGGTACTCATTGAACGTCTTTATCTGCTCGGCGGTAGGGGTTCCCTTCAAGTAAGGGCGATTACCTTCGAGCCATTGCTGATTGCCTTTGAAACGACGGTACAGCTCATCGCTGATATCGCGCAGCACAGGATTATTGGGATGACTTGCAAACACACTGGTGTTGTAGCCAATAAAATCGGTGTCTGCATAGGAAACATGCGAGTTCAATAACACCTGATTACCCGTCGCCTTGAGCTCCACCTCACCGATATTGGCCGTGACCACGTCATCACTGTCCAGGTAAATACCGCCCCGGTGATTGATCAGCGGGTAACGTAATGCATCACTGGCCGCCGCGTAGTTTTGCCCCGCGCCTTGGCGGAAGAACTGATAAACCTCGCCGGAATCCGATGCCTTGAAGGCTTTGAAAAAGGCATCATCGTTCAAGTTACGCACGTCCAGGTTGCGGCCTTTGCCCTGAAGTTGCGCTTTTATCTGCTCAAACACCTGCGGTGTGTCCGCATCGATATGCACAATGGTTTTATAAGCAGAGGTCTTTTCTGCGTTACTCAGAACAGTGGCGAGCCGATCATCCGGCATGCTGCCGCCCGCCCAGATGTAATTGATCTCCTTGGGGATGGCGGTGGCTGCCTGGGGAATAGGCAGCGCTGCAACGCGCACGGTTCTGATACTGCTGGGCGAAGGCAATGTGTCTTTGACTTTCAAGTATTCCTGTAACGGCCCGGCGCGCCAGTCGTAAGGCCCGGCTCGCCAGAAAACATCACCCAGCGCATCGCCCCGGCCGATTTTACGCCAAGCGCCCAGTTCGGCATCAAACCTGACTTCAGTCGTAAAGTTAGCGAGAAAGGTTATTTGCCCATCCCTCCTCACCACTTGCTCAACCTCGTCCATCGGCAGTTCAACCAGCTTGTAGTCCTGTGACGCAATGCCGTCTCCACCCTGTAACCCCAAGCGACGCCACTGTTCGTTGCCACGGTTGCTGAACAGGAACTCGGTTTGCCGGTTGGTCTTCGGGTTAATCAGCCGCGCCTGCACACTCCCCGGGCTGCCGGCCTGCGACACCTCGCGAACTTTATAAACCGAGGTTTTCCCCGAGCCGTCCGCGTTGCGAATGTACTGTGCGCCGTCCTCCCCTCGGTAGATACCCTGGCTGTCAGGCGTCAACCCCGCCAACTTCGCTTTACTGACCGCATACTTGTCGAAGTGCACATTATCAACGGCACCCGGCGCAACTGCGGGTGGGCTGACAGGGCGAAAATCCTTGAGCGCCGGGCCATAGGCCGTGCGAGTAGTGACATCGTAGGCATGCCACTTGCCCCGATGACGCTTGGCAATAACCTTCAATCCCTGCGTCGATGCACTCGCCAAACCCATCTCACCTTCGACAGCACCCGACATTTTTGCGTAGGCGTTGAGATTGAAACCCTGCCCCTGCAGCCATTTCAGTTCCCTGTGACCGGCCTGCCAGAGCGTTTTGATGCCTTGGGTGGCCCGCAGCCCCAAGCCCCCTAGACCTTCCACCGGGTTCAGACCGCTGAGGGCGGCCCGGAACAGGATGTCAGACGCCTTGAACGCTCGCGTTCCAAGCCGCTCAGTCACTTTGCCAGCCACCTTCGCCGCCGAACCCAGCCCCTTGCCGACTGGCACGACGAAACCAAAGATATCCAGCGCAAAATCGCGCACAGCAGCACCGACGTTTCCGTTGGCGGCATTCTCGATCGCGTTTTTGAGCGGAATCAAACCCGTGACAAAATCATGTCCGGCCTTGATCTGCGCCTCCTCATCTTCCACCGCCGTCGACCCGCGTGCGGCCGCTTTCATCGCTGCTGGGTCATACAGCAGGTGATTGGCCATGACCTCAGCAATCTGGCCGAAGCGAGGATGGTCGATAGTCGGAACCGCGTCGTCCATCGCCTTTCTGTCCTCGGGCAAGAGCGGCGCATTGAGTTTTTCGGTCAATAAATCATGGGAGTACGTGCCCGGTCGCGGGGCAGTGCCTGAACGGTAAGCCTCGTAGTCCAGCCATTCGCCGATCCCTTTGGCTTGACGGGCTGCATACCCCTCAGGATCCGCCACTCGGGGCGCTGGATTCGGCGGATTCCTGGGCAGGTCCTCGCGCTTTCGAATGAGCCCCTGCAACGGGAACAACTCATAGGACGCATGCTTGAAGTCGGCATAGGCCCGGCCAGTGTCACGCTTGTCCCTTGGGGTCAGGACCCGCATCCACAAACCGTAGCGCGCCACGGCGGCCTGCGCTTGGGCGTCGGACTCCAGCCCCTCGGCCTGGGCCTCACTGGCCTTGCGCAAGGAAAAAAACTCTACCTGGCCGGACGCGATGGTTTGCCTGTCGCTCAGCGGCAATTGCGAGAGTTGATGTGCGACCAATGTCGTGAGACTCGCCTTCAGGCCACTCACGTATGCATCGAATTGCTCATCGAAGATTTTTCCAACGTCAGGCAGCGGCGTGACCCTGTAATGCCGATTACCCAGGGAAAAATCGTGACGCACCCCTCGCGGGATACGGTCCATTTTGCCGGCCATGTAAATGTCCAGCAGTGAGTGCAGCTCACTCTCGCTGGCATCAATGTGGGTGATGCTGATGTTTGGGACTTCAAAAGAAACATCGTCTCCATAGGCTTTTTTCAGTTCGGCAAGCGCAATGTCTCTTCGGGTGGGCATCGTCGCGGCCAACTGACTCTGCGCCTTTTGCAGCCTGGTCATGGTTTCATTGAAGGTTGTCCGTAACCCATCCAGTTGTTCGGGCGTATACACCCTCGGATTGGCCGGGACTCTGCCCTGGGCAATGCCCCAATCGACCAGAGCCTGCTCCTGGGCGTGACGCTCGACGATTGCCTGAGTCAGCGAGACCGGACCATGGCTCTCACGCGTCATCCACTCGCCAAAAGGAATGCACGCGGCAACACCCGGTATCGCGTGTTCGCTGGCCTCAACCACTGCCGTGAGCCTCATCCAGGCGGGTGACCCCACCACCAGATTGGCGGGCATATCAGGCACAAGAAAGGTCGGTGCCGCGCCCACGAGCAGCAGCCAGGCCGCCGCAGGAGCCAAGGCGGAGGTGACTTTGCCCTGCGCCACCAAGTGCTGGCTCAATCGCTCCACTACCACGGCCGGGCTTACCCCCCAGTTGGCCGGCGCCAGCAAGTCATACCCGGCCACCTGCCCGCGTTGGCTGCCTGCGTGCGGGTCAAGTTCCAGCACCATCGCTGCCATCGCCCATTGAGCGGCGCTGGAAGGTGTAGATACGCCGTCGAAAGCCGCCTCGAGTTTTTTCCCCAACGCTTGGACTTCGGGACTTTCAATCATCTGTTCAATCCGCTGCACGACGCCTGCGGGTCGACTTGAATCAACGTGTTTCTCCTGAAAGAGCGCGAACAAACCCTTGCCAGGCGAAACCTCGGCCAGGGTCTGCGAGACCATCGCCTGCAGCCGACGCCTTTGCTCAGCGTCCAGCGCAAGCGGCATGGACAAAAGGCCCCAGTAGTTGCCCCGTTCAAGCGGCTCGGGCAGAGGGTTTGAACTCGCGTAGAGCAGGTCTGCCAGTTGTTCCGGGGTGTGTGGAACATTCAAGCCGGACTCCCTTAGAAACCAGGCCACCGGCACTTGCGAAGCAGGCTCAAGCCGATTTTCGCGTCCAAACGTTGAAAGGGCATCAGCAGGCATCATCTGACGGTCCAACAAGGTTGCAACCTTCAGGCTCGGGTTTTCCAGCGCGGCCTTTTGCACCGCCCCCAAGGCCGTTATCAGGCTCTGCGTGTTGCGGGTATTGCCAAGCCGTTCTCTCGCTTCATCCAGGCTCTGTTCCGAGCTAGACAGTGACCTTTGCAGCGAGCGCCCAGGGTTTACCTGCACGGCTGCGGGTGGCGAGCTTGAATCATGGATTTGGATGGGTTCGCGCTGATGCCCTTCCCAGGGCAGGGGCGACTGAAGTTCAGGGCGAGATTGGCCAGGGAGGACGGTTGTAGGAATGGTGCGCATGAATTGCCCCTCACAGGCCCGTCGAGAGCGGGCCAAGGTTAGGAAAGGCCGGAGAGAGTTCCGGAGTAACCTGAGTGCAACTTGGAGAAAAATCGGCGAGACGAAAATTTTAGAAGCTGTTTCACCCAGCCAAAACGGCATGGAATAGGTCAGTCACGGTGCCACCCGCTCACGCCGCATCCACCGCTCGAACGCCAGGGCATTCAACGGTCGGCTGATGAGATAGCCCTGGGCCGTGTCGCAGTTCCACTGTTTGAGCAACTTGAGACTAGGCTCGAACTCCACCCCTTCGGCCACCACCTTGAGCCCCAGGTTGTGGCTCATTTCGATGGTGGAGCGCACGATCACGCCGTCGCCCGTGGCGCTATCGAGGTTGCGCACGAACGACTGGTCGATCTTCAACTCCTGCACCGGCAGGCGCTGCAATTGCGCGAGTGAGGAGTAGCCGGTGCCGAAGTCATCCACCGACAGGCTGATGCCGCAGCCGCGCAGTTGCTCCAGCACGCTCAAGGCTTGTTGCGGGTTGTGCATGATCGCGCTTTCGGTGATCTCGAAAATCAGCTGCTGGGCGGGCACCTGGTAGTGCGCCAGCAAGGTGGTGACGCGGGTCGCCAGGTCATCATCGGCCAAGTCATCCACCGAGATGTTCACCGACAACTGAATGTGCATGCCGCGCTGCGACCACTCGCCGATCTGGCGGATGGCTTCTTCGATCACCCACAGGGTCAGGCCGCCCATGCTGCCGGTGCGCTCGGCCAGGGGGATGAATTCGGCGGGCGACACCAGCCCCAGGGTGGGATGCTGCCAGCGCAGCAGGGCTTCGGCCTGGCACACCTCGCCAAGCTTGAGGTCGAGCTTGGGCTGGTAGCACAGGTACAACTCGCCTTCGACGACGGCCCGGCGCAGGTCGCGGATCAGGGTGATCTGGCGCTGGTGGGCGAGGTCGCGGTCCTGCTGGTAGATCTGCAGATAACCCGGCAGCATCGCCGCATCGTGGCGGGCGATGGCGGCGCGACTGATCAACTCTTCCACCTGCTGGCCATCGGCGGGATAGGCGGCGATGCCGATGCTGACTTCGTGGCGCACTTCGTCATTGCCGATGCGCTGGGGCTCGGTGAGCAGTGCGTAGAGGCGGTCGGCGCGGGTCACTGCACGGTCGATCTCGGTGTTCTCCAGCAACAGCAGGAATTCGCTGCCGGTGATGCGCGCCGCGGTATCGCTGGCCAGAAGGCTCATGGACAAACACCGGCTGGCTTCACGCATCATCTCCTCCACGCCCTCGGGGCCGAAGCCTTCGTTGATCACCCGGTAGTTCTCGATGCCCAAGTACAGCAACACCACCGGCCGCCGCGCACTGATCGCGCTGCCCAGGCGCTCCATCGCCAGCGCCCGGTTGGGTAGACCGGTGAGTGGGTCGTGCAGGGCGTTGTGGGCCAGTTGCCGTTCGCGCACGGCGATGCCGCTTTGCATGGCGTTGAAGGCGCGTGCCAGCAAACCGAACTCATCCTGGCTGCGTACCCGCACCGGCGTGCGGTAATCACCGGCGCCGATGCGCCCCGCCGCCTCCACGAGGGCGTTGAGCGGGCGCGACACCCGCCGCGCCAGGAACAACGCGCCGGCCAACGACACCAGCAGCACCGCCAGGGCAATCCCGAGAAACTGCCGGTCCAGCGGCGCAAAGGATTCCAGCGCATGGTCCAGCGGGCTTTGCAGCAATACGCGCACGTCATCGCCGTCGCCGGTATTGGCCAATGGAAGCACGCGGCTGAGCACGCGCTGACCGTGGAACCCATGGATCTGTGCCTCAGGGTTGAGCGGAGCGTCGTGCAGCAGGCTGAGGGCGGTGGCCCGGTACGCGTCGGGCTGGGTGCTGAACAGCGGGCCGGGCGTGCCGTCCTGCACACTGAGAAACGACACTTCCAGGTTGCTCATGGAGCGCAGTTCATAGGCGAACAGTTGGTCCATGGCAAAGCCCATCACGATGCGCGCGATGGGCAACGGGTCGCGCACTTCATCCTGCACCAGCAGGTAAGGCCGCCCATCCAGGGCCACGATCACCATGTGCAGGCCATTGCGCCGCGCATGGCGCAAGGCGGCGTCATAGGGGAACGGCTGGCCGCGGGTGAGGATAGGGAGTGTGCTGACCATGACCTTGCCATCCAGGCCCAGCACAAACACGTCGCTGGAACGGATGCCGGTGCCGTGGCGACGCAGTGCCGCCAGGATCGGCGCGGGCTTGCCTCCGGCCACGGCCTGCTTGAACGGACCATCGCCGGCGAGCCAGTCGAGCCCGTATTGCAGGCGCCGCCCGCGCAGGTCCAGCAGACGCTCGAATACCTGGGTTCC
Organism: Pseudomonas sp. 1 R 17; assembly: GCF_900067035.1. Classification (NCBI taxonomy): domain Bacteria; kingdom Pseudomonadati; phylum Pseudomonadota; class Gammaproteobacteria; order Pseudomonadales; family Pseudomonadaceae; genus Pseudomonas; species Pseudomonas sp. 1 R 17. The sequence goes on from NZ_FKLB01000069.1 coordinate 282,836, forward strand.
GGTTTTCAGTTGGACTTGTGCCTGGTTCTCCACGGCACGGCGGGTGGCGCTCTTGACGGCGAAATAGGTGGCGGCGACCACCACCAGCAGCAACAGCGCCAACACCCCGGCGATGCGGGTTTGAAAGGTATGGCGCCATGTCATGGCAGTGCCCTCTGGCAGCGTTCGCCTCTCTCTGCCGCCGCGTCCCTTAGTCATGTGCAGTCCCTGCGCCCAAACCCGCCGTCAAAAAAACATCTATTTAGACTGGACATTTTGTTTTAGCAGAGTAGCTGGGACAGAGCAGAAGCGCACCGAATAAAACCGGGGATTTAACTGTCATTTTATTGGCGACAACCGCTTGGCCATACCCGCCTGTCAGCTGCGGGCGCGCATGAAGTCCCCCCAACGCCGCACCAGATAGTTGTGCTCATCCATGACCGAGTTCCACACCGCAATATGCCCCATGCGCTGCTCATAGGAGCCGCCATCGCGCACCTCGCCGATATCGATCAACGGCAACCCATCACTGCCGAGCAGCTCCTCCCGCGCAGGCTTGCCGGCGTACCAGTAATCCCACTCGGCACTGCTCAGGTGATCACGGCTGCGCGCCGGGTTGCCGATGTAGTAACCCTGGCGCGCCATCACCGCGCCCGGCCAGCCGGACAACCACCAATTGAGGTACGCGTAGGCCGCGTCCAGCACCGGCCCCTGGGCATGGCGCGACAATGACAAGCCGCCGAACCAGGCGCGATAGCCTTCGCGGGGCACCGCCAGGCGGTATTTCACCCCGGCGCGGTGCAGGCGCATCAAGGTTGGCGACCACAGGCTCTGGATATCGATGCTCGGGCTGAGCATCAGTTGCGCCGCCTCTTCATCGTCGGACCAAAACGCAGCGAAATGCCCTTCCTTCTGCTTGCGCACCAGAATATCGGCGAGCACGTCGATCTCTTCGATGCTCATATTGCCTATGTCGTTGAAGCGCGCCAGCCCCGCGCCCTGTACCGCCAGCGCCGCATCCAGTGCACCGATGGCGGCGTCGCTTTGCAGTGCCGTGCGGGCACGCCAGGCCGGGTCCAGCAGCCAGCCCCAGCTTTCGTTGCCGTGGCAAAAACCCTCGGGCAGGCGCTCGGGGCGGTAGGCAAAACTGTCCGCATTGTGGGTAAGGGGCAGCATGCTGATGCGTTCGGTGACGGTGCTGCCCAGGCTGCCATCGTGCTGCACGAACAACCGCTCACTGGGCACACTGCCGCTGCCCAGCCGGTCGTTGGGTGACAGGCGACCGCGCTTGGGCAAGTCGTTGATCTCGTGCCACAGCGCGATGCGCCGCGTGTCAATGGGCTGGATCGCCCGGGCCGGCCACACGAAGTCGACGTTGTGAAACCATTGGTCGTACAGGTCGTAGCTGTCGGGCTGCATCACTGCGATGCGCTGGGCCTGTTCCACATCGTGCACCTGGTACACGAGGCGAATCCCCAGTTCCTGTTCGGCGCGCACGCGCAGGCATTCGAGCAAAGTGACCGAGGTGCCGAGCACTCGTAAGGTGATCATTCGGCGAACCGCCGCGAGAACACCTCAAACGAGCGCTGCAGCAGCGCGGGGTCCAGGCCACGCAGGATAAACACCAGCCGCGATTGCCGCTCGGTGCCTGGCCACGTGGGCAGATGGACCGGGGCATGCAGGCAATGCTGCACGCCATGAATGACGATGGGGGCGTTACTGGCGTTCACGTTGAGCAGTCCTTTGACGCGAAGGATTCGTTCGCCGTGGCATCTTAACAGCATCGACAACCACACCCCGAAGCCGACCCAGTCCAGCGGCTGGTCAAAGGTCATACTGCACACTTGGGCCGCCCCATGGCTGGCGCTGGTGGTCTGGTGCAATTGCCAGCGGCTGACTTCCAGGGCGGGTTCGGCACTGCGCAGGCCTTCGCCGAGCAACAGTTGGTCGCCACTGTGGATAGCGTGGGTATCGAGGATCGGCGTACCGGCGTTGAGCGCCTGCAGGTGCGCACGCAGCGGTTCGCAGTCATCCACAAGATCAGTCTTGCTCAGCAGCAAACGGTCTGCGGCCGCAACCTGGGCCAGCCATTCCGGGTGCAGGCGTTCCTGCAACGCGGCGTGGCTGGCGTCGACCAGCGTCACCACCAGGCCGATATGAAAACGCCCGCGCAGTTGCACATCGTTGTTCAAGGTAGCGAGGATCGGGGCCGGGTCGGCCAGGCCGGTGGTCTCGAGGATCACCCGTTTGAACGCAGGAATTTCGCCACGCTCGCGGCGTTGCAACAGGCCGAGCAACGCGTCCTTGAGCTCGCCACGGATGGAGCAGCAAATGCATCCGCTGGGCAGCAGCACAGTGTTCGGCGCGACTTCTTCCACCAGCAGATGGTCGATGCCGATATCGCCGAATTCGTTGATCAGCAACGCGGTGTCGCCAAGGCTTTCGCCTTGCAGCAGGCGCTGGAGCAAGGTGGTCTTGCCACTGCCGAGGAAGCCGGTGATCACATTTAGAGCAATGCTCATATTTACCTCCACGCCCGGTAGGAGCGAGCTTGCTCGCGAAAAACCCGAGAGCGCCACGTACATCCAGACAACACGCGTTATCGTTGACGTTTTTCGCGAGCAAGCTCGCTCCTACAGTGGGGTGTTTTCCAGGTGGTCAAGCAGACGCGGATCAAGGGGATCCAGCGGCCGGCCGAGCATGGTTTCAGCTGCCTGCCACAGTTGATCCAAGCCGCTCGCCAGTGCCTGTTTACCGGTGGCGCCCACCAGCAGATAAGACGCACCCTGGAAGTCTTCGACCTTGAGCCGGAACACCGCCAGCACTTGGTTGATCGCGGCGATACGGCGCAGGCGTTCGCGGCGCCGGGGTAGTTCATCACCCAAGGGGTCGCTCCAGTGCAGGTCTTCGCCGAGCAATCCGCAGAGTCCGCACATGGCTACACCCCGCTCATGGCATGACATCGCCGGAGTTCGGGCCCAGCGTCTGGCCGACGAACAGGTTGCCGCCCGGTTCACTGGCCAGCAGCACGGCGGTGGGCGCCACTTCGTCTGCCAGGCCGAAGCGCCCCAAGGGCAGCTCCTTGGCCTTGGCGCGCTTCCAATCGTCGCTGATACCGCCCACTAACGGCGTCTCGATCGGTCCGGGGGCGATGGCATTGACCAGCACATTGTCCTTGGCCACCTCCAACGCCAGGGACTTGGTAAAACCGATCACTCCAGCCTTGGCGGCAGCGTAGTGAGTCAGTTCGGCGCCGCCCTTGATACCCAGTTGCGAAGCCACGTTGATGATCCGTCCCCAACGCTGCGCGAGCATATGGGGCAAGGCACGTTGGCTGGCGACGAACACGCTGGTGAGGTCGACGCGCAGCATGTCGTTCCACATTTCGATGGACAGGTCGACGCAACGCGCCTGGGTGAGCATCCCGGCATTGTTGACCAGGATATCGATGCCGCCGAAGTGGTCGACGCAACGGTCGACACTGGCCTGGGCGCCTTCGACCGTGCCCACATCGGCCACGCACTCGACCACCTCGGCGCCCAGGTTACGGCAGGCGGTCGCGGTTTCGGCGAGGCTGGCGGAGTTGCGGTCGGCCAATAACAGGCGCGCGCCTTCAACGGCATAGGCGCGGGCGATGGCGGCACCGATGCCGCTGCCGGCGCCGGTGATCACGGCGCGGCGGTCAGTCAGTTGGAACATGTTAAATCTCCTGAAGCAAACACAGTTTCAATGTGGGAGGGGGCTTGCTCCCGATAGTGGTGGTTCAGTTAGAACTGCTGTGACTGACCCACCGCTATCGGGAGCAAGCCCCCTCCCACATTTGGATCGAGTACACCAGTCAGTCGGGCCAGCGTACGGTCAGGCCGCCGTCGATAACGATGCTCTGCCCGGTCAAATAGCTCGACGCTTCACTGGTCAAGAACTGCACCAGCGACGCCACTTCATCCGCGCGCCCTACCCGCCCCAACGGAATCGCCCGCGCCGCTTTTGCCAGACCTTCCGGACCCAGCGAGTTCTTCGCATCCAGCGACTGCGGCGTCTCGATCAACCCCGGGATCACCGCATTGCAGCGAATGCCCAGGGGCGCCAATTCCACCGCCAGCGAACGGCACAACCCCGGCACACCGGCCTTGGCCGCAGCGTAATGGCTGTGGTCGTGCCAGCCATACACGCCGCCGGCAATCGAAGAAATCGCCACCAGCGCGCCGCCTTCGTTCATATGCCGCGTCGCCGCGCGGAAGGTGCGCATCACCCCGGTCAGGTCGACATTGAGCATCTCGTTCCATAACTCGTCGGTCATTTCCAGCAGCGGCGCACGGCGCAGCAAACCGGCGTTGGCCACCGCGTAATCCAGCCGACCGAAATGCTGTACCGCCTGTTCGGCGAGGGCGTCCACCGAGACGGTATCGCCCACGTCCAGCGGCAACATCAGGCACTCGCCCCCCGCCTCTTCCACCAACGACACGGTGGTGCCCGGGTCGTGGGGATCGGCCGGGTAATACCCGCCCACCACCGCCACGCCACAACGTGCATAGGCCACGGCGAGGGCTTGGCCGATGCCACTGGCGGCGCCGGTAATCAAGGCAACTTTACGGCTCATCGAACTCTCCTTACTGAACGGTTTCCGGACGCACATGGCGGGCGGCAAACATCAGGGCGCCGGACAAGAAGCACGGCAGCGCGCCGAACCACAGCGCGGCGGTCTGCCAGTCACTGCCGGCGGACAACACCTGGGTCGCACCAAAGCCCGCGACTACGGCACCAATCGGGCCCATGGCATGGATGATCGCGCCGCCGGTGGCGCGGATGCTGGTGGGGAAACTTTCACTGATAAAGAACAGCGCCGCCGAGTACGGCCCGATCAGGAAGAACAGGCCCAGGCTGTACAACCCGACCACCATCGGCATATTGCTTGGGCCAAACAGCATGCCGGCAAACGCCAGGCCGCCGAGCATCCAACCCAGGCCGATCACATTGCGACGGCCGATCTTGTCGCCCATCCAGCCGTGGCTGAGGTAGCCGCAGTAACCCACCAGGTTGGACAGCACGAGGATGATCAGCGAGTTCTCGAACGAGATGTGGTGCACGCTGACGATCACCGAGGTGCCGAGCACGCTGAACACCTGGATCGCTGCCCAGTTGAGCAGCAGCGCAGCGCCGATCACCAGGGTGGCGCGACGGGCCGGGCCACGGAAGGCCGCCTTGAGGCCGGCCTTGCTGTGTTCGTCGTAGTCCACACCGTAGGTCACGGCAACGTTTTGCGCTTCGGTCACCGCACCGCTTTTACGCAGTTGGCTGATGCGCTGGTGGATCTGGAACTGCGGGCTCTCCTTGAGCTTGCGCGCCATGATCGCGATCACCACCGCCGGGATCGCGGCGAAGATGAAGCAACCCTGCCAGCCGATGATCGGCAGCAACAGCGCGGTCAAGCCGGCGGCGATCAACGCACCGACCGGCCAGCCGCCCTGCACGAGGCTGTAGATGAAACCGCGGCGCTTGGTCAGTCGCGGGTCTTCCGAGGCGCCATACAGCTCGGTCAAATAGGTGGCGTTGACGGTTTCTTCGGCATACCCCAGGCCGCCCAGCGAACGAATCAGAATCAGCGGCGACTTGCCCCACGCCCCGCCAATGGCGGTCAGCGCCGAGCACAGTGCGGAACCGGCCACGGTGAAAATAATCCCTTTGCGCCGCCCCAGCTTGTCGACGATCGGCCCGATGGCCAAGGCAACCACGGCGGTACCCACCGCCACCCAGGTCGCGATTTCAGCCTGCTCCACTTCACCCCAGCCGAAGTGTCGGCCTATCTCCGGCAGCAAAGTGCCGAACAGGATGAAGTCGTACACCGCAAACACCCAGGCGAAAAACGCGATCCAGGTGGCGAAGCGCACTTCCTGGGACGTCAGTTGCCGGGGTTTCCAGCCAGTCAGGTCAAGCTTGTTGTAGATGGACATAATCGCGCCTCGGGAGGTGGAGTGGGCTTTCTGTAGGAGCGTGCTTGCTCGCGAAAATCGTCAACGATGACGCGGGCATCCTGAATGCACGCGGTGCTCTCAGGCTTTTCGCGAGCAAGCTCGCTCCTACAGGGTTGGGATCAGGTACGCGGTTGGCGGCGGATAAAGTCGTCGGCGATTTCGTCGAAGGTGACGAAGCGCACGCCGGCATGGCTCTGGATGTGTTCGATCAAGCGTTCAAGCATCAGCAGCACTTGCGGGCGGCCGGACACGTCGGGATGGATGGTCATGGTGAATACCGCGTGTTCGTGCTCGCGGTAGACCCAGTCGAACTGGTCGCGCCACATTTCTTCGAGGTGGCGCGGGTTGACGAAGCCGTGGCTGTTGGGGGCTTTCTTGATGAACATCATCGGCGGCAGGTCGTCGAGGTACCAGTTGGCCGGGATCTCCACCAGATCGGTTTCTTCGCCGCGCACCAGGGGTTTCATCCAGGTGTCGGGGTGCTGGCTGTAGTCGATCTTGGTCCAGCTGTCGCCCTTGCGCACGTAGTAGGGGTGGAAGTCGTTGTGCATCAGGCTGTGGTCGTACTTGATGCCTTTTTTCAGCAACAGCTCGTTGGTGACCTTGCTGAATTCCCACCACGGCGCGACGTAGCCGGTGGGGCGTTTGCCGGTGACTTGGGTGATCAACTCGATGGATTTATCGAGGACGATTTCTTCCTGCTCGGCGGTCATCGCAATCGGGTTTTCGTGGCTGTAGCCATGCACGCCGATTTCGTGGCCGGCGTCGGCCACGGCCTTCATCTGCTCGGGGAAGGTTTCCATCGAGTGGCCGGGGATAAACCAGGTGGTGCGCAGGCCGTAGCGCTCGAACAGTTTGAGCAGGCGCGGCGCACCGATTTCACCGGCGAACAGGCCGCGGGAGATGTCGTCGGGCGAGTCTTCGCCGCCATAGGAACCGAGCCAGCCGGCGACGGCGTCGACGTCGACGCCAAATGCACAGAGGATGTCTTTAGCCATGGTGTGTCTCCTTAAAAGTTAAGTACGGACTCGACGGACAAGGCCGCGCGCAACAGCCGCGCGTCTTCTCCGCTCGGGGCGCTCAGCAGCAGCCCGGTGGGCAGGCCCTGGGCATCGCGGCCACTGGGTAAGCTGACGCCTGGCATGTCGAGAAAGCTGCCGGGCATGGTCAGGCGCAGGGTGGCGAGGTTGGTTTTGACGAACAGTTCGTCGTCGGCCTCAAGCGGTGCCAACGCCGGGGCGACATGGGCGACGGTGGGGGTGATCAGGATCGCGCCGTCAAGCGCGTCGAGCAGTTGCTGTTGCAGGCGACGGCGTGCGTCGGTCAGGTGGATCAACTGGCTGGCCGGCAATGCGCGCGCGGCTTCAAGGCGGCGGCGCACACGGGGGTCGAGGTGTTCGGCGTCAACACTGTCGAGCAGGTCCTGGTGCAGGGCGAAGGCTTCGAACGCGCCGAGCCAGCCTTGGTGCTTGATCAGGTCCAGGGTGGCCTGGAACGGGGTGCTTTCACGCTCTTCAATCAGCGCACCGTCCGCCTTCAGTCGCTCAACGGCGCGCAGCAGGTTGTTGCGCACGGCAGGCTCCACGTCAGCCAGCACACCTTGTTCCAACACAAAACGCTGCCCTTTCAGGCGACGGGCACTGTGCTGCCGGGCACGGCCATGGAGCAGGTCGTCGATGGCCAAGGCATCGCGCACGCTGCAGGTCAACGGGCCAAGGCTGTCGAGGGAACGGGCCAGGGGAAACACACCGTCGCGGCTGTAGCGTCGGCTGCTGCTGCGGTACCCCACCAGGCCGTTGAGCGCTGCCGGAATGCGGATGGAGCCTGCGGTGTCGGTGCCCATGGCGATCGGCACGATACCGGCCGCAACCGCCACCGCCGACCCGGACGACGAGCCGCCGGGAATGCGCGCCTGGTCCGTGCCATGGGGATTGTGCGGCGTGCCGAAATGCGGGTTCAGGCCCAAACCGGAATAGGCGAGTTCGCTGAGGTTGGTCTTGCCGACGCTGACCATCCCGGCACGGCACAACAGGCCCACGCTGGGGGCGTCGAGCAACGCGGCGGGCGCAGTACGGCGGTAAGCGGCGCCGGCGGTGGTGATGCTGCCGGCTACGTCGAACAGGTCTTTCCAGGCCAGGGGCACGCCATCGAACACGCTCAAGGGCTGGCCGGCACGCCACCGGGCGGCGGACGCTTCGGCTTCACGGCGGGCGCGCTCGGCCGTCAGGGCAATAAATACGCTGGTCGAGCGGCTCGCTTGATCGAGTGCCTGCTCAAGGACTTGCACCGGGTCGCTGCGACCGCTGGCGAAATCCTCGGCCAGTGAAGTGGCGTCTGACATCAGGGAAACCTCATAAAACGTACATATTAATAAAATGTACATTTTACAAAGGCAGCTTTCGTGCCAGTCTCTGCGTAGCGCTCTTGGCGCGATTACGCATTCTTACCCAGAGCTACAGGATAGATGGTGTTGATCGATGGAAAAAAATCTTGCGCCACGGTTACGAAGCGTCCTCAATGAAATAATGTATCTTTTATTAATAAGTACATTTTGGTGCAGAAAAGTAACATTCCTACATTCAAGGCCCCAAAAAAGTGCCACCGACGTGGCGCAGAGTGACAGGCGCAACTTATGAGAGAATCCCCGGCCATCGTCCTACATGCCTTTGAGAAATCGATGAAAGCAGTGTCCGCCTCGGCCTCCCGTTACGCGATGATTCACCAGGTGTTGCGCGACGCGATCGTCAATGGCACCGCCCGCCATGGCCTGGTATTGCTGGAAGCGCCCCTGGCCGAGCTGTTCGGCACCAGCCGCGTGCCGGTGCGCAAGGCGCTGGACCTGCTGCACGCTGAGGGCTTGATCTGCCGTTTCAACGGCCGGGGCTACCTGATCAACCCCGACGGCCTGGCCATGGAGCCGTTGCGCCTGCCCTTGAGCCATGGGCACCTGGGCCTCAATGGCGAGGCCGAACTGGTGGACACCCGGCCGCTGGGCGAGCGCATCGTCGAGGAAATCGGCGCGGCGCTGTCCACCTGTATCGCCTTTGGCCATTACCGCCTGGATGAGCAAGCCGCCGCCGACCACTACGGCGTCAGCCGCGCGGTGGTGCGTGAAGCGCTGATGCGCCTGCGCGACCGCGGCCTGGTGGAAAAAGAGCCCTATTCCCAATGGCTGGCGGGGCCCTTGACCGCGCGGGAAGTCACCGAAGATTACGAACTGCGCGCCTGCCTGGAACCCGAAGCCCTGCGCCAGAGTGCCCCGAACCTCGACCGCGACATGCTGGAAGCCATGCTGCAGCGCGTGCTGGATGCCCAGGACAGCCCCCAGTGCAGCCTGGAAGCCATCGAGCAGATCGAAGAGGACCTGCACCAGCGCTGCCTGGCCGGCCTGCAAAACCGCAAGATTGCCGCGCTGATTCGCCAGGGCCAGAGCCCGATGATCATCAGCCGGATTTTTTACCGATTGCTGGGGATCGGCGCTGATCCGGCGATGCTTGCCGAACATCGATTGATTCTGGAGCTGCTGCTGCATGGCGCATTCGATGCGGCGGCGTTGAACCTGCGCGAGCATTTGCAGCGGGCGCGGCAGCGGATGTTGCAGCGCCTGAAAGTGCTCTCGGTGCTGCCAGAACAGCCACTCCCCGCCTACCTCCACAAAATCAGTTGACCCATATTGACCAATGTCGCCGCAGTAATTTCCTGCAATATGTTGCTATCTCACCCCCACCATTGAAACCACTGCTGCCCCGCCCCATCTAAGCTGCATACTTCCTTATGCAGGTGCCCCATGAGCGACCAGCAAGAATTCCCTGATTACGACCTCAACGATTACGCCGACCCCGAAAACGCTGAAACCCCTTCGTCCAATACCGGCCTGGCCCTGCCTGGGCAAAACCTGCCGGACAAGGTCTACATCATCCCGATCCACAATCGGCCGTTCTTCCCGGCGCAAGTGCTGCCGGTGATCGTCAACGAAGAGCCGTGGGCCGAGACCCTGGAGCTGGTGAGCAAATCCGACCATCACTCCCTGGCCCTGTTCTTCATGGACACGCCGCCGGAAGATCCACGCCATTTCGACACCTCCGCCCTGCCGCTGTACGGCACCCTGGTGAAGGTGCACCACGCCAGCCGCGAGAACGGCAAGCTGCAATTCGTCGCCCAGGGCCTGACCCGCGTGCGGATCAAGACCTGGCTCAAGCACCACCGCCCACCGTACCTGGTGGAAGTGGAATACCCGCACCAGCCGAGCGAGCCGACCGACGAGGTCAAGGCCTACGGCATGGCGCTGATCAATGCGATCAAGGAACTGCTGCCGCTCAACCCGCTGTACAGCGAAGAGCTGAAGAACTACCTCAACCGCTTCAGCCCCAACGACCCGTCGCCCCTCACCGACTTCGCCGCCGCGCTGACCTCGGCCACAGGCAATGAGCTGCAGGAAGTGCTGGACTGCGTGCCGATGCTCAAGCGCATGGAAAAAGTCCTGCCGATGCTGCGCAAGGAGGTGGAAGTCGCGCGCCTGCAAAAAGAACTCTCCGCCGAGGTGAACCGCAAGATCGGCGAACACCAGCGCGAGTTCTTCCTTAAGGAACAGCTCAAGGTCATCCAGCAGGAACTGGGCCTGACCAAGGACGACCGCAGCGCCGACGTCGAACAGTTCGAGCAACGCCTGGAAGGCAAGGTGCTGCCGGCCCAGGCGAAAAAACGTATCGATGAAGAACTGAACAAACTGTCGATCCTCGAAACCGGCTCGCCGGAATACGCCGTCACGCGCAATTACCTGGACTGGGCCACCTCGGTGCCCTGGGGCGTGTATGGCGAGGACAAACTCGACCTCAAGCACGCACGCAAGGTGCTGGACAAGCACCATGCCGGCCTGGATGACATCAAGAGCCGCATCCTCGAGTTCCTCGCGGTGGGCGCCTATAAAGGCGAGGTCGCTGGCTCCATCGTGCTGCTGGTGGGCCCGCCGGGCGTGGGCAAGACCAGCGTGGGCAAGTCCATCGCCGAGTCCCTCGGGCGGCCGTTCTATCGCTTCAGCGTCGGCGGCATGCGCGACGAGGCCGAGATCAAGGGCCATCGCCGCACCTACATCGGCGCCCTGCCGGGCAAGCTGGTGCAGGCGCTCAAGGATGTGGAAGTGATGAACCCGGTGATCATGCTCGACGAGATCGACAAGATGGGCCAGAGCTTCCAGGGCGATCCGGCTTCGGCACTCCTGGAAACCCTCGACCCGGAGCAGAACGTCGAATTCCTCGACCACTACCTGGACCTGCGCCTGGACCTGTCCAAGGTGCTGTTCGTGTGCACCGCCAACACCCTGGACTCGATTCCCGGCCCGCTGCTGGACCGTATGGAAGTGATTCGCCTGTCGGGCTATATCACCGAAGAAAAAGTCGCCATCGCCAAACGCCACCTGTGGCCAAAACAGCTGGAAAAAGCCGGCGTTTCGAAAAACAGCCTGAGCATCAGTGACGGCGCCCTGCGCGCACTGATCGACGGGTACGCCCGTGAAGCCGGGGTGCGCCAGCTGGAGAAACAACTGGGCAAACTGGTGCGCAAGGCGGTGGTCAAGCTGCTGGACGAACCGAACTCGGTGATCAAGATCGGCAACAAGGACCTGGAAAGCTCCCTCGGCATGCCGGTGTTCCGCAACGAACAGGTGCTGTCGGGTACCGGCGTGATCACCGGCCTGGCCTGGACCAGCATGGGTGGCGCGACCCTGCCGATCGAGGCGACCCGTATCCACACCCTCAATCGCGGCTTCAAGCTCACCGGGCAGCTGGGTGAGGTGATGAAAGAGTCCGCCGAAATCGCCTACAGCTACATCAGCTCCAACCTGAAGTCGTTTGGCGGCGATCCGAAGTTCTTCGACGAAGCCTTCGTGCACTTGCACGTACCGGAAGGCGCCACGCCGAAGGACGGCCCGAGCGCCGGGGTGACCATGGCCAGCGCGCTGCTGTCCCTGGCGCGCAATCAAGCGCCGAAAAAAGGCGTGGCCATGACCGGCGAACTGACGTTGACCGGGCATGTGCTGCCGATTGGCGGGGTACGCGAGAAGGTGATTGCGGCGCGCCGCCAGAAGATTCACGAGCTGATTTTGCCGGAGCCCAATCGCGGCAGTTTTGAAGAGTTGCCGGAGTACCTGAAGGAAGGCATGACCGTGCACTTTGCCAAGCGCTTTGCGGATGTGGCGAAGGTGCTCTTCTGATACCTCATTAGCCCGAGTGGGCCCCTGTGGTGAGCAGGCTTGCCCTGCGTTGGGCTGCGCAGCAGCCCCGAAACTGACGACCCTGTTCTTTCAGAAAGAATGGGGGTCTTTTTAAGAGGGGCTGCTTCGCAGCCCAACGCAGGGCAAGCCTGCTCGCCACAAACGGCACCCGGCAGCCCTCTTGTCACACCTTGTCTCATCTTCGGTTATGCTCGGTCTTCGTCGCCAAACAACGGAGCCCCCATGATCGCCGCCCGCCTGCTTCTCCCCCTGAGCCTTTGCCTGCTCGCCGCCTGCGCCAGTGCGCCGAAGCAAAACGTCACCGTGGACAACCAGAGCGCCTGCCCGCTGCAACTCAAGACCGGGCAAAACCTGATCCTCACCCTGCCGAGCAACCCCACCACCGGCTACCGCTGGGCCATCCAGGATTCCGCCGGCGGCGTATTGCGGGCCCGGGGCCCCGAGGTGTACAGCAGCTCGGAATCCGGTGTAATCGGCGGCGGCGGCCAGTCCACCTGGCGCTTCCAGGCATTCACGGCCGGCCAGGGTCGTTTGCGCCTGACCTCCCAGCAACCCTGGGAACCGGAAGCCGAGCCCGCAGAGACCTTCGATTGCGCCATTACGGTGAACTGATATGCCATGGCTGATTCTTGCGTTGATGGGCGCAGGCACCTTTATCTACGGCCTGAGCACCCATGCCACGTTGCTGTGCCTGCTGGTCAAGCCGCTGCCGGTGCTGGCGCTGCTGGGTTGGCTGCATGATGCGCCGCCGACCGACTATCGACGCTGGATCAGCCTCGGGCTGATTTTTTCCCTGGTCGGCGATGTATTGCTGGCCTGGCCGGGCGACCTGTTTATCTTCGGCCTCGGCGCTTTCCTGTGTGCCCACCTGGCCTATCTCAGAGCCTATTTCAGCGACTGCCGCCGTCTGGCGCTGCTGCCGTTGGCGTTGGCGCTGGGCGTGGGCGCGATCCTGCTGGGCATCCTGATCTCCCACGGTCTTGGCGAACTGCTGGTACCGGTGGTGATTTACGCACTGGTGATCAGCGCCATGCTCTGGCGCGCGCTGGCACGTGTGGGCAGCGATGTACCGAAACGCTCGGCGCTGCTGGCGGCGGCGGGCGCGGTGTCGTTTGTGTTTTCCGACACGCTGATCGGCATCAATCGGTTTGTGCTGTCATTCGACGCCGCGCCGTATTTGTTGATCGTCACCTACTGGCTCGGACAGTGGGGCATCACCGCCTCGGCTTTCCATCAGACAACCCGCGCACACGAGGGCCAACTTGGCTAAAATGCCGGCCTTTCCCCTTCGTCGCCGGAACAACCGTGAGCAAAGAACCCGATCGCCTATTCGCCCAGCCCCTGCCCCAGGTGCCGGACTTCGCCTTTAACGAGGACGTGGTGCGGGTGTTCCCGGACATGATCAAGCGTTCGGTGCCCGGTTACCCGACGATTGTCGAAAACCTCGGCGTGCTTGCAGCGCAGTTTGCCCAACCACACAGCGTGCTCTACGACCTGGGCTCGTCCCTGGGAGCGGTGACCCAGGCCTTGCGCCGTCATGTGCGCACCGACGGTTGCCGCGTGATCGCGGTGGATAACTCGGCGGCCATGGTCGAGCGCTGCCGCGAATACCTCAATGGCCAGGACTCGATGTTCCAGGAGCTGCTGCCGGTCGAGGTGATCGACGGCGACATCCTCGCGCTGCAGTTCCAACCGGCCTCGGTGGTGGCGTTGAACTTCACCCTGCAATTTATCGCCCCGGATGAGCGCCTGGCGTTACTCGGGCGTATCCGCCAGTCGTTATTGCCCGGCGGCGCACTGATCCTTTCGGAAAAGCTGCGCTTCAACGACCTGGAAGAACATGCGCTGCTCACCGACCTGCATATCGCGTTCAAACGCGCCAACGGCTACAGCGAACTGGAAATCGCCCAGAAGCGCAGCGCCATCGAAAACGTCATGAAGCCCGACAGCCTCGAAGAACACCGCGAACGCCTGCTGGCGGCCGGGTTTTCGAAAGTCGTGCCGTGGTTCCAGTGTCTTAACTTTGCCTCGTTGATTGCCTTGCCATGATTGATCTGTCCCCCCTCGCCCGCCATCTGGTCGGTACCCCCCTGGCTGTATGGGCCCAAGGCCTGCAAGCGCAGCTCGATAGCAAGATGGAAAAGGGTCATGGCGACCTGGAGCGTTGGCAGAGTGCCCTGGACGCGCTGCCCAAGATCCAGCCCAGTGAAGTCGACTTGCTCAATGGCCTGGTGCTGGACACCGATTGCGACGACGCCACCCGCGCGCAGATGCACACCGCGCTGATGGGCTTGAGCCCGTGGCGCAAGGGCCCGTTCCACCTGTTCGGCGTGCATGTGGACACCGAATGGCGCTCGGACTGGAAGTGGTCGCGTGTGGCCCCGCACCTGGACCTGAAGGGCAAGCGTATTCTCGATGTCGGTTGCGGCAACGGTTACTACATGTGGCGCATGCTCGGCGCCGGGGCCGACAGCGTGATTGGCGTCGACCCGAACTGGCTGTTCTTCTGCCAGTTCCAGGCCGTACAGCGTTACCTGTCCGAACCCAAGGCCTGGCACCTACCGTTCCCGTTTGAAGACCTGCCGGCGAACCTGGAAGGCTTCGACACGGTGTTTTCCATGGGGGTGTTCTATCACCGCCGCTCGCCGATCGAGCATTTGCTGGCGCTGAAGGACACCTTGGTCAAGGGCGGCGAACTGGTCCTGGAAACCTTGGTGGTGGAAGGCGACCAGCAACAGGTGCTGGTGCCGGAAGACCGTTATGCGCAGATGCGTAATGTGTGGTTCCTGCCCTCAGTGCCGGCGTTGATGCTGTGGCTGCGGCGTGCCGGGTTCAGTGATGTGAGGTGCGTGGATGTGAGCGTGACCACGGTGGAGGAACAGCGCGGGACGGCGTGGATGAAGTATCAGTCCCTCAGCGACTTCCTCGATCCACAGGATCACTGCAAGACGATTGAAGGGCTGCCGGCGCCGATGCGGGCGGTGATCATCGCTAAAAAGTAAGCCCCCAAGCTCCCTGAAAAAATGAAGTGTTCTTTAGAGCGGGGGCTTGGCTCGGCGGGCCTTGAAGAATTCGCTCAACACCGTGCCGCACTCCTCGGCCAGCACCCCGCCTTCAAACAACACCCGATGGTTAAGAAACCCTTGGGTAAAAAACTGCCCCTGGCTTTGCACGATCCCCGCTTTCGGCTCCAACGCGCCATACACCACCCGCGCGATGCGTGAATGCACGATCAGCCCGGCGCACATGCTGCACGGTTCCAGGGTCACGTACAGCGTACTGCCCGGCAGGCGGTAGTTGCTGACAGCCTGCGCAGCGGCGCGAATGGCGACCATTTCGGCATGGGCGCTGGGGTCATTGCCGCTGATCGGGCAGTTGAAGCCGCGACCGATGATTTCACCGTCCTGCACCAGCACCGCGCCCACCGGCACTTCGCCCAGCGCCGCGCCTTGGGCGGCAAGCGCCAGGGCTTCGCGCATGAAATCCTGATCGCGGCTGCGGTCGATAATCGCCGTGGGGCGAAACTGGCGCATCACGCCACCTCGATGGCGGCCATCAGGCCGGTTTCCATGTGGTCGATCACATGGCAATGGAACATCCACACCCCTGGGTTATCCGCCACCAAGGCCACTCGAGCACGTTCGTTCTTGCCCAGCAGGTAAGTGTCGGTGAAGTACGGGATCACCTTATGGCGGTTCGAGGCGATCACCTTGAAGCTCATGCCGTGCAGGTGGATCGGGTGCTGGTACTGGGTCATGTTCTTAAATTCGAAAATGTAGCTCTTGCCTTTTTCCAGCTTGGCAATCGGGCGGTCGGCGCAGGTCTTGTCGGTGATGTCCCAGGCCTGGCCGTTGATCTGCCACAGGCTCGGCGGCTTGCCATTATCGACATTCACCGACACTGAACCGACCCACTCGAAATTGAAGTTGAGTTTCTCCGCATTGGCCAGGTCCGGCTCGGCAATCGGGTTGGCGGGCAATGCCGGGGGCCATTCGGTCGGTGCATCGGCGTTGACGACTGAGCGGAAAGTGCCCAGGCGCACCGGGCCGTTACGGATCGACAGTTCTTCGCCCGCCGGCGGCGCCTTGATCGCCAGGCAGATACGCATGCCCGGACCCAGCCAGTATTCCTTGCCCAGCGGGCGCGGTTCGACAGGGTTGCCGTCCAGGGCGTAGATCTGCGCTTCGACGTCGGGGATGTTGATGCGATAGGTCAGGGTGTTGTCGAGGTTGAGCAGGCGCACACGGGTGATCTGCCCGGCAGGCAGGTCGATCACCGCCTGGGATACGCCATTGATCGTCGACAACCGCCCGGCCGTGCCCCCGCGCGCGGCCTCACGGGGAATGCTGAAGGCGACAAAGGCGCCCTCTTCGTCCACGTGCCAGCTCTTCAGGCTCAGGGTGCGCTCGTGCTTGAACCCTGTGGGTTCGCGTTCTTCGATGATCAGCGGGCCGACCAGGCCGCGGCCGAGTTCTTCGCTGCTGTTCACATGGGGGTGATACCAGTAGCTGCCGGCGTCGGGCACGCGGAATGTGTAGTCGAAGTATTCGCCGGGCAGCACCGGCAATTGCGAGACGTAGGGCACGCCGTCCATTTCCAGCGGCAGGCGGATCCCGTGCCAGTGGATGGTGGTGGCGACCGGCAGGTGGTTGATAAAGCGCACCCGCAGCCATTCACCCTGGCGCACGCGCAACTCGGTGCCCGGTGCCGAAGGGCCGAAGGCCCAGGCCTGGGTCTTGTGCCCCGGCACCAGTTCTACGTCGAGCGGCGCGGCGATCAGTTCGTAATCATGCCCCGCTTCGGCTTCGGCGACTTTCCCCAGCCAGTAGCGGTAGGCGCCACCGGCACCGACGCCCACTACGGCCAGGCCTGCAAGACCACCCAGGATTTGTCGACGGGAAAAGGATCGGGACACAACAACCTCACGTATCTGCCGCAGGCACAGGGCCTGCAAAGGGCAGATACGATACACCTGCATGTGCTAAACAGTAAGGCTTCGCATTGCCGCGGATCTGCGATCAGCGCTTGGCGGCCGCCAGGATCAGGGCTTTCATCTCGGCCACCGCGCCTTTGAAACCGACGAACAGCGCGTGGGCCACCAGCGCGTGGCCGATGTTCAGCTCGTTGATGCCCTTGATCGCGGCCACTGCTTCGACGTTGTGGTAGTGCAGGCCGTGGCCGGCGTTGACGATCAGGCCTTCATTGAGGCCGCAGTTCACACCGTCAATGATGCGCTGCAGTTCATCCGCCACTTCGGTCGGTGTGGTGGCGTCGGCGTAACGGCCGGTGTGCAGTTCGATGGCCGGCGCGCCGACACGGCGGGACGCTTCGATCTGACGCTCGTCGGCGTCGATGAACAGCGAGACTTCGCTGCCGATCTTCGACAGGCGCTCCACGGCGGCCTTGATCCGCGCTTCCTGGCCGGCCACGTCGAGGCCGCCTTCGGTGGTCAGTTCCTGGCGGGTTTCCGGGACCAGGCAGATGTGCGCCGGACGGATGCGCTCGGCGAAGGCCATCATTTCTTCGGTGACGCCCATCTCGAAGTTCATGCGGGTTTGCAGCACGTCCTTGAGCAGCAGCACATCGCGCTCCTGGATGTGGCGGCGGTCTTCGCGCAGGTGCACGGTGATGCCGTCGGCGCCCGCTTCTTCGGCGTCCAGCGCGGCCTTGACCGGGTCAGGGTAACGGGTGCCCCGGGCCTGGCGCAGGGTAGCGACGTGGTCGATGTTGACGCCAAGAAGAATGCGATTGCTGGTGGTCACGGAAGCGCTCCTGAAAAGGGGAAAGAAACGCTGCACAGCATACACGGGGATGTCAGGGCTTTCGAAACAACTCGCGACTGACCAGCGGCCGTCCACCCAAGTGCACGGCCAGCGCCTGGCGCATCAAGCGCTTGGCGGCGGACAAGGCGCCCGGTGCAGTCCAGTCGGCTTCACTCATGGCCAGCAGCTCGGTGCCCTGGAACAGCCCCGGTTGCAGCAGGTACACACGCTCCAGACCCGCATCCACCTGCAGGCGATACATGCCGTCGGCGGCGATGGGGTCGCCGTGCAGGTCGTTGTGCAGTTCGAAGCCGTAGCCCAGGTCGTCAAGCAGGCGCCATTCGAAGGCGCGCAACAGCGGCTCCAGGGGGCGGCCCTCGGCCAGGGCCAGCAAGGTGGCGGCATAGTGATCGAAGACCGCCGGGTGCGGGTCTTCGGCGGGCAACAGGCGGATCAGCAGTTCATTGAGGTAGAGGCCGCTGAACAGTGCATCGCCATTGAGCCAGGCGGACGTGCCGACGCTTTCCAGGCGGCCGACGTTTTTCAGCTCGCCCTTGCCGCGAAACTCCACGTCCAACGCCACGAAAGGTCGCGCCAATGTCCCCGCCTTGCCCCGCGCGCTGCGCAACACCGCGCGCAGGCGGCCTTGGGGCGTGAGGAAATCCACCAGCGCGCTGGTCTCGCGGTAGGCGCGGCTGTGCAGGACGTAGGCGAGTTGGCTGATGGGTTGGGATTGGGACATGGGTTCTCTATCTTGAAAACAACACAAACCTAATGTGGGAGGGGGCTTGCCCCCGATGGCAGTGTGTCAGTCATTTATTGGTTAACTGACCCACCGCTATCGGGGCATAAGTATCTACACAACTTTTTTCAGCGGCCTGTGGCGAGGGAGCTTGGGCCCGTGGCGGCCTTCGGGCCGACCATGTCGTTGGATTTGACCGAGTACATATCCGTTGCTGCGGTAACGGCCACTTAGGGTTACGCCCTTACGGCGTGTCACTTTTGTAAAGGCACAAAAGTAACCAAAAGGCCTTCGCCCCAACACTCGGCACCTCGCTTAGGCTCGGTGTGCCCGAACGCAGGCTTTGGAGCGTGGGCCGCCGCGATGGGCCATCCATGGCCCAGCGCGGCTAACCCGGCGTCCTGCCGGGTTACCCACACTCCAAAGCCTGCGTTCGGCCAGCGTGTTTGACGGGGCGATCCCAAATCAAAAACAAGACGAGGCGGCCTTAAAGCCGACCTGATCTTTGAAGCGTACGCGGTGTGGCTTCTACTTCCTTAACCGCTGACGAAGTCAGCCATCTTTTGATCTGCTCTGGCTCTGGCTTTTGATCTTGATCTCAGGCGCCCCGTTAACCACGCTGGCCGAACGCAGGCTTGAATCCGTGGGTAACCCGGCAGGACGCCGGGTTAGCCGTCCTGGGCCAGGGATGGCCCATGACGGCGGCCCACGGATTCAAGCCTGCGTTCGGGCATACCGAGCCTAGGCGAGATACCGAGTGGTGGGGCGAGAGCCTTTTGGTTACTTTTGGGCTCTTCCAAAAGTGACCCGCCGTAAGGGCGGAACCCTAAGTCGCCGTGACCGCAGCAACGGATATGTACTCCCCCAAACCCCAAAAAGCGGTCGGCCCGAAGGCCGCCACGGGCCCAAGCTCCCTCGCCACAGACCACGGAAAATTGTGTAGATATCCATGGCTATCGGGGGCAAGCCCCTCCCACATTTTTTGCCCTGCGGTGTCCTTACAGGTCGCCGTAGCCAAGGGAGCGTAACGCACGCTCATCATCGGACCAACCACCCTTAACCTTCACCCACAGGTTAAGCATGATCTTGGAATCGAACAGCAATTCCATGTCCTTGCGCGCTTCGGTGCCGATGCGTTTGATGCGCTCGCCCTTGTCGCCGATGATGATTTTCTTCTGGCCGTCACGTTCGACGAGGATCAGCGCATGGATATGCAGGGTCTTGCCCTGCTGCTTGAACTCTTCGATTTCAACGGTGATCTGGTACGGCAGCTCGGCGCCCATCTGGCGCATGATTTTCTCACGCACCAGTTCGGCGGCGAGGAAACGGCTGCTGCGGTCGGTGATCTGGTCTTCCGGGAAGAAGTGCTCGTTCTCCGGCAGGTAGCCGGCGATCACGCGCTCCAGGGCTTCGAGGTTGTGGCCGTGCTGGGCCGAGATCGGCATGATCTGGGCGTTCGGCAGTTGCTCCTGCAGCCAGCTCAGGTGCGGCATCAGCTCGGCTTTGTCTTCGATGCGGTCGGTCTTGTTCAACGCGACGATCAAAGGGCCGGTGACGTACTGCACACGCTCGAGAACCATCTGGTCTTCGTCGGTCCACTTGGTGCGGTCGACCACGAAGATCACCACGTCCACGTCTTTCAACGCCGCCGAGGCCGTCTTGTTCATGTAGCGATTAAGGGCTTTCTCGCCGCCCTTGTGCATGCCCGGGGTGTCGACGTAGACCGCTTGCACGCTGCCTTCGGTCTTGATGCCCAGCATGTTGTGGCGGGTGGTTTGCGGCTTGCGCGAGGTGATTGCAAGCTTCTGGCCGAGGATATGGTTCAGCAGCGTGGACTTGCCCACGTTCGGGCGGCCGACGATGGCAACATAGCCACAGCGTGTTGCGGTTGAATCAGTCATGGCCATTCTCCACGCCCAGGGCAATCAGTGCTGCAGCGGCCGCTACCTGTTCGGCAATGCGACGGCTCACACCCTGACCTCGGCTTTTTTCATTCAGTAAGGTGATTTCACATTCCACGAAGAACACGCGGCAATGGGGCTCACCCTGGATATCCACCACTTCGTAGCGTGGCAGGTCGCAACCGCGCGATTGCAGGAATTCCTGCAGTCGGGTCTTCGGATCCTTGTTGGTGTCGACCAGCGTGAGGCTTTCGATCTCGGAGGTCAGCCACGCGGTGACGCGCTCCTTGGCCGCTTCCATGCCTGCATCGAGGTAGATCGCGCCGATCAATGCCTCAAGCGCATCGGCCAGGATCGACTCACGGCGGAACCCGCCGCTCTTCAACTCACCGGAGCCGAGGCGCAGGTACTCACCCAGGCCAAAACCACGGGCCAGTACGGCCAGGGTCTCGCCCTTTACCAGGCGTGCGCGTAAACGCGACAGCTGGCCTTCACGGGCTTGGGGAAAGCGCTCGAACAGAGCTTCACCGGCGACGAAATTGAGGATGGCATCACCGAGGAATTCCAGGCGTTCGTTGTTACGCCCTGCAAAGCTGCGGTGTGTGAGGGCAAGGACCATCAATTCCTGATCCTTGAAGGTGTAGCCGAGCTGGCGCTCGAGACGACTTAGAGAAACGGTCACGGTTTACCCATATCTGTGTGGTGGCACCGGCGGCCATCGACGATTGACGCAGTGTTCAAATTCAAATCCTGGTTGGTATTGCACGGGGACGGGAAATGTCCAGGCCCCAGAAAAGCATTCGGCGCTGTGTGCACAGCGCCGCTTGTATTACTTGATCAGCCCGACCCGCGAGAAGTTCGGCAGGTGGCTGAGCTTGGGTTCCGGCCAGCTCATCCAGACCGCAAAGGCCTTGCCGACGATATTCTG
Organism: Pseudomonas sp. 1 R 17; assembly: GCF_900067035.1. NCBI lineage: Bacteria > Pseudomonadati > Pseudomonadota > Gammaproteobacteria > Pseudomonadales > Pseudomonadaceae > Pseudomonas > Pseudomonas sp. 1 R 17. Next base: position 304,349 of record NZ_FKLB01000069.1, read on the forward strand.
GTCGGGAACCATGCCCAGCAGGTCCTTGGGAATGCTCGGGTCATCCCAGTAACGGCTGTCATTGGAGTTGTCGCGGTTGTCGCCCATCATGAAGTAGTGCCCGGCCGGCACTTTCCACTCACCATCAGGCATGGCACGGTAGCGGCTCATTTCCTTGCGGATTTCGTGCTCTACCGCACCGAGTTTTTCCTGGTACAGCTCGGCACTGCCCAGGCTGTTCGGTTCGGAACCGATCAGCTTCTCGGCCACCGACTCGCCGTTGATGAACAGGCGCTTGTCGCTGGTGTAGCGAATCACGTCGCCCGGCAGGCCTACCACACGCTTGATGTAGTTGACGTTCGGGTCGCTCGGGTAGCGGAACACCATCACGTCGCCGCGCTGCGGATCACCGACTTCGATGACCTTCTTGTCGATCACCGGCAGGCGAATCCCGTAGGAGAACTTGTTCACCAGGATGAAATCGCCCACGTCCAGGGTAGGTTTCATCGAGCCCGACGGGATCTGAAACGGTTCCACCAGGAACGAGCGCAGCACCAGCACGATGAACAACACCGGGAAGAACGACTTGCCGTATTCAACCAGCAAAGGCTCTTTGTTCAGCTTCTCGATCACCATGCCATCGGGCTGGCTGACGCTGCCCTGATAGGACGCGATAGCCGCCCGCCGACGCGGGGCGAAGAACACCAGATCGAGCAACGCCAGGAGACCGCAAACGGCAACGGCGATGACCAGCAACAGCGGGAAATTTAGCGACATAGGACCTAACTATCCAACCTGAGCACCGCAAGGAAGGCTTCTTGTGGAATTTCCACGTTGCCCACTTGCTTCATGCGTTTTTTACCGGCCTTTTGCTTCTCAAGCAGCTTGCGCTTACGGCTGACGTCGCCACCGTAGCATTTGGCCAGTACGTTCTTTCTGAGTGCCTTGACGGAGGTTCGCGCAATGATCTGCCCGCCAATGGCGGCCTGGATCGCGACGTCGAACATCTGGCGCGGAATCAGTTCTTTCATCTTCTCGGTCAACTGGCGACCTTTGTAGTGCGCGTTGTCCTTGTGCACGATCAGTGCCAGGGCATCGACCTTGTCGCCGTTGATCAGCACATCCAGTTTCACCAGATTAGCCGATTGGTAACGGTCGAAATGGTAATCCAGCGAAGCATAGCCGCGACTGGTGGATTTGAGACGGTCAAAGAAGTCCAGGACCACTTCGTTCATCGGCAAATCGTAGGTCACTTGCACCTGGGTACCGAGGAACAGCATGTCGTGCTGCACGCCACGCTTTTCGATACACAGGGTAATGACGTTGCCCAGGTGTTCCTGCGGCACAAGGATATTGGCCCGCACGATCGGCTCGCGCATGTCTTCGATGGAAGACAGGTCTGGGAGCTTGGACGGGTTGTCGACGTAAATCGTTTCACCGTTTTTGAGCAGCAGCTCGAAAATAACCGTCGGCGCCGTGGTGATCAGGTCCAGGTCGTACTCGCGCTCAAGGCGCTCCTGGATGATTTCCATGTGCAGCATGCCGAGGAAGCCGCAGCGGAAGCCGAAGCCCAGGGCGTCGGAGCTTTCCGGGGTGTACTGCAACGACGAGTCGTTGAGGGTCAGCTTTTGCAGGGCTTCGCGGAAGTCTTCGAAGTCGTCGGAGCTGACCGGGAACAGGCCGGCGTAGACCTGCGGCTGGATGCGTTTGAAGCCCGGCAGCACGTCGACGTCAGGGGTGGAGCTCAAGGTCAGGGTGTCACCCACCGGCGCACCATGAATGTCCTTGATGCCGGCGATGATGAAACCTACTTCACCGGCTTTCAGATCAGTGGTCGCGGTGTGCTTGGGGTTGAATACACCGACGCTGTCCACCAGGTGGATCTTGCCGGTGGACTTGACCAGGATCTTGTCGCCCTTCTTCACACGGCCGTGGCGCACGCGTACCAGGGAGACAACCCCCAGGTAGTTGTCGAACCAGGAGTCGATGATCAACGCCTGCAGCGGATCTTCGTAGTTGCCGGTGGGAGCCGGGATAGTCTTGACCAGGCGCTCGAGCACTTCGTCGACGCCCAGGCCGGTCTTGGCGCTGCACTCGACGGCGTCGGTGGCGTCAATGCCGATGATTTTTTCGATTTCTTCTTTTACGCGGTCCGGATCGGCCTGTGGCAGGTCGATCTTGTTCAGCACCGGCATGACTTCCAGGCCTTGCTCGATGGCGGTGTAGCAGTTGGCCACGGACTGGGCTTCAACACCCTGTCCCGCGTCCACCACCAGCAGCGCACCTTCGCAGGCCGCCAGGGAGCGGCTGACTTCATAGGTGAAGTCCACGTGGCCCGGGGTGTCAATGAAGTTCAACTGGTACTTGATACCGTCTTTGGCGGTGTAGTACAGGGTAACGCTGTGGGCCTTGATGGTGATCCCGCGCTCGCGTTCGAGGTCCATGGAGTCCAGCACCTGGGCTTCCATTTCACGCTCGGCAAGGCCGCCGCACATCTGGATGAATCGATCGGCCAGCGTCGACTTACCATGGTCAATGTGGGCGATGATGGAGAAATTGCGGATATGACTCAAATCACTCACGGATCAACACTCAAAAAGGCTGCAGGCAGATTGCCCGCTGAAAAATAGCCGGGAATTGTACCTGATGCTCAGGCCGGGCGTCATCTTTGCTGACCAGAACAAAAATGCCCCACTCATCCGAGCGGGGCATTTTTTATCCAACGGTGCGGTATCAGCCGGCCCGGCGCAGCAGCCAGAACCCGGCCAGGGCGCAGATGGCCGTCGGCACCAGCACTGCAAACAGCGGCGAGAACCCGAACACCAGGCTCGACGGGCCGAGCAGATCCTGGGCGATGCGGAAGGTGAAACCGACCAGCACGCCAGTGAATACCCGCTGGCCGAGGGTCACGGAGCGCAACGGACCGAAGATGAACGAGATCGCCATCAGCACCAGTGCGGCGGTCACCACCGGCTGCAACACCTTGACCCAAAATGCCAGCCAGTAACGACCGTTATTCAAGCCTTGATCCTTCAGGTAGTGGATATAGCCCCACAACCCGGAGATCGGCAGGCTTTCGGGGATCATCACCACCGTATTGAGCAGTTCCGGCTTGAGGGCGATATCCCACTCTTCACTCGGCACATTGATCACTTCGGTGCTGGCCTTGGTGCCTTGGCCGACATTGCGGAAGTAAGTCGTGGTGACGTCGGTCAGTTGCCATTTTTCGTCGCCGTACTGCGCGCGTTTGGCGAAACTGGACGACAGCATGTGACGTTCCTTGTCGAACGTATAGCGCGTCACACCGATCAACAGCCCGCCCGGTTGCACGGCGTTGATGTGGATGAACTCATCACCCTGGCGGTGCCACAGGCCATGCTTGGCGCTTTGTGCATCGCCCGAGCCCTGGGCCAGGGCTCGATTGGCCTGGGCGGTGGTTTCGGCCGGCGGCGCTACGTACTCACCGATCAGCACGCTGCACAGCATCAGCAGCAACATAGGCTTCATGACCGCCCAGACGATACGCCCGATGGACACACCGGCGGCGCGCATGATGGTCAGTTCGCTGTTGCTGGCCAGGCTGCCCAGGCCGATCAGGCAACCGATCAGCGCGGCCATCGGCATCATGTCGTAGAGACGACGCGGCGCGGTGAGTGCCACGTAGCCGAGCACGTCCCATACGGTATAGGTGTCGCTGACGTTGCCGACTTCATCGATGAAGGCGAACAACGAGGCCAGGCCCAGGATAATGCCCAGTACCGCCAGGATGGCGATCAGGACGCTGCTACCAATGTAGCGATCGAGCTTAGCCACGAGCCAACTCCTTCTGGCCACGACGGCTCATCATTTTCAAACGAATAGGCTCCCAATACAGCAGCCCCAGGCCGATCAACAGGAACATGCCGTGCACCCACCACAGGCCCAGGACCGGCGACAGCTTGCCTTTCTCCAGGGAGCCACGGGCGGAAATCAGGATGGTGAGGTAAGCCATGTACAGCAGGATCGCCGGCAACAGCTTGAGGAAACGGCCCTGGCGCGGGTTGACGCGCGACAGCGGCACGGCCATCAGGGTCACGATAAACACCAGCAGCGGCAGGGAAATCCGCCATTGCAGCTCGGCGATGGAGCGCAGTTCCTTGCTGCCGAGCAGGTCCGCCGTGGGGATGGCGTCGCGGTCGGTGACTTCGTCGCTGATATCCGGGCGGGCCAGCATCACGCCATAGGTGTCGTACTTGATCGCGCGATAGTCGGCCATGCCTGGACTGCCATCGTAGCGATAGCCATTTTCCAGGATCAGGTAGCGGCTGCCGTCAGGACGCACTTCCTGGCGGCCCGAATCGGCCACCAGTACGGAAATGCCCCGGTCTTTCTTGTCCTGGCCAAACCGTTTCTCGGAGATGAACACACCGCCCAGGTTGGCGCGGTCGTCGGTCAAGGTTTCCGTGTAAGTCACCCGCGAGCCGTCATTGAGTGCCTGGAAACGGCCCGGCTCGAGGGTGTCGAACTCGGTCATCGCGTCCTGTTTGTTCAGCACCAACTGGAACTGCATCGCGCCCTGGGGAGCCAGGCTCAGGCTCAACCAGGCCACGATCAGCGCAACGCCGGCCGCCGGAATCATGGTCATGCCCAGCAGGCGCTGCTGGCTCATGCCGGTGGCCGAGAGCACGGTCATTTCACTTTCAAGGTACAAGCGGCCGTAGGCCAGCAGGATGCCGAGGAACAGGCCCAGCGGCAGGATCAGTTGCAAGAATCCCGGCAGGCGAAAGCCCATGATCAGGAACAGCGAGCCTGGGTCCAGGGCGCCGGAGGCAGCCTGGGCCAGGTATTTGACGAAACGACCACTCATGATGATGACCAGCAGGACCGCACTCACGGCACTCAGGGTCAACAGGACTTCGCGGGACAGATAACGGAAGACGATCAAACCAGACACTCCAGGGTTGTCAGGCTAAGGCGGCCAAACAAGCAAGCATACCGAGTCAGCCCGTTTGCACCGGGCCGGCTAAAAAGATGGCGCATTATCCTGTGATTGACCGCGCCTGTCACTGCGCAACCTCATGCGCAGGCACAAAGGGTTGTCAGGCTCCGTCGGCGAGGTTCAAACTGCGGCCTTTGTCGCTGGTGGTTTACACAGCCGCCACGCTTTAAAGCCTGCGTACAGACGCCAGGCTCTCAGACCTTATATAAGGGACCCGAAAATGGAATTGGTTGTAAAAAGCGTTAGCCCCGAAACGTTGAAAACCGCCACCCTCGTGGTCGCCATCGGCGAAGGCCGCAAGCTCGGCGTAGCCGCCAGGCAGCTCGACGAACTCAGCGGCGGCGCGATCAGCGCGGTTCTCAAGCGCGGCGACCTGGCCGGCAAAGTCGGCCAGAGCCTGCTGCTGCAAAGCCTGCCTAACCTGAAAGCCGACCGCGTATTGCTGGTGGGCGTGGGCAAGGACGCTGAACTGGGCGACCGTCCGTTCCGCAAGATCATCAGCGGCATCCTCAACACCCTCAAGGGCCTGGGCGGCAGCGATGCGGCACTGGCACTCGATGAAATCGTCGTAAAAGGCCGTGACAGCTACGGCAAGACCCGCCTGCTGGCCGAAACCCTGGTGGACGGCGGCTACATTTTTGATCAGTTCAAGAGCCAGAAAACCGAACCCCGCGCCCTGAAGAAAATCACCCTGCTGACCATCAAGGCCGCCCAGGCTGAAGTCGAGCGCGCCGTGACTCACGCCCAGGCCATCGCCAATGGCATGTCGTTCACCCGCGACCTGGGCAACCTGCCGCCGAACATCTGCCACCCGACCTACCTGGGCGAACAGGCCAAGGCATTGGGTAAAGAGTTCAAGGGCCTGAAAGTCGAAGTCCTGGATGAGAAGAAGATCAAGGAACTGGGCATGGGCTCGTTCTATGCCGTGGGCCAGGGCAGCGACCAACCGCCACGCCTGATCGTGATGCAATACAACGGCGGCAAGAAGTCCGAGAAGCCTTACGCCCTGGTGGGTAAAGGCATCACCTTCGACACCGGCGGCATCAGCCTCAAGCCGGGCCTGGGCATGGACGAGATGAAGTACGACATGGGCGGCGCCGCCAGCGTGTTCGGTACCCTGCGCGCCGTGCTGGAACTGAAGCTGCCGATCAACCTGGTGTGCATTCTGGCCTGCGCCGAAAACATGCCGAGCGGCGGCGCGGCCCGTCCGGGCGACATCGTCACCACCCTCAGCGGCCAGACCGTGGAAATCCTCAACACCGACGCCGAAGGCCGCCTGGTGCTGTGCGATGCCCTGACCTACGCCGAGCGCTTCAAGCCACAGGCCGTGATCGACATCGCCACCCTGACCGGCGCCTGCATCGTTGCCCTGGGTTCCCACACCTCGGGCCTGCTGGGCAATAACGACGAGTTGATCGAGCAGCTGCTCAGCGCCGGCAAGGCCGCCGACGACCGCGCCTGGCAACTGCCGCTGTTCGATGAGTACCAGGAACAGCTGGACAGCCCGTTCGCCGACATCGCCAACATCGGCGGCCCGAAAGCCGGCACCATCACGGCTGCGTGTTTCCTGTCGCGCTTCGCCAAGAACTTCAACTGGGCGCACCTGGACATCGCCGGCACGGCCTGGACCAGCGGCGGCAAGGACAAGGGCGCCACCGGCCGTCCGGTGCCATTGCTGACCCAATACCTGCTGGACCGCGCCAAAGCCTAAACACCTGCCCAACTGCCTGCCGCGGTCAACTGTAGGAGCGAGCTTGCTCGCGAAGAGCGTCAACGATAACGCGTTCATCTTGGATGAACGCATTGTTCTCAGGTTCTTCGCGAGCAAGCTCGCTCCTACATTATGACGGCGGCAGGCGCGGCAGCCCAGGAACCGCAATGACCCAAGTCGACTTCTATATATTGCCCAGCGCCGATCCGCTCGCGCGCCTGGACTTCGCCTGCAAACTCACCGAAAAAGCCTGGCGCATGGGCCACCGCATCTACCTGCATTGCAGCGATGCAGCCCAACGCGACGAGCTCGACGCCCGCCTGTGGCGTTTCAAGGGCGAAAGCTTCGTGCCCCACGGCCCCGCAGAATCAGAACCCGAAGGCCAGGTTGTCCTGGGTTTGGGGGACAGTTGCGGCAATCACCAGGACCTGCTGGTCAACCTGGACCTGAAAGTACCGCCTTTTGCCAAGGCCTTCGCCCGTGTGGCGGAAGTGGTGGTGGAAGATCCGGCTATTCGTCAGGCCGCGCGGGAGAGTTTCCGTTTCTACCGCGAACAGGGCTATCCTTTGCAAGATCACCGGCTACAACGACTTTGAGTACATGATGGACACTCCCAACCCGACAAAAAAAGATGACCACCTGCTGGACGACCTCGAGTCGATCCGTCAGTTGCTGGGTGATGATGACTTGCAACCGCCGCTATTGACCGAACAGGCCGATGGCGAGGTACAGATTCCGCTGTTGTTCGACATGGTCGGCGGCAAGCAGGTCGCCCCGGAACCGGTTGTCGAAGCCCCCGTTGTGGTGGACGCTGCCCCTGCTGCGGCTGAAAAGGGCCCCGACGCCCTGCTGCTGCACCTGGACAACGAACTGCGTGCCGCTGCGCAATTGATCATGCAAGACGTGATCGACGACTTTGCCCCCCATATCGAAACCGAGATCAAGCGCCGGATGGATGCGCGGATGGAGCGGCTGCTCAGCCAGTACCAGTCTTAAACCGTCCATAGATCCCCTGTGGGAGGTGGCAAACTCCTCCCACATTTGATTGCCTGCACCTTAAGCCCGCCTTCGCCTCGCCCTGCGCCCTATCCCCCGTTATACTTGCCGGCTTTCCTGAATATATGCCAACTAGGGTCCCGCCGCGCATGGATAAGACCTACCAGCCGCACGCTATTGAAACTTCCTGGTACAACACCTGGGAGTCCGAGAACTATTTCGCTCCGCAAGGCGCGGGCGAGTCCTACACCATCATGATTCCGCCACCGAACGTCACTGGCAGCCTGCACATGGGCCATGGCTTCAACAATGCGATCATGGATGCGTTGATCCGTTTCCGCCGCATGCAGGGCCGCAACACCCTGTGGCAGCCGGGTACCGACCACGCCGGTATCGCCACCCAGATGCTGGTGGAGCGCCAACTCGAAGCCACTGGCCAGAACCGTCACGATCTGGGTCGCGAGAAATTCCTGGAAAAAATCTGGGAATGGAAAGACCAGTCCGGCGGCAACATCAGCCGTCAGATTCGTCGCCTCGGCTCGTCCGTGGATTGGAGCCGCGAGCGCTTCACCATGGATGACGGCCTGTCGGAATCGGTGAAAGAAGCCTTCGTGCGCCTGCATGAAGACGGCCTGATCTACCGCGGCAAGCGCCTGGTCAACTGGGACACCAAGTTGCACACGGCGATTTCCGACCTTGAAGTGGAAAACCACGACGAGAAAGGTTTCCTGTGGAACCTCAAATACCCGCTGGCCGACGGCGCCAGAACCGCTGAGGGCAACGATTACCTGATCGTCGCCACCACCCGTCCGGAAACCATGCTTGGCGACGCCGCCGTCGCGGTCAACCCGAACGACGAGCGCTACCAGGCACTGATCGGCAAGTTCGTCGAGTTGCCGCTGGTAGGCCGCCGCATCCCGATCATCGCCGACGATTACTGCGACCCTGAATTCGGCACCGGCTGCGTGAAAATCACCCCGGCCCACGATTTCAACGACTACGAAGTCGGCAAGCGCCACAACCTGCCGTTGTTGAATATCTTCGACAAGAATGCCGCCGTGCTGCCGGCCTGCCAGGTGTTCAACCTGGACGGTACGCTGAACGACAGCATCGACGGCAAGATCCCGGCCGAATACGCCGGCCTTGACCGTTTCGAAGCGCGCAAGCAGATCGTTGCTGCCTTCGACGCTGCAGGCCTGCTGGTCAGCGTCGACGACCACGCCCTGAAAGTGCCGAAGGGCGACCGCTCCGGCACCGTGATCGAACCGTGGCTGACCGACCAGTGGTACGTGTCCACCAAGCCACTGGCCGAGCCGGCGATTGCTGCCGTGGAAGACGGCCGTATCCAGTTCGTGCCCAAGCAGTACGAAAACATGTACTTCTCGTGGATGCGCGACATCCAGGATTGGTGCATCAGCCGCCAGCTGTGGTGGGGCCACCGTATTCCGGCCTGGTACGACGAGTCGGGCAAGGTCTACGTGGGCCGCGACGAAGCCGAAGTACGTGCCAAGCACAATCTCGGCCCGGACGTGGCGTTGCAACAGGACAACGACGTACTCGACACCTGGTTCAGCTCGGGCCTGTGGACGTTCTCCACCCTGGGCTGGCCGCAGCAGACCGAATTCCTGAAGAAATTCCACTCCACCGACGTGCTGGTCACCGGCTTCGACATCATTTTCTTCTGGGTTGCCCGGATGATCATGCTCACCATGCACTTGGTGAAGAACGAGGACGGCACGCCGCAGGTACCGTTCAAGACCGTGTACGTGCACGGCCTGGTTCGGGATGGCCAGGGCCAGAAGATGTCCAAGTCCAAGGGCAACGTCCTCGACCCACTGGACATCATCGACGGCATCGACCTGGAAACCCTGGTGCAGAAACGCACCTCGGGGCTGATGCAGCCGAAACTGGCGAAGAAGATCGAGAAGCAGACCCGCGACGAATTCGCCGACGGCATTGCCAGCTACGGCACCGATGCGCTGCGCTTCACCTTCTGCTCGCTGGCGTCCACCGGTCGCGACATCAAGTTCGACATGGGCCGCGTCGAAGGCTATCGCAACTTCTGCAACAAGATCTGGAACGCCGCGCGCTACGTGCTGGACAAAGGCGAAGACTGCGGCCAGAACGGCGAGGCCATCGAACTTAGCCTGGCCGACCGCTGGATCATCTCGCAGCTGCAGCGCACCGAGGCCGAAGTGACCCGTCAACTCGACCAGTTCCGTTTCGACCTGGCCGCACAGGCCTTGTACGAGTTCATCTGGAACCAGTATTGCGACTGGTACCTGGAACTGTCCAAGCCCGTGCTGTGGGACGAAAACGCGCCGATCGAACGTCAGCGCGGCACCCGTCACACCCTGGTACGCGTGCTCGAAGTCGCCCTGCGCCTGGCGCATCCGTTCATGCCGTTCATCACCGAAGAAATCTGGCAGCGCCTCGCGCCGCTGGCCGGCAAAGACGGCAAGACCATCATGCTGCAACCTTGGCCGGTGGCCAACGAAGCACGTATCGATGAGGCGGCCGAAAGCGACATTGAATGGCTCAAGACCCTGATGCTCGGCACGCGCAACATCCGCGCCGAAATGAACATCGGCCCGGGCAAGCCTCTGGCGGTCTTCGTGAAGAACGCCAGCGCCGAAGACCAGCGTCGTCTCACCGAGAACGATGCGCTGCTCAAGAAGCTGGCGAAGCTGGAATCGATCACCGTATTGGCGGATGGCGCCGAAGCGCCACTGTCAGCGACCGCGCTGGTCGGCGAGATGGAAGTGCTGGTGCCGATGGCCGGCTTGATCGACAAGGGCGCGGAACTGGCCCGTCTCGACAAGGAAATCCTGCGCCTGCAAGGTGAAGTGGTGCGGGTGGGCGGCAAGCTGTCCAACGCGGCATTCGTCGACAAGGCACCGGCTGAAGTGATCGATAAGGAACGCGCCAAGCTGGCCGAGGCCGAACAGGCTTTGGGCAAGCTGGCGGAGCAACATGCGCGGATTTCCAGCCTCTAAGGGGCAATCCGTGTGAAAAAAGAGACCTTCGGGTCTCTTTTTTTGTGCTTGCGGTCAATGTGGGAGGGGGCTTGCTCCCACATTTGACCGAGTTATCCTCGGGAATGTGTGACAATGGCCGCCACTTTGAGCCAACACCAGAATCATCATGACCGCCCCCACTACGCCCAAACCTCCACGCAAGAAGCCTAAGACCGCAGCCACGGCCAAACCCGTCGCGCCGCGCAAAGAGGCTACCCTGCACCCACGCAACCGCCACACAGGCCGTTACGACTTCCAGGCGTTGATCAAGACCACGCCGGAACTGGCGCAATTCGTGATCATCAACCCCTATGGCAAAGAGAGCATCGACTTCGCCAGCCCGGACGCGGTGCGGGTGTTCAACCGGGCGTTGCTCAAGGCCTTCTATGGCATCCAGCATTGGGACATCCCGGCGGATTACCTGTGCCCGCCGGTACCGGGACGTGCCGACTACGTGCACTTCCTCGCCGACCTGCTGGCCAGTGTCAACGAGGGCAAGATCCCGCGCGGTTCAATCGTCAAGGTGCTGGACATCGGCATGGGCGCCAACTGCGTCTACCCGCTGATTGGCTATATGGAGTACCGCTGGAACTTCCTCGGCTCGGAGGTCGACCCTATCGCCGTGGCCGCCGCCAAGGCCATCGTGCAGTCCAACGACCTGAGCAAGGTCATCCAGTTGCGCCAGCAGGAAAACCCCAAGCACATCCTGCTGGGCCTGCTGGAGCCGGGTGAGCGTTTTGACCTGACCATGTGCAACCCACCGTTCCATGCGTCCATGGACGAAGCCACCAAGGGCAGCGAGCGCAAGTGGCGCGCCCTGGGCCGGGCCGATCCCAAGCGCAAATTGCCGGTGCTCAACTTCGGAGGCCAATCGGCCGAGTTGTGGTGTGAAGGCGGTGAAGCGCGCTTCGTGACGCAATTGATCGCCGAGAGTGCGCACTTTGCCCACAAGGTGTTGTGGTTCAGCACCCTGGTGTCAAAAGCGTCAAACTTGCCCGCGATCGAGACCGCCCTGAAAAAAGCCGGCGTGCTGGAAAGCCAGGTGGTGGAAATGTCCCAGGGCCAGAAGCAGAGCCGTTTCGTGGCCTGGACCTTCCAGACCAAGAACGAACAGCAGATCTGGCGCCAGCGCTGGGTGCGATAGAGACAAATCCCAGGCAACAAAAAACCGTGCCCGGATCGCTCCGGAGCACGGTTTTTTTTGCTGCGTCTTACTTGTTAACAGCGTCGGTCAGGCCTTTGGCCACAACCAGCTTGATAACTTTCTTGGCAGCGATTTCGATGGCAGCGCCAGTCGAAGGGTTACGGCCAGTACGGGCAGGACGCTCGGTCACTTTCAGTTTGCCAACGCCTGGCAGAGTGATTTCGCCGCCGTTTTCCAGCTGGTCAGCAACAACTTGGCTCAGTTGGTCCAGCAGAGCGCGCACGGTGGTTTTCGGTGCGTCTACTGCTTCAGCCAGGTCAGCGATCAGTTGGTCTTTAGTAATAGCCATTGTGGTGTTCCTTCCCTATCAAATTCATATGGATTGCAGAGTGCAGTGTCAGCCGTCGAGCCCGACCGTCATGGCCTGGCACCCCCGGCTATAACCACGGAGATCGGGGTTATAGATGCTTGAAACGGGGATTGGTTCGACCTGACAGATGCTGAATGCACGCTTATCGCCGAGACTTGGCGTAAGACGGGGCAAAACTAGCACAGAGACGGGGAAATATCCGCCTCTACCTACCCATTTGGTCAGCTTTATCGCTCTAAACCGTGAAAAAAAGGCATATGCCTCGTCCGAGAGCACCCAAAATGCCCTTCGACGCGTGTCTTGACCAATGGGTGCGGTACACTGGGCGACTTTTCGGGGAGGCCGACCGCTCCCCTTCAACCAGCCGAGAAGCCCATGCCGATCCGTCATTGCATCGTCCACCTGATCGACAAAAAACCCGACGGCACACCTGCAGTTCTCCACGCCCGCGACTCCGAGCTTGCCGAGTCGGCCGCCATCGAGAACATGCTTGCCGATCTCAACGAGAGCTACAACGCCAAACAAGGCAAGGCCTGGGGTTTCTTCCATGCCGAATCCGGCGCGCACCCGTTCAGCGGTTGGTTGAAGGAATATTTCGAGGGTGGCCAGGATTTCACCACGTTCAGCCGCACCGCCGTCGAACATCTGCAAAAACTGATGGAAGAGTCCAACCTCTCCACCGGCGGCCACGTGCTGTTTGCCCACTACCAGCAAGGCATGACCGACTACCTCGCCATCGCCCTGCTGCACCACAGCGAAGGCGTGGCGGTAACCGACGAGCTGGACGTCACCCCGTCGCGCCATCTGGACCTGGGCCAGTTGCACCTGGCAGCGCGTATCAACGTGTCCGAGTGGCAGAACAACAAGCAGTCCAAGCAGTACATCTCGTTTATCAAAGGCAAGAACGGCAAGAAGGTCTCGGAATACTTCCGCGACTTCATCGGCTGCCAGGAAGGCGTCGACGGCCCGGGCGAGACGCGCACCCTGCTCAAGGCCTTCAGCGACTTCGTCGAAAGCGAAGACCTGCCGGACGAATCCGCCCGCGAAAAAACCAAGACCCTGGTCGATTACGCCAGCAGCCAGGCCAAGCTCGGCGAGCCCATGGGCCTTGAAGAGCTGTCGGGCTTGATCGATGAAGATCGGCCCAAGGCGTTCTACGACCATATCCGCAACAAGGACTACGGCCTGTCGCCGGAAATCCCGGCGGATAAACGCACCCTCAACCAGTTCCGCCGCTTCACCGGGCGCGCCGAGGGCTTGTCCATCAGCTTTGAAGCACACTTGCTGGGCGACAAGATCGAGTACGACGAGGCCGCCGGCACCTTGATCATCAAGGGCCTGCCGACCCAACTGACCGACCAGCTCAAGCGCCGCAACTGATGCTCGGCGGGGTCCTCAAGAAAGTCCTGCTGGTGTTGCTGGTGGTGGTGGTTATCCAGAACTGGGGCAAGATCGAGCGGCTGTTCAACCCCTCCCAGGTGGTCCCGGAGCAGACGCGAGCCTCGGCGCGGGTGGTGCTGTATGCCACCGAGTGGTGCGGCTACTGCAAGCAGATCCGCCGCTTCCTGGACCAGAAGGGCATTCCGTACCAGGCCGTCGATATCGAGAAGGACGCCCAGGCGCGCAAGGCGTATGAGGCGCTGGGTGGTGGCGGGATTCCGTTTGTGGACGTCAACGGGACGCTGATTCGCGACTACAACCCTGACGCGATCATGGCCGCGCTGAAATAATCAGCGCACCACGATTACCCGCCCCAACAGGCTGTGCTGCTCGAACCCCAATACCGCTTGCAAGGCGTTGAGTACCGCCTGCGGGTCTTTGCTCGGGAAGCTGCCGCTGACGCGCTTGGCACCCATCTCTTCGTTGAGCAGCAGGATGCGGCCAGGGTAGTAACGCCCCAAGTCCTTGACCACCTCCGCCAGCGGCGCCTTGTAGTAGTTGAGCCAGCCATCCCGCCAGGCCAGGCGGGATTCGCTGTCGACCGCGTGCAAGGGATCGGCGCTGCCATCGGCGTAGGCCACTTGCTGGCCCGCCGTCAGAATTTGCTGCGGGCCCTGTTTCGACGCGGTCACGCCCACCCGTCCCGACAACACCGTCACCTCGGCCCCCGCCGGTTGCAGGCGCACTTCGAACTGCGTCCCCAGCACCCGCGCTTCGCCGCCGCCCGCCTCGACCACAAAGGACTCGCCGGTGTGGGTGACGCTGAAAAAACCTGCACCGCGACGCAATTGGATATGCCGCTCACCGTCGCTGAAGTCCACGGCAATGGCGCTGTCCGCATCCAGCGTGACCCGGGATTGATCGGCCAGGGTGACGGTCTTCACTTCTCCCGGTGCGCTCACGTAATCGGCGCCGAAGTCATCGATCCACCGCGAAGGCTGCCAACCGGCGCCCATGGACACCATCAACACCAGGCACGCCGCCATGGCTAATGCGCCGGACCAGCGCACCACCCGCGAGCGCGTCGGGGTGTTCATCGCATTGAGGTAACCCTGCAATGCCAGCGCGTCTTCATCCGCCAGTTGGCGTGCCGGCACTTCGCTCAACTCCCAGAGCACCTGGGCCTGGGCATAGGCTTCGACGTGCGCAGAATCTGCCCTTAGCCAGCGGCTGAACGTGGCCTGGTCGCCACTGCTGGGCTGGTCGTGCAACAGGCTCAGCCAGGCCAGTGCGGCTTGTTCCTGGTCAGGTGTGGGGGTCGGATTCACGGTGCTTTCCCTGGCTTGCGCGATGGCGATGGTTCGCGAAGGCTGGCTTTGCAGGCTTCGAGGGCACGCATCATATGTTTTTCCACGGCGCTTTGGGACAGGCCCATGGCCTTGGCGATTTGCGCGTACTTGCGCCCGTGAATGCGGTTGAGCAGGAAGATCTGCCGGGTGCGCTCCGGCAGGCTGCGCAGGGCGGCTTCGACATGCCGCAGGTCGTTGCCCGCCTCGAGCGCCGCCTGGGGTTCGGAGCCCTGGTTATCCTGCTGTTCCGGCAGCCAGCCTTCACTGCTGCGCACCCGCGCGCCTTCGCTGCGCAGGTGGTCGATGGCGATATTGCCGGCGCAGCGCAACAGGTAGGTGCTGAGTTCTTCGACCTGCACCAATGGCCGACGCCAAAACCGCAGGAACAGGTCCTGCACCAGGTCGGCCGCCGTGGCGCGGCACCCGACACGTCGGCTCACCAACGCTTCCATCTGCGAACGCTGGGACAAGAACACCTGCAGGAAATGCGCGCGCCCACCCGCCGCGTCAGCCTGGGGGCTGTCCTGGGAATCGGGTGGGGTGCTGATCATCATGGCGGCGGCTCAGAACGTTGCGAAGGCGGCAACAGGGCAGGCCAGCAGGCCGACGCCTGCCAGGATCAAGGCCAGCCTTGGCCGATACGGCAACAACAGCACCAGCAACAGGGCGCTGAGCATCAACACCGCGCACCACTCCACCAGGCCCTGGCCCCAACCGGCGACAGCCACGGCGGGCCAGATCGAGACGGTCAGCAGCAGCCAACCGATGACGCGCAAAGCAATACGCCGCCGAGGTGATGGCCTGCTGTGCAGCAGTTCGCCGTGGTGACGGTCGGTGGACAGGCACAAGGCGGTAAACCCGGCGTAACACATCAGCAGCGCGAGGAGCATTCAGTTCGCCTCCTGCTTGAGCTGCAGCGGCCGCGCCCGTTCGGTCTTGGGCTGCGGGGCCTTGCGGTGCTGCATCTTCCAGGCTGCCCAGGCGAGGAACACACCGCTGGCCAGGCAGGTCAGGTCGAAGCCCGCCATGGCCCAGTCGCCCGTCGCCAGTGAAGCGCCCAAGTGCTGCGACGTGGTCAGGGCATTAAGCAACGGGATTGCGGCAAACAGCAGTGCTGCGAAGCTCAATTGCTCAACCCAACCCTGGCGGCCCCGGCGCAGGATCGCGTGCAACAGGCTCAGGCCCCAGGCGATAAAGAAGGCCTGCACTTCCCAATCGGAGCGCTCGGCAAAGCCCACCGGCAATAAACGGTTGGCCCAGAAGAAGGCTGCAATGGCGATCAACAGCCCGGACATGCTGGCGATGTTCAGCACTTCCACCAGCCGCAGTTCGAACGGCATCACGCCGCTTTTTGCATGTTTGAGTTGCCGCTTGCCGAGCCAGATCACCAGTCCCGTGCCGATCATCGCCGTGCCCGCCAGGCCGCAGATAAAGTACAACCAGCGCAGCACCGGACCGGCGAAATGGCCCATGTGCAGGCCATAGAAGCTGCCGCCGATCGCCGCCGGCAGCGATTGTTCAGCACTGACCCGCAACAACTCACCCGTGTTGCCGTTGAACGACACGGTACTGCCGAAGTCATGCACCACGCGGTCGGAGCTGGCACGGAACAGGTTCACCGAAGCGTTTACATCACTCGGGTTGTTCACCGCCAGCCGCCCGACATGCCCACCCGCCCACTGCGCCCTCGCCTGCTCGTACATCGGCAGCAATGACAGCAATTGGCCTGGCTGGCCCAGCGCCGGCGCGTTGTTGGTGGCGGGGAACACGTCATTGAAGAAGGCCCGGGTGTCGTTGCCATAGGAGGCCACGATCGGCGCCGGCATCACCATGCTCATGAAAATCACCAGGCTGCTGTAGGTGATCATCAGGTGAAACGGCAGCACCAGCACACCCACCGCGTTATGCCCGTCGAGCCAGGAACGCTGGCCTTTGCGGGGGCGGAAGGTGAAGAAGTCCTTGAAGATTTTCTTGTGGGTGATGATGCCCGTGATCAACGCCACGAACATCACCATCGCTGCAATGGTCGACAGCCAGCGGCCCCACGGGTAAGGCATTTGCAGCTGGAAGTGGAAGCGGTAGAAGAAATCCCCGCCCATGCTTTCCCGGGCCTCTACAGCCTGCCCGCTCACGGGGTCGAGGGTTTTCTGAATGAAATTGCCGCGTTTGCCGGGGTCGACTTTGTCTTGCCACATCACTGACAGGCCAGGGTCGCGGCCATCCGGCAAGGTGATGAACCAGCGTGCGGCCGTGGGTGCGACCTTCTGCAGGTAGTCCTGGGCGACACTCAGGCTGCGCGCATCATCCAGGGGATGGGCCTGCACTTCGGGCTGCATCCAGTGACTGATCTCATCCTTGAAATAGGCCAGGGTGCCCGTCAGGAAAATCGCAAACAGCAGCCAGCCAAAGATCAGCCCGGCCCAGGTATGCAACCAGGCCATGGCCTGACGAAAGCCCTCTTTCATGTGCGTGCCATCCACAAGCCCAGGCCTGCCAAGGTGGCGAACGCCGCGCTCGGCAGCATCACGCCGCACCACGCGCGCCATGCCGTACGGCAGGCGAAGCACCACAGCACTGCCAACAGGTAGAACACGAACGAACTCATCATCCCGGTGATCACCGCATCGGCGCGGGAGACAGGCATCCACAGTGCCAGGCAGATACTGGCCAGGGACGCCATCAGGTAACCGCCAACCACAGCGGCGAGCACCCGCGATGTGACAGCGAGACGATAGGAAGCAGGCAGTGAGGTTTTGCTTTTCATGCGGGAGGCGCCAGGTTCATCAGCGCGCAATATTAATGATAAATATTCTCATAAGCAAAACAGAACGGATGAAACACCTGCCTTCACACATTGCCGAACGGTTGGCGGCCCCCTACAATGCGAACAATTCTTGTTCTCTAAAGCATGCCTAGATTTTTCCGGAATGCACAAAAGGGAGATCGCGTTGCAGCCGTCCAACACTGTCGAAGTGCTCTACAACGACCATCACCACTGGCTCACCGGCTGGTTGCGACGCAAGCTCGGCTGCCCGGAAAGTGCTGCAGACCTGGCACAGGACACCTTCATCCGGGTCCTGACCGCACGGGAGGCGCCGACGCTGGTCGAGCCCCGCGCGTTCCTCACCACGGTCGCCAAGCGTGTGTTGTTCAACTTCTACCGCCGCCAGGACCTGGAGCGCGCCTACCTCGACGCCTTGGCGCAGATGCCTGAGCAGGTAGCGCCATCAGAAGAAGAGCGCGCGATCATCCTGCAAACCCTGCTGGAGCTGGACCTGTTGCTCGATGGCTTGCCCACCCAGGTCAAACGCACGTTCCTGCTGGCCCAGCTCGACGGCCTGACGTATGCGCAGATCGGCGCCGAACTGGGCATCTCCATTGCCACCGTCAAACGCCACCTGAATAAAGCCGCCATGCGCTGCTATTTCGCCCTATGAATGTCTCGACCCAGGTTGCCGAACAGGCCGTGCACTGGCTGATGGAAATGCAGCAAGGCGCGCTCAACCCACGCCAGCAGGCGGCCTGGCAACAATGGCTGAATGCCCATAGCGAACATCAGCGCGCCTGGGACCATATCCAGCGCGTCAACCAGCGCCTGCGCGGCATGCCCTCGCCCCTGGCCCATGCGGCGTTGAGCGCACCGACCGCCACCAGCCGGCGCCAGGCGCTGAAGTTGTTGCTGATCCTCGGCGCCGGTTCGGCCGCCGCCTGGAGCCTGCGCCAGCAGCATATCCTGCCGCCGTTGAGCGCCGACTATCGCAGCCCCGTCGGCCAACGGCGTAAGGTGCAATTGGCCGACGGCAGCCAGTTGCAACTCAATACCGGCAGCGCCGTGGATGTGCACTTCGACGGCCGGCAACGGCTGATCCGCCTGCTCGAAGGCGAGATCCTGCTCACCGGCAATGCCGGCAGCACGCCGCTGCAGGTGTTGACCGGCCAGGGCCTGCTCAGCAGCCAGGCGGCGCGCCTGAATGTGCGCCAGCTCAACGACCACACCCAACTGGCGGTCTTGGACGGCCGCGTCGAGGTGATGCCCAACACCTACAGCGGCCTGCCCCTGACGGTCGAAGCGGCGCGCCAGGTCAATTTCACCCGTAAAGGCTGGGACACTCCGCGCCCTACCGACGCCAACAGCGGCGCCTGGGCCGACGGCATGCTGGTGGCCGCGCATATGCGCCTGGAGGACTTTCTCGCCGAACTGGGTCGCTACCGCCGTGGCCAGCTCAATTGCGATGCGCAAGTCGCCAACCTGCTGCTGTCCGGCAGCTACCCGCTGGACGACAGCGAACGCATCCTCGACCTGCTGGAGGTCAGCCTGCCGGTCAAGGTGCGGCGTTTTACCCGCTATTGGGTGAGCGTCCAGGCACGTGCATAAATTATTTTCAGCCACCGTGAGCCGTTTTCCGCACCTCGCGTGACAGAGAAGGAAAGCCACCTTGATCCTTCCTTCTCAGGACCGCCCTCCATGCCCCAGCAACCCACCCTTCTCGCCCGCACCTTGCGCCAACTGCTGCTGGGCGCCAGCCTCAGCCTGACCGTACTGCCTTGCGTGATGGCGGCCGATACCAAGCCGTATCACATCGCCCCAAGCTCGCTGGAAGCAGCCCTGAACCAGTTTGGCCGTGAAGCCGGCGTGTTGATTTCCTTCGGTTCCGAAGTCACGGCGGGCATGCAAAGCCGTGGTTTGTCCGGCAGCTACAGCGCCGCCGAAGGCCTGCAGAAGCTGCTGGAAGGTACCGGCCTGCAAGCCCGCGCCGAAGGCGACAACGCCTACAGCCTGCAACCGGCAACGGCGCCGGCGGCTGTCGAGTTGGCGACCTCCAGCGTGGTCGGCGACTGGCTCGGCGATGCGGCGCAAACCAATGTCTTCGAACACCCCGGCGCCCGTGACGTGATCCGCCGCGAAGAGTTCGAACGCCAGGGCGCCACCCAGGCCAAGGACGTGCTCAACCGCATACCTGGCGTCAACGCTCCGGACAATAACGGCACCGGCAGCCACGATATGGCGCTGAACTTCGGCATTCGCGGTCTCAACCCGCGCCTGGCCTCGCGCTCAACGGTGCTGATGGACGGCATCCCTGTGCCCTTCGCGCCGTACGGCCAGCCGCAGCTGTCCTTCGCGCCGATCAGCATGGGCAACATGGACGCCGTGGACGTGGTGCGTGGCGGCGGCGCGGTGCGCTACGGCCCGCAGAACGTCGGCGGCGTGGTCAACTTCGTGACCCGCGCGATCCCGGATGCACCCACCGTCAAAGGTGGCTTGCAGACCGAGACCAGCCCGTCTTCCAGCCATGACGGCTTCAAGACCACCGGCAACCTGCTGGCCGGCGGCACTGCCGAGAATGGCCTGGGCGGCGCGATTTTGTATTCCGGCACCCGTGGCGGCGACTGGCGCGAAAACAGCAACACGCGCATCGACGACCTGATCCTCAAAGGCAAATACCAGCTCGACGACGCCAACAGCTTCAACGCCATGGCGCAGTACTATGAAGGCCAGGCCGATATGCCTGGGGGCTTGAACGTCGCGGACTACAAGGCCGATCCATATCAGTCCACCCGTCCCTACGACAAATTCTGGGGCCGCCGTACGATGTTCAACGTCGGCTATCGCTACGAGCAGGACCGCCGCGAATTCACCGTCAACAGCTTCTTCACCAAGACCCTGCGCAGCGGCTACCTGGACCAGGGCACCTTCCTGTCGCTGTCCCCGCGTGAGTATTGGGTGCGCGGCTTGGAAACCCGTTTCGCCCAAGGCTTTGACCTCGGCCCGACCAGCCATGAAGTGGGCGTCGGCTACCGCTACATCAACGAAGCCGGCCACGAGTTGCGCTACCGCACGCCGATTTCCGCCAACAACCAGCAAATCCCCAGCACCGACAGCCGCAACGACCGCGACACCCGCGGCGGCACCGAAGCCAATGCGTTCTTCGTCGATGACCGGATTGATATCGGCAAGTGGACCATCACCCCGGGCATCCGCTACGAGATGATCGAGTCCCAGCAGAGCAACAACCTGACCAACGTCAAATACAAAGGCGACTACAACACCGCGCTGCCGGCGTTGAACGTGCTCTATCACCTGACTGACGACTGGAACCTGTACGCCAACACCGAAGGTTCATTCGGCAGCGTGCAGTACAGCCAGATGCCTAACCGTGTGACCAGCGGTGAAGTGAAACCGGAAAAAGCCCGCACCTGGGAACTGGGTACCCGCTATGACGACGGCACCTTGCGCGCAGAGATCGGCGCGTTCCTGATCAACTTCGACAACCAGTATGAAAGCAACCAGACCAACGATTCGGTGATCGCCCGCGGCGAAACGCGCCACCAGGGTATTGAAACCAGCGTCAACTACGCCCTCGATGGCTTGAGCCCGGCGTTGGCCGGTTTCGATGTGTACGCTACCTACGCCTACGTCGACGCCACCATCCGCGAAGACGGCCCGAACAAAGGCAACCGCGTGCCCTTCTCGTCCAAGCACAAGGGCACCCTTGGCGTGGGTTACACCGAAGGGCGCTGGAAACTCAATGTGGACAGCAGCTATCAGAGCAGCCAGTTCGCCGACAACGCCAACACTCAGGCAGAAAGTGCTGACGGCGCCAACGGTCGAATCCCCGGCTACATGCTGTTCAGCAGCCGCGCAGCCTATGACTTCGGCCCGCAACTTTCGGATCTGAATGTGGCGGTCGGCGTGAAGAACATCTTCAACACGCAGTACTTCACCCGCTCGTTCGACGACAACAACAAGGGCAAATACGTGGGTGAGCCGCGTACGCTGTACGTGCAGACCTCTATCGCGTTCTAACTGCCCGCCAGGCAACTGGGGGTGGCGGCGACCAGAGCGTCGATTGCACAACGCGTCTTGGCCGGCATATGCACGGCTGTCGGCCAGATCACATGGATCGGCGCAGGTTGCTCGCGATAGCCGGGCAACACCGCGACCAACTGCCCCCGCAGCACATAGTGCGCAATCAACCAACTCGGCAACCAGGCCAGGCCGACGCCCGCGATGGCGGCATCGGCCACCGCCTGGAGGTCGTCCATCATCAACGGCGAGGCCACGGGATTGCGCTGCGAGGTCGTGCTGCGATAGGCAATGCCGCGATGGCCGGCAAGGTCTTCGATGCATTCAATCGGCCCGACGCGCTGCAAGTACGCCGGTGACGCCGCCAGCCCAACAGCCTGTTCGCCCAGGCGACGTGCACTGAGGCGGTCGGTGTCGGGCAGCGGGCCGATCCGCACAGCGACGTCGAAGCCTTCCTGTGCCAGGTCCACCAGCCGATCGGCGAAGCTGATCTCGATCTCCAGCTCCGGATAGCGCGCCATCAACCCCCACAATGCCGGGGCCGCGTAGTGATGCCCGAAGGCCAGTGGCAAACTCGCCCGCAAGCGGCCGCGTGGGTGTTGCCGGCCGCTTTCCAGCACCGATTCGGCCGCCTCGAGCTCCGCCAACGCGCGCAGGCAATGCTCGTAGTACGCCTGGCCGTCCTCGGTCAGACGCTGGCGGCGGGTGGAGCGCTGCAACAGGCATGTGCCCAGGCGCGCTTCCAATCGCGCCAGGCCCTTGCCGACCGCAGAGCGGGTGAGGTTCAGCCGTTCGGCTGCCCCGGTCAGGTTGCCGCTTTCGACGATGTGCAGAAACAGCTCAACGCCATCAAAACGCGGTGTCGTCATGGCTCTATTGTCGCCCTGAATTCCCCTATGAACGGAAAACTTATCACGAATAACGAAACAGATTCCCCTGAAAATAACGCGACACTTCATCCACAGGAGAATCCCATGCCACCCGCCGCCACGTTAACTACCGCCAGCCCCCCGCGTACCGCCAGGAATGGGCTGGCCCTCACGGCCGTGTGCCTTGTCGCCCTGATGTTCGGCCTGGAGATTTCCAGCGTGCCGGTGATCCTGCCGACGCTCGAGCGGGAGTTGGGCACGGGCTTCCAGGACGCCCAGTGGATCATGAACGCCTACACCCTGGCCTGCACCAGCGTGCTGATGGCAGCGGGCACATTGGCCGACCGCTTTGGCCGTCGCCGCATGCTGGTGCTGTGCCTGTGGGTGTTTGGCCTGGCTTCACTGGCCTGCGGGCTGGCCGAGGATGCCTCGCTGCTGATCACGGCGCGGTTTATCCAGGGCATCGGTGCCGGGGCGATGATGATTTGCCAATTCGCCATCCTCTCGCACCTGTTCCGCGAACCGGCAGCACGGGCACGGGCGTTTGCGATATGGGGCGTGATTGCCGGCGTGGGCCTGGGCTTCGGGCCGATGATCGGCGCATTGATCCTGGCGGTGGCAGATTGGCGTTGGGTGTTCCTCGTACATGTGCCGCTCACCCTGTTCACCCTGGTGCTGCTGCGCATCAGCGTGCAGGAATCCCGCGACCCGGCCGCCCATCGCCTGGACATCGCCGGCATGCTCACCCTGACCCTGTCGGTGTTTGCCCTGGTGTACTTCATCACCCAAGGCAGCGAACACGGTTTCGGCACACCGGCCATGCTCGGTTGGGCGGCGTTGTCGGTGCTCGGCCTGCTGCTGTTCATCACGGTCGAGCTTCGCAGTGCGCACCCGATGTTCGACTTCTCGGTGTTCCGCATCCAGCGGTTCAACGGCGCGTTGATGGGTTCGATCGGCATGAACTTCAGCTTCTGGCCGTTCATGATCTACCTGCCGTTGTACTTTCAGGCAGGCCTGGGTTACGACACCTTGACCACCGGCGCCGCTCTGCTCGCCTATACCCTGCCGACCTTGCTGGTACCGCCACTGGCCGAGCGCCTGGCCCTGCGCTATGGCGCCGAACGCATCATCCCCCTCGGCCTGGGCCTGATGGGCGCGGGCTTTCTGGCCATGGCCGCCGTCAACGGCGCCGAGCACCCACGTATCGGGCTGGTGCTGCTCAGTTGCGTGATCGCCGGCGCAGGCCTGGCGCTGACCAACTCGCCCACCACCAATACCACCACCGGCTCGGTATCGGCCGACCGCGCGGGCATGGCCTCCGGCATCGACCTCAGTGCGCGGCTGATCACCCTGGCGCTCAACATTGCCCTGATGGGCCTGGTGCTGTTGCTGGGGATCAGCCATCAGCTGGCCGAGATGCTGCCCGCCACCACGGCAATGGAGTGGCCGGCCATCAGCCAGAACATTGCCGCAGGAAAGTTGGAGTCGATGGGGCTGGCAGCCAACGATGCCCAGGCGGCACTGCGCCACGGGGCCGGTTGGGCGATGCTGTTTGCCGGGTTGGGGGCTGGGGGGCTGGCGCTGTTGAGCCGGTATTTTTTCCGACGCGGCGCCTGAACGAAAACGGGCCTGCAGATGCAGGCCCGTTTGCAGGGGGTGAAAAGAACGTCAGCCGTTGATGACCGCGTTTTCGTTTTCCAGGAATTCCTGTTCCAGCGCGTCTTCGTTCACTTTGTTGATGGGCTGGTTTTTCGCGGCAGCGCGGGGCTTGCCTTGCAGTCGACCAAACAGATGTTCCAATGCGTGATCCAGCTTGGTGGCCGCGCTGTCAATCGCTTGTTCCAGGGTATCGCCCTTGGCGGACACCGACAGCGGTTGATGGCCTTTTGGCCGCGCTTCCAGTCGGCAACTTAAATCGTGGGGACCGGGCTTATCGCCGTTCTCATCCCGCAGGTAGACCTCCACTCGGGTCAGGTCTTCTTCATAACGTTCGAGCGTGCTCTCAATGGTAGTACGTACCCACTCCTCCAGTCGGATGCTGCTTTCAATATGGTTATCGCTATTGACTTGGATTTGCATAGTTCTTCCCTTATTTCAGCTAGCTCGCGAGAGGTCACAAACTGCAACACCGGGGTGGTGAAACCATGACCTCTTGATTACACAATTGAGCAGCTAGAGAAACATTTCAACCCCTTTGCAAAGATAAATCCCACATTACAAATTAACCCTGACGACGAGCAGAAACGCTGTTAGGGTGGGGAGTTAGTTACATCTTCTTACGCCCCGCAATCCTCACAATTGCCCCCCTCCGAGCGGGTGCAATGCGCGAAAAATCCCTGCTTCCTCCACCAGCCAGTCATGCACCGCGCGTACGCCCGGATGGCTCAGGGCGCCCGGCGCATATAGCAACACATAACGTTTATAGTTGGGCACCGCGAGGCCGAACGGCACAATCAAGGTACCGCGTTCCAGCTCATCGTTGAGCAAGGTGCGTCGCGCAATCGCCACGCCCATGCCGGCGATGGCGGCTTCGATGGTCAGGTGGTTGCGGTTGAAGGTGTGGCCACGGCGTACATCGGCGACGTGATAGCCGATGGCATTCAGATAGAACTCCCACTCCGCATACTCATAACTCCCACGCCAGGCGGTAATGTCATGCAGCAGCGGGAAATGCACGAGATCGGCCGGCCCGTGCAAGGGCGGTCGACCCCGCAACAGGCTGGGGGCGCAGACCGGGAAAATCTGCTCATCCAGCAGGGCTGTGGATAACAGGCCGGGGTAGCTGCCGTCGTTGAGGTCAATGGCCAGGTCAAAGTCGCCCTCGTGCAGGGCGATGCTACTGTCCTCGGCAACCATACGCAGTTGGATATCCGGGAAGCGCTGCTGCAAGCGCGGTAAGCGTGGGGTCAGCCATTTGCCAAGAAATGATGGAATCGAGCGCAGGCGGAGCGTGCCGCTGATCATCCCCGCATCCAGCCGCTGCAACTCGGCGTCGATGCTGCCGTAGGCCTCCCCCACCGTTGCCGCCAGGCGCTGGCCCTCGGCACTCAGCTCCACCCCCCGTGCCCGTCGATGAAACAGCCGAAACCCCAGGCGCTCCTCCAACTGGCGGATTTGCTGGCTCACCGCCCCCGGCGTGATGTGCAGTTCTTCGGCGCAGCGGGTGAACGACAGATGCCGTGCAGCGCAGGAAAACACGTGCAACCAGACATAAGTCTGGCCATGGAGAGGGCGAGCCATAGAGTTTAGTCCTGCTAAAGGGTGTCTTAGGATAATTCGTTGGTCAGTGCCGATCTAGAGGCTCAGTATCGCGCCAATTGCGCTCGTCCTACAAAACATGGCAGCGATTCCTACTCCATTTCTTGTAAGGCTTTAGCATGGCTATCAGTGTTTTCGATCTATTCAAGGTGGGCATCGGCCCTTCCAGCTCCCATACCGTCGGCCCCATGCGCGCGGCGGCGACCTTCGCCCGGGCCCTGAGCGACCAGCACCTGCTGAGTGAAACGCGCCGGGTCGAAGTGCGCCTGTATGGCTCGCTGTCCGCCACTGGTGTCGGCCACGCCACCGACCGCGCCTGCGTCATGGGCCTGATGGGCGAATGGCCGGATCAGGTCGATCCCACTTCGATCAACACGCGAATCCAACAGCTGCGCGAGTCCGGACGGTTGTTGCTGGCCGGTCAACAGGAAATTGCTTTCAACTGGCAAAGAGACCTCCTGCTGCTGGACGAAAGTCTGCCCTACCACCCCAACGCCATGTCCCTGCACGCCTACGGCGACAACGGCCTGCTCAGCGAGCAGACCTATTATTCGGTGGGTGGCGGTTTCATCATCGAAGCCGCTGAAGCGGCTTCGGGCCTCGCGCCGGCCAACGATGTGCAATTGCCCTACGACTTCTCCAGCGCCGTCGAGCTGCTGGCCCTGTGCAACAAACACGGCCTGCGGGTTTCCGAATTGATGATGGCCAACGAACGCGCCTGGCGCAGCGATGAACAGATCCGCAGCGGCCTGCTGCATATCTGGTCGGTGATGCGCGAATGCGTGGAACAAGGCCTGCGCCACGAAGGCATCCTGCCCGGTGGCCTGGACGTGCCACGGCGTGCAGCGAAATTGCACCGCAGCCTGTTGGAAATCGGCAAACCCAATGTGATCACCTCGACCTTGTCGGCCATGGAATGGGTCAACCTGTTCGCCCTCGCCGTCAACGAAGAAAATGCCGCGGGCGGGCGCATGGTCACGGCGCCGACCAATGGCGCAGCGGGAATCATCCCGGCGGTGCTGCACTACTACATGAAGTTCAATGCCGACGCGTCTGACGACGATGTGATCAATTTCTTCCTGGCCGCCGCAGCCGTCGGCATTCTGTGTAAGAAAAACGCCTCGATCTCCGGTGCCGAAGTCGGTTGCCAGGGCGAAGTCGGCTCAGCCTGCGCCATGGCCGCCGCCGGCCTGGCCGACATCCTCGGTGCCACCCCCGAGCAACTGGAAAACGCCGCCGAAATCGGCCTGGAACACAACCTCGGCCTGACCTGCGACCCGGTCGGCGGCCTGGTGCAGGTGCCGTGCATCGAGCGCAATGCCATCGCCGCGGTCAAGGCCATCAACGCCACGCAAATGGCCCTGCGCGGTGACGGCAAGCATTTCATTTCCCTCGACCGGGTGATCCGCACCATGCGCGATACCGGCGCCGACATGCACGACAAGTACAAAGAAACTTCACGGGGCGGCCTGGCGGTCAGCTGGGTGGAGTGCTGATTGCGCTGTCAGCGATCGTTTTTTCCGTGTTGCCCTGAAACGGATCACCGATTTCAATAACAACATAGAACCCATGTGGGAGGGGGCTTGCTCCCGATAGCGGTGCATCAGTCAATGAATACTTGGCTGATGCACCGCTATCGGGAGCAAGCACACACACATAAGGAGCTCATTGTTTGACAGATCGCTGTACGGCACGCCCTTTGCTGTACAGCTCATGAGGTAAACGGAATTTGTACAACCTCAGCGACGGAGTGGCCGGTGGTCAGGCAACGCGAACTAATCACGACACCGGTCGTCAATGACTGCATGTTCTTATCAGGCGGTAACGCACCATGGACAATCCTTTTCAGATCATCACCGACACCTTCACCCCAAAATACCGCGTCAACCTGAGCATCCAACGGCTCGACGGCAGCATCATGCTCACCCTCTCGGACGAGACGGGCGTAGTGGCCAAACGCATGATCAGTGCCGAACAACGCAACGACCCGCAACGGCTCAAACGCCTGGTGCAAAGCATTCAATTCGGCATCGCCATCGAGCAGGGCCACAGCGCCATGGAGATCCTGGCGGTGATGACGGACGGCGACAGCCACAAACTGCTGCAGCGGCCACCGACCCGCCCCCTGCCCTTCAGCGTCGGGCTTTAAAGCTCGCCCTTCTCGGTCTCCAGGTTCGCCTCGCCCTTGCGACGCGGGCCTTCGACCTTCACCGACGGGAACGCCGACGACGCGTAGCGCACCACCAGAATCGCAAACGCCAACAGCAGAATCCCACCGCACAGGTAGATGATGCCGAGGTCGGGCGGGTTGTGGTGGGACACATTGGAGATCAACAGCCGCGTGAGCGCGGTGATCGCCACGTAGATCAGGAAACGCACCGGCATGTGGTTGGTCTTGTACAATGCTACCATTACTAACATCTTATAATGGGCATTACATGAGCAGCCAACCCCCTGCAGGCTATGCGTACATCCGCCACTCTACTAAACGCCAAGGCGGTGAAGACAAGGATTCTGTCACACGACAGAAGGAGTCGATTCGCCTCCTTGCAGAGCAATACGCAGTAGATATTCCAGATGATAATTTTTTCTATGAAAATGGCGTGTCTGCGTTTTCTGGTAAGAACCGAACACATGGAAAGCTTAAAGACTTGATCGATCAGATTGATAGTCTGCGCATCCGTCCCGGCGATTACGTCTTTGTGGAATCTATTGACAGGTTGAGTCGGCAGCGCCTCCTGCAGGCAAAGGAATTGGTAAATGGAATCCTCGAAAAGGGGATCATTCTTGTAACCACAATAGACAATCAGCGCTACGAAAAAGCATCAGAGAAGAACGGTATTGACGATCTCAGCCAGGATATTCTTCTGTCTGTAATTGCAAAAAGGGCACATGAAGAATCCCGAACTAAGTCAGTACGGCGCCTCTCCGCGTGGACCAAAGCGAAAAAACTAGCCGATGAGGTCCAAAAACCTTTCAATGCCAAGCGCCCTCCCTTCGGCGTTCAGTACAACGAAACCACTGGTAAATTTGAGCCTAACCCCGAACAAGTTGATGAACTGACCCGAGTATTCGAGTCGTTGCGACTACAGGGAGTTACTTCCACCATTAAAGAAATAAATAAAACGTCTAAAGTGCGATGGACGCAGAATAGAGTTAAAGACATTTTTGAGAAAAAATATCCTTTAGGCTTTATGTACTCACAGATTAAAGTCGATGGGAAAATGCAGTTCGATAAGTATATCGAAAACTATTACCCACAAATCATCAGCTATGAACTTTTCGAGCAGGCAAGGCAGGCCATGCAGGAAAGGAAGGTAAAGAAACGTGTAGGTCGAGCAAGCGTTGGTCATGTGAATATCTTTCGTCACACTGCCCAGTGCGGCCAGTGCGGCGAATCAATGTTCTTCATGCATAACTTTGGCTCACGGCGAAACCACTACTACTACCTTTCTTGCCGGAGCAATTTTGAAAAAGTCGAAAAGTGCAACAACAGAATTCGTTATGATTTTGCAGTAAAAATCTTATTTGACATTATTAAGGATGTTGAAACCGTATACGCATTTAACAGCATTAATCCTAATCAAGCAATGTTGACACACCTTGCGCACGACCTTGTAGATAACATTGATCAATTTATGGAAAAAAGTAGAGCTCTTGGCAAAGACGAAACAACTGACGCATTGATTATTCAGGAAACAGAAAGAACCGCAAAATCATTAAGAGGAAGCTTGGCTCTCGGAGAGCGCTTTGCCAAAATCATGATGGGTAATGACGAAACAAAGGAATATCACAAACAAAAGGTTATCATTGAAAACGAATTACATAAAAGAAAAATTAGATTAGAGAACCTCGAAAGATCAGCCGAGGCTATACAGGACGGTAGCATTCCGGCGTTCCTTCTAAAAAAAATTGTTATAGCTGAATCAGACGTTAAAGAGTCAGAGGCGAAACGTGCTGAACTGGCATCATTAGCTGCCATGAAAAAGTCCGAATTACGAATTGAAACTCTTGAACAATTCAAAAGATTGTTTCGCGAAGAGAAAGGAAGATTGGAAATTATTCACTTCCTTGTGTCTCATGGAATGAGTTTCAAATTCAACTACAACAAAGAAACTCTGAAAATGGTCACAGTCGTTTCAATCAACAACGAAGAAATATCAACCATCCGAACTATAAACGACGGGAAATTTCTTGAGCCGTATGGCTTCAAAAACCTAGGCGAAGAATTCAAACTATTTGAGTGAAAAAAACTCAAAAAACAAGCTACATCCAAATTTAGGTTTCTCTCAAAGCCCTCCTCCGGCCCATCAAACTAATCAAGCTGAAAACGCATTTTCTGCTTTTCATGTGCGTCGTACCTACTCATCAGGTCCTGAAGGCAAATATCCCCGCGCAGCAGAATGCGTCAAATGCTAGATTCTCGAATCGTCCGAGGATTTCTACCATCATGCTCATGCTGTTCTTGACCAGCCTCTTGCCTACCCTCACACCCGATAACACCAAAATCCATCTGGCACAGCACAACGGGATCGACCACCCAATGGACGTGTACCTGGCTGGGGACTTTGATGAGTGGCAGTCCTGGCAGTCGAGGAAGAATTTCGAGTGCCGATACGTCATCGGCCTTGTTGAGATTCCAGAGTCCAAGAAATGGCTCCTAGCTGGGATCTACGATTCTTTGAAGGTGAAAGAGGTACGCCAAGGCAGGGTCAATCGTGATTACGTTTACGAATACCGCCGTGTGCCAGAGTTCGAAGAGCTGGCGGGACGTTTGGTCTTGGAGTACAAAAAACCAAGGGCCAACTACCTGTACCTCAAGACATGCATGCCCACGATGAAGCTGTCCGAAATCCTAGAAAGGAAAATGACCGTGGGGGGATTCCCCGGCTTCAAGGATGTGGACATTAGCTTTCAAGAATTGAAAATCATCGCCAGGGAAGGGATTGTGTCGTGGCAGACTGCTTTGAGCAGCGTTGCAGGCGTCTACCTGATATCCGACCGCACCGAGGGTGAACACCAGCTATATGTAGGCTCTGCCACAGGCACAGGTGGCTTGTGGGATCGTTGGGTAACGTACTCAAAGAATGGGCATGGTGGTAACACACGCATACGCGACCTTCATCTGAAACGTGGTGAGTCGTTTTCTGAAAATTTCAGGTTCAGCATCTTAGAGATTTCAGATAAGCACACCGGTATTGAAGAGATGAAGCTAAAGGAAATTCACTGGAAAAAGAGGCTTTTGACTCGTGACAGCGGATTGAACGGAAATTAATAAATATCTCCACCATGAATGTACATCTGTTTAAACTGAGCACGCACCCACAGCTCTGAGACTTTAAGTGCGACCCATTCGAAACCGCAGCGAAATAAAATTAACCAACCCTCTAATTTTTAGATTAGAGGGATTATAAATAACTCATGGCAAATCAAGTAGTTTCATACATAGTATAATCATTACTGACAGTATTGTTTAACGTGAGCAATTAAAGCATCCGCTATAACCTCACCCAGCCTCACAGGCACAGCATTTCCAATTAACCGCCCCATCTTATTAAACCGTATGGGAGTTCCCGGCGGTACAAACTGATAATTCGCAGGGAAAGTTTGAAGCATTGCAGCCTCTCTTAATGAAATTGCTCTACTTTGCTCCGGATGTCCGAAGCGACCATTCCCAAAACCAAAACACTGGGTAGTAATAGTGGGCCCCGGCTTGTCCCACTCCATCCTACCGTATACGCTTGGATACGTCGCGCCCGTTGATTTTTTATGGCACGCGGCTTGCAATTCTTCAGGCCAATCTCTCCATGTACCTCCCGGAGTTGAAGCCTGTATCCGCCTCAAATTTAAATCACTCAAAGATGAAGCATAATGCATCGCGTCAGATGGATCTCTCTCGCCTGCGCGAATAGAGGGAAGCCCCTCAATAGTTTCTCTTACTGTAACCGCTTTTGTATGCGTGGGCTTAAGCACCAATCCGGCACTACCCAATCGAGAAGCGAGGAGAACTAACCGCTTACGTGTTTGAGGTATACCATATAAAGAACAATCAACTACAGCCCACCATGCATGATAGCCTTTCAAGCTCTTAACGAAATCTTTAAAAACATCGTGATCAGCTAGCTGTGGAACATTCTCCATTGCTACAAGATCTGGTTTTAGCTCGTTTACCAAACGTCCGAAAGCTAGCGCCAATGGCCACTGCGTTTCGTAATGACTGTTGCGGCCACTGCGGCTATATGTCGAAAATGGCTGGCATGGCGCACAACCTGCCAACAGACTAAACCCAGCACCATTTAAATAAGGTTTTATTACATCAGCTTGTAGTTGGCTGATGTCGCTCTCTATAAAACGCGAGCAGTTATTCTCTTCAAAAGGAAAGCGACTGTTTGGATCCAGATCCACGCCAGCAGTAACTTGAATACCACCACGAACTAAACCATGAGTCAAACCGCCAACTCCGCAAAACAAGTCCACAGCTGTAATCTGCACAACTTCTTGCGTATTAACATTCACTAACTGATTCAAACTGGACGCCGCTCTGGAACAAGGAATTCATGTTTTTCAACATAGGCACAAAAACAAACTATTACTTCACGCAGATAGCAAACTGTTTTATCTTTTAAATCAGCTAAACGCGTTACGGTTTCATACTCCGCACACTCCGTGAAAGAGATAGAGCCATGAGCAAGTCTATTGCGAAGGCGCTTCACTAGTGCTAAAGGCCCCAGCTCATCTCTGAACGGACGCTTAACATCATCGTATATTTTCTTTTTCACTTTAAGCTTGAAACCTATTCGTTTAGTGATTGCTTCTATCTCATTGTCATCCCAGTTGCCGCCGCCACCTTTTTCTATAGAAAACTCTGCAATGGGTTCTTGCGAAATTAGCTGTGCACACAACTTCAAAGCATAATCAAGTCGATGTTCAGGAGTTAGATCTTTGTGAGTTCTGGCAGTAAGCCGTATCCATTCCCGCAATAGCTGCTCACTGAGATGTTGCGGACCCCATGTAGCTGAATTTGTTGTTGCGCTGGCTACAAAATCAATGCACAGGGTCATTGTTGACTCTACCAAATTATAGAGCTGCAAATATACACTAGAGTATAAAATTTTTTGTTGCTGCGCACTTATAGGATGTCCAGCCCCTTCAAATTTTGGTGGACCTTGTTGCGCAACACCTTCCATTAACTTGAGAAAGTCTATATAAGTTTCAACCTCCGAAAGACGTTCCTCAAACGCTGCTAAGAGATCGTCCATTTCAATTGCCTAACAATTTTCGTTGAACAAATCCAATTCTTTCGCGCAAGCGAGCAACGGCGTTTGCACCATCTGAACCAGTAACGGAAATAAATTCGTCGTCATTTAACCAACTAACATCTATATGCCGTTTTTTTGCGATAGCCACTTTTTCACTTAAAGCGTGCCTTGAGCCAATTGCAATCGCTTCAAATCGAGCGCGTGGAGTAGCTTTACCGGTTTGACTCTTACGAAATCCGTAAGGAAAATATTTTTCAACAAACTCCATCGTATCATTGAAAATTTTCTTATACGCTTTTACTAGGCTAGGCGTCTTTGCGAATTTGCTATTCATTGCCTTTACATAATCAAAAAGGAACTCAGAGGGCCTATCTCTATATCCATCAAGACCATCCCCGTAAGCAAAAAATCTAGTAACTAAGTCTTCACGCCCTCTCTCATCCGCATTTTTACGAGATACAGGCGCAAGCTCTTTGAATAGATCTGTCTCTGCAAGCTCAATCACAAGATTCATAAAAGGTCCTGCAAGTGCCCCCCTACGAACCTCTGCTTTATTTGCTATCTTGCTGCCGGTGTTGATACGCTCAAACAAATCGAACCTAGCCTGCTCGTCCGCATGTTCATTCAATACAATCCCTCGAATGGAGCGATTATTTATCTTCCGTTGTCTAGAAGGCGGCAAATCCGCAAACACAAAATTCGATAAATTAGTAAGGCTTTCTAATTCATTAAGCCGAAAGTCGTCATGTACAAACTCTTCGATTGTTCTAAGTCGCTGAGAACCATCTACAATTTCAAGCCTGCCATCTGGCATTTCCCAAAAGAAAAGGAAAGGTATAGGAAGCCCTAGTAGCAATGACTCAATGAATCTGGATTTGCGTTCACTTTCCCAAGTAAATTCTCGCTGATATGAGGGGACTACAAACTCTTCATCGCGCATCTTTTTAGCTAAAAGCTCAATAGAGTATTCAGTTAGGTAAAATTCAATCCGCTTTGAAAGCTCGACAATTTGTGCTTCAGCACTCGCCACCTCTTGGGCGGTTTTCGTCGGTTGTTGCTTCGGCCTTCTCATATACGCTCAAATTTTCAAGTGTTACTTATTATTCATCACTCAATGATCCTTAATAGCAATGAATTTGCAATTACTCGGACCTAGCGGTGACTCCCTGTACTTTGCCTGCTAGGCCGGATGACCCAGAATTTTGGAACAGATATCGACAGTCCTCCCTAAGATATCACACCCCTTATCGTTCCTTAGCAGCTTCCACTCTACAATCCTTCATTCTGGCAAAAACCCCAAGAGCTGGAGGGTTGCCCTGCTAAGCCCCAAGGGTCAAAATCTTGTTTCATTACGTCCCGGTGCGCGCTGAAATCATCCAATGACAGCTTCCAAGGCAAAGCAACCAGAGGTATTCCAGTGAAAGATACATCTCTCCTCTCACCCCACGCGACTGAAGCTCATGCAGCCACCTAAGAAATACCTGATAGTGAAAGCAGGGCAAGAAGGAGCTAGCGATCTCTTCCCTATGAAGGAGTGGTGCAGGCAGAACCCGACTGACGCCCCTCCAATGAATCCTAACGAAGCTAACTCGCAGCAGCTTCGCAAAGGGTTTGCCCGCATGGGTTGGGTCATAGAAGAAACCGAGACACAGGTTTTGATCCTTCACCCAGGAACGCCGCAAACGGCACTTAAAGACCTGGAAGACGAAGAGCTAGAGCAGGAAGGTGGTGAAACGCCTGACGATGCTAGGGGCAGCGTCTTCGAGCTGGAATGGCAGTTGCGAGATTTCATCGCTCATAACATCGAATCACTGTCTGTTGACGGCAAGACCTTGCGCTTGTACGTCGATGAACAAGGACGAGACGGCGTTGAATACCCCACTGGCGTTGGCCCTATAGACATTCTGGCAATAGACAGCGATGGCGCCTATGTCGTCTTTGAGCTGAAACGTGGTCGCGTAGCCGACAAAGCCATAGGCCAGATAAGCCGGTACATGGGCTGGCTGATTACGAACAGGGAAGGAGGAACGAAGGTGAAGGGAGTCATTGTCGCAAAGGACATTAGCCAGAATTTGCGTCATGCAGTCGTGGCAGTACCGAACGTCTCGCTTTTCGAGTATCACATCAGCTTCACTTTGAACGAGGTCAAAGCCGCCAATTTCAGGGGGTGATGAATACCAGCCCTACCTACTGTAGACAGATCAGCGTCTATGCTGCACTCATCCCTTCGGCCCGAGGTGTTGGATGCGCCTGTACTCTGCGGTTTTGGTAGCCATGATGCTTGTAGGCTGCGATAAGCCCCCTACCCTCGAGCAAGGAATGTCTCTGTACACTCAGAGTCAGTTTGGCCCAGCCGCTTCGGCTCTTCAGCCCTATGCAGATAAAGGTGACTACCGTGCGCAGCTCATCTTGGGAATGGCCTACCTCCAAAAGGATTTCAAGGATGATGCCAAATCAGTGCACTACTTCAAGCTAGCTGCTGACCAGGGCGACGTTGACGCTATGTATTTCCTTGGGCGAGCTTACCTGGACGGTAAAGGTGTCCCACAGAACACTACGATAGGTGAAAGCTACCTAACCAAAGCTAGTGAAGCAGGGTCGATAGCAGCGCTGTAAGCGGATGGCGAACACACCTAGGCCCCTATCGATATACGGGTACAGGTAAAGCTTTGCTGGTTTCAGCCGAAACATTCCGAACGGAGAAAAAACTGGCTACGGCAGGCTACTACTGAACCATCCTGGGCTCTATCAGACGTCGACTTCATAGAACGTTCGCCTTGGATAGCTTTAAACAACATCTTCAAGCCCTGAGGCCTGCCATGCTTAGAAATGCTCCTTTGAGTACAAAGCTACTGCTTATTTTGATGTTTCCCCTGTTGGGCTTTCTGGTCTTCGCCGGGATTTTTGTAGCTGACAAACGAGAGACACTGAGCGAGATGAACCGAGCGGTCACCGCTACCGGCACCGCGCAGAAACTCAGTGACGTAGTAACCACTATCCAGCGTGAGCGCGGCGCAAGCGGCGTGTTTCTGGGCAGCGGTGGTAAGACGATGCAGGACAAGTTGAAAGTCTTACGCCAAGAAACCGACCGTGCGGTGAGCGCGATGCATGCGCAATCGACCGAGGGTCTTATCGCGCCTGACAAGATGCTGCGCGCAATTGATGGTTTGGCCGGACTGCGTCAGCAGGTGGACACGCTCGCAATCAATAACGGCGAGTCCGGCACCCGATTCACCGATCTTATCAAAAATTTGATCGGCTTCTCTTACTCACTGGAAACCAGCATTGAGGATCCGGAAATCCTGCGTGGGCTGAGTTCACTCAATCAGTTCGTAGACATGAAAGAGCGCTCTGGTCGAGAGCGTGTACTGCTTGGCCTGGCATTCAACCAAAACCGTTTTGATGCGCCGCTGTTGTCACGTTTCAGCCGCAACATGGGCGAGTTCTCCGGCTATTTCGAGGCCTTTCAACGCTGGGCTCCTGCCGTGTTCAAAAATAAGCTGGATGCGGTTCTACAACAGCCCGCATCCGTCGATGTAGCTCGCCTGCAAAAACTCGGATTTGATACGCCTCTAGGCGATCCGCTTAATATCAAACCCGAAGACTGGTTCAACCTTTCCACCAGCCGTATCGACATGATGGCTCAGGTCGAGGCTGAACTGGGCCAGACGGTCGTGAGCCTAGCCAATGTCGCGCGTACCGATGCCCAGCGCAGTCTGTATGTCGCAATAGCCACCGTCATTCTGATGTTGATTGCGGTGCTGTGGCTCGCTTCGGTGATTATTCGCAATATCAAAATCGCTGTGGTCGACGTGAACCGCACCCTTATTTCGCTATCCACGCGTGACCTAACTGCCAGAACCCGTTACACCGGCAGAGACGAGTTTGGCGAGATCTCGCGTAACCTGGATAACATGGCCATACAGATCGGTGAAGTGATCCGTGAGATCGGGAGTGCCACGGCGCAGGTCGCGACCGCCGCCGAGCAGTCTTCGGCTGTGGCCCTGCAAACTAGCAATAACGTCGTCCAGCAGCGTCAAGGCACCGATCAGGTGGTCACTGCCATCAGCGAGATGAGCGCCACGGTCAAAGACGTGGCGCGCAGCACTACCGACGCCGCAGAGATGTCGCAGCGCGTTAATGCCAGCACTATGCAGGGCAAGGCTGAAATCGAGAACACCATCAGCTTGATCAAAGGGCTTGAGGTTCAGGCCGAACAAACATCCCGAATCATTGAGGAGCTCAAGGGTGAAAGCTATTCCATCTCCTCGGTTTTGGATGTGATTCGTGGTGTAGCAGAGCAAACCAATCTGCTAGCTTTGAACGCTGCCATTGAGGCTGCCCGTGCCGGTGAGCAGGGTCGTGGATTTGCCGTGGTCGCCGATGAGGTGCGGAATCTGGCCAAAAAGACTCAGGATTCCACCGTCAGTATCCAGAAGATGATCGCCAATCTGCAATCCGGCTCCGACCGTGCCGCCACTTCCATGCAGGAAACTCTAGGGAAGGCTCAAGAAGGCGCGAGCAACGTAGTGCGCGCAGGGGAGTTGCTAGAAGAAATAGCCGAGGGCATCGCGACCATCAGCGACAGCAACATACAGGTCGCCTCGGCGGCAGAACAACAGAGTCAGGTTGCCGAGGAGATCCACCGCAACGTAAACGACATCAACACTCTGGTTATCCAGGTCAGCGCCGGTGCTGAACAAACCGCCGTCACCAGCCGCGAGTTAGCCCGCTTGGCCGAGCAACAGCAGGGGCTGGTGGGACGGTTCAAGGTGAACTGAGTTACAAGTTTTTTTACCGGATGCTCAAATGCCCGAGAGAATGACTTTCGGGTATTCGAGGATTGGTAGGTGAGAGGGTGACGCGCCTATAAGGGCTACTTTGCTCAACGCGATAAACGAGGCTTTTCATGACGCCGGATGAGGTCAGGCCATGGATTATCAGCCGTCCTACGGCTTTCTGAAGGACTGCTTATACCGTTCTGAGTCATACAAGGTGACTTTGGCAGACGCTTACGCAGCGCTTCGAGAATTAGGTAATAGACACGCAGATTTCTATAGAGAACGTAATTCTTCTGTAGAAGCGCTTAAGGCTATTCAATACTACGAAAAGGCATTTTTACTGGGAGAAGGTAGTGCCGCTCTAATGATTTCCTCTACCTATGGCAGCGGATCTATCAGTGATAAATATTCAGCTGCGGTATGGAATGCGGTATTTCAACTAACCAAAACCAGTCAAAAGACAACTGATGCTTTTCAGTTATTGCCTGTAGCTCAGAGAGACAAGGCTATGATGGATTCCTACGCCTTGTATTCAAAATACTCATCACTGAAACCGGCAAAAAGCTTTCTAGATGAGGTCAGAAAATATAGAAAACCCGCCGAATGATTTTCGTCACGGTCTTAGAAGCCGGAACCTGAAGGCGGTACTGAACCTGCTACATCTTTAGCTAGGGATTTGTGCGTGTATGTCAGGCAAAGGTACTTGACGTTCCCACAAGGGGCCTCAAGCGTGATAGCGGAATCCGGCTTGTTCCAGCTCAGAGTAGTTGCCTTGATTTCTTGCCCTAGTCCGTTGGTTGCAGTTGAAACGACTGATTTGCCAGCTCCCCATTTTTGGGTAAGCCCCGACTCAGCAATAGGATAATTTCTACGGTCGGCCATGAGCATAATCATGTAAAGGCGAAGCTCACCGCTTTTGTCTTTGTCGAAGTGGTAGTCGCCCAATGCAGGACCGTAGATTTGCCCAAATGGATCATCACCAACGCGGTGACAAACAAGCTTGCCCGCTCTCTGGTCGCACCAACCGGCCTTGCCGTCAGGGGTCAACTTTCCATTGATTACGGGAAGAGCTTGAAACTCAGTGAGCTTCATTCCCAACACAGCACCATTGAAGTCGAATTCTTGAGCTTGAGAGGCAGCGCAGAAAAAAATCCATAGAAAAGCCGCTGTGGCCTTGTTCATCCTTGTCATACCCCATGTTCAAACGCAATGAGAATACGATGGTACACCCAATTACGCCATCATAGATCTAGGGGGGAGAATGAGAACAGGTGAAGCACATGCCGCCGCTGCGGCGGCATGATAGCTGGTGTTACTTGCTCAACCACGACTCAACGGTGTCAGCACCGAACTCACTTTTCCATTCTTTCAATTGACGGTGGTTGCCACCTTTAGTTTCGATGGTTTCGCCAGTGTGCGGGTTCTTGTAAACCTTAACAACGCGCTCGCGGCGGGTTGCTTTGGCAGCTACAGGAGCAGCACCACCTTTGCGGTTAAGCGAAGCTGGATCGAGGATTGCGATCACGTCGCGCAGACTTTTGCCATATTGGCCTAGCAGATTGCGCAGCTTCTCTTCAAATTTGATTTCTTCAGCCAAACCAGCGTCACCTTTCAAGGCTTCCAGTTGGGCCATTTGTTCTGCAAGGTGTTTTTCAAGCTGACGGAATTCTGCAAGCTTCGACATGATGTAACCCTTTAATTAGTGATGATTGGATACTACAACAAATTAATTCAGTTTGAAAATAGGTCAATCCATTTTCATTTTGAATGGTTTGGATTTTGCTACAAGTTCAAATTTTTTAGCCTTTTCATTCCAAAGCACCACACCATCAGATTGCATCATGTCCGGGCTACCAGCTTTGTAGTAACGCAAATCACTCATGAAAATTGCATTGCTGTTTTGCCTGTGAGCAACCCCACCATTAGCTGGGGCAAGAGAATCTGACTCGCTTGGAAACTGCATAGGTGCTTTGTAAAGCTTCCCATCGTTCACATCAACGAAGACCGTTGCTTGGCATCCCGTGCCGCAACCGTAAGTAGCGACAACAAAGTGCCCCGCAAAATCGGCTTTCTTGCCAACGGTGCCTTCGATGGATTCTTTGATGCGCCATTGGCCTGCTAGGGCTTTGTTACTCGACCAATCTACCTTTGCCAGAGCCTTGCTGGAAACCGCAGAGGCTGGGTACTTCTCAAAAGTAAAACGGTCGTCAGCATGGCTTGCAGAAGCTACGCACAGGGAGATAACTACAGCAGTCAAAATCCTTTTCATTTGAATCACTCAATTTTGGTTTGAGGCAAAACCATAGCTCCAGTCTTGAGGATCAATCAAGATCGATCCTAGAAATATTTTCGTGCCTGCAAAACCCGGCAGATATAGCTTAAAAATTGCTTTTCCCTGCAATGCCTAACAGTTTGTCTCAACACGTTGCCCCAGTCTTTATTTCGCGTAGCGAATGCCTTCTAAAAATCAAATGGTAAAATCAGTCATATAACAACCAGAAATTAAATGGCAGTAGCTAAACGAAAATCATACAAAGAAAAAAAGGAGTACATCGACAACAGTAAAGAGAAGCTCGAGGGATTCCTTGCGGATAAGGTCGATAGCATCCACGCAATGCTCCAGGCAGAAAATCCAGACGTGCCGGTGTGGAATTCACCGTGCTTCAAAATCCGATACCTGAACCCCATGTCAGGAACAGTCTACAACCTCGAAAACTCCATGCTTCTGTCCATGCTAGGGAAAGAGAAAGGCTTTGAACTGCCCTACTACCTCACAGCGAAACAGGGCTACGACGCTGGCCTGTCAAACAAGGGCGAGAAGGGAGACTTCGTTGTTCACCACTTCGGCATGCAGATCGGCTTTGTAAAAGACGGCGAAAAGCCAGGTGCTGGAGGTAACGATGACCAGGACAATGCGGAAGGCAAAGCCATCTATAGACGTGCTTCAAAGCTATCGCCTGTCTTCAACCTGCAGCAATTTACAGGCGAGCTACCCGAGAAGATAAAAGCGCAGATGGCGCAACGCGCCAAGATCCCAACCCCAGCCGAAGTACAGACGGTGCTTCAGTCAGTCATGGATACGATGCCTACACCGCTCAAAAGGCATGCTGGAGTTGAACACAGCAATTACTTCTCCCCCGGTGAAGACACCATCTATATGTCACCTTCTAGCCACTTCAAGAGCGACCTCCACGAGCTATCCACTCTCTTGCATGAAGTCAGCCACTCATACGGCGTAGCAAGCCGCAAGAACCGTGAAAGCCTCGCAAAATATGGTCAGAGTGATGAACACAGGGCCTATGAAGAGTTGGTAGCCAATCTGTCAGCGCAAGCCGTGGTTAAGCACCTGAACTTCAACCTCACAGATGGCATGCGCGACCAGTTAGACGATGCCTTTTTCAAGAACCACCAGACCTACGATGTGGGTTGGGCCTTGAAGGGCTTGAGAGACAAGCCTGATCAGGTATTCAAAGCAGCAGCAGACGCAGACCGCACAGCGAACGAGATCATCTACAAGCTTGAGAATGACCTCAAAGCCAAGTACGACCTAGACCCTACCCTGCCTGTTTCTGACTTCATCAAACAGCGCCTATCGCGGGTTGATACGGATTCAACGCCACAGGTGAAGGCGCCGACCATAAGCCCTAGAGATTCAGCGGTAGAGACTCCTACGCCCCAAGAACAACAACAAAAGAAGAGGACATTGAAAATATGAATAATTTCGAGAAAAACAGAAAACAAGCTATTGAAGATCTGATCGATGGAGACGAAGAGCTAACGGAGCTTTACGAGCAAGGAATGCTGACAGAGGAATGTTTTGTAGAGGAATCCAATCACGAAGCCGTTCAAGATTCATTACCAGAAAGGATTTACTAAGGAGATAAATTATGATCCTAGAATCAAAACAGAGAGATTCCTGTTTTTTTTCGTTTTGATATCCACAAATTAGAAATTACAGGGTTTTGATATCCCTTCAGTCTAACGCCACGAAATTCTTAGCATGAGCTAAGTAATAGTGATGTTTATGATCCCCCCATGAATTCATTCGGAGCCAATTCCGAATACGCTCTGAACAGATTCATAAAGTATTCAGAAGAAATTCCGACCTAATTAATAAAGGACTAGGAAAATATTCCTAATATATTCCTAATAACCCCCTATTTCCATAAATCTAAATGCTACGATATTTAAAACAACCTAAAACTAAAGGAAGAATCAAATGAAAAAAGCCATAACGCTTGACCAGATTGAAAAGAAAAAAACTAAAACCATCGTTGCTGCCTCACATAAAAGCAGTGGGAAGACTACATTCCTACTTAATCTTGCCGACTACCTTTTGCAACTTGGCTTTTCAATTCTGTATGTGGATCTTGATCCCATCAGAGCCGCTGATGACTTCTATGTCCAACGTCAAGAAATGAAAGACAAAGCAATTCAAACCCTCACAGACTTGATCACAATAAACACTGATAATGAAAACTTTAAAAACATACCACATTTAAACCAGAAAATTAAAAATTTAACCATGAGTGCTAAATTGAAGGTATACGGTTCGGCTATCGCAAGCTTCAATATTGATAACGTACAAAATACTCACACAGAATTTGATTTCATCTTAGTAGACATTCCCGCAAATATTTACACTTCAACAGATGAGATAAAGCCGCAGTTCCTTGAGATTTTGAAAAAATCCGACCTTGCAATTTTCCCCTTCAAAGCAGATGCACAAGAATTGAAAACAGCACCTTACATAGGTCGAGTAGTCAAAGAATTGAAAGCTGGTATGGAGTCGAAAGGTAAGAGCCTGGACACCATAATTCGCAGTTTGATCAGCTTCGAATCATCGAAATACAAGGGTGCAAAGGGTATCAGCCGTATCGAAGAGACACTGACAGATTTCCATTTTGCGTATGGGGAAACTCATCCACCTATTTTAGCACCAATGGTTTATCGCGCTATTTATCCAAATATGCTTGCACAGGCCAAATCAATTTTCAGTTCCAATAGCGCAGAAAGTGATATTGCGAAAGCGGAATTCAAAGCTATCGCTGATCAAATTTTCGCAGAACTTAACATCAATAACTAATAGGAGAAATAACATGAGCAAAACTATAGACATTCAAGCAATGCAAGCACGTATCAACAAAAACCAGTCAGAAAGCCTTTCAAAGATTTCAGTAGGAATCCAAGCGCCTTTGGTTGAGCAAACGATTGAAGAAAAAATCCAGGCGGTTGGTAGAGCGTTTCTGGATGCGCCTAGCACCACAACCGTGGGTAAGAAGCACGTCTCAGTGGCTACACCTGACTACTACCATGCGTTATTGAACGGCACCGTAGAGGTAACAGGGACCGCCCACTATGAAGAAAACGCTACCCTGCAATCGCACCTTCAGGACGTTTTGCAAATCAACCTTCTGCGGTTACACGCCCAAACAGACCCAGCCCTGCAGGATCTGCTCACGAAGGTCGCAGTCTTGTCACTGGCACCTAAAGAGCGTAACCAGCTTTTAAAAGCCATGGGAGCGGACGCACGAAATGAGGTCTTGAGCATAATTGGCTTGAACACAGATTGATGTGACTGATTCCCCCCCAAGCCCTTTAATCAGGGCTTTTTTTGCCTGTAGCGTACTGAATCTTCACCGAGAAAGCTCCGAGTACATTCCGAACATTTTCCGAATATCCTCTGAATAGGCTAGGACTTATATCAGAGAGGAATCGGAATCTACTCCTAGACAATTCAGAACACTGTAAGAACGCATTCCTATCTAATTCCTATCCAATCCCGACTCTATTCAGAATACGCCCTGAATAGTTTCCTAGGACAGTCAGACTCGGTTCTTAACGCTTCCCGCTACCGTAGCTCCCAGGTAGCCGTGCCCATGAATCAAGCATGTCTATTTTTTTTGGCCCCTTCCTGACCTTCTCTTTTGGCTTGTCAGGACTTGGCTTTTTCACAGGTAAGGTGATTTTAAATTTACTCGCAGCGAATTGTTCAAGGCTCACTTTCCAGCTCATGCGCTCGTTGGGCGGATTGTCGTTGCGAGCAAAGACAGCTCCGTTCGGTCCCATCTTGCTCAACAACCCAAGGCGTTCACACAGCCAACCACTCACGAACAATCTGTAGTCTCGGGTTTCAAAGACATTCACTAATACACCCAGTAGGGAGTACTCCCTATGAGCTATTGAATGGGCAACACAATGGCTTATTGCCTGGCTGTACAGGGTCGATACCAGGACCTTCTTCTCATCTAGCAAAGGGCGTAGCTCGTTTTTGTTCAGCGCCACCAACAGCTTGTACGACTCCTTCATCACCCACCCTCTCCTTTCTACCGTGGAAACAGCCTATCACCACTCAAGCATAGGCGCTCTGTGTTGAATTCTGGTCATTTTTGCGAGGCATTGCCCTGCCAATTTCAATCCCAGCCGTGCGATTTGCGCGCATCAAAAATTGTGGACTGCCATCTGCGGGCATGTCACATTGCCAGCATCCATAGATCCCTTTTTTTATTCTCAAGGACGACAAATGTTAAACATGCAAATCCCAACCATCGAAAATTATTCCGAAGCTCATGCCGATTGGTACAGAGGATTTTCAACAGCCTTCAATTTATCCCAGCTGAGTAACAACCTGCTTATTAGTTATATCACTACTCAAGCAGAACTAAATTCGCAATACTTCGAGAATACAAGAGAATATCACTATGGCATAAATATGTGCCGCAACGGTGACGACCGAACAGATCTTTTGCATAGCTTAGACATCATTGACATGCTAAAGCTTATTGTCAGAGATTTCGCAGCGACCAACTCAAAACACCAAAATCTATTATTATGTCGGGGATTGTCGATTGAGGGTTATTATGACGAAGACGTGAAAGTTGACTTAGATGAAATATTGGAATCAACCACGGAAAAAAGCTGGAATAAATTAATCAGAGGTTTGGTCAACGTATTCGAATTCATGTA
Organism: Pseudomonas sp. 1 R 17; assembly: GCF_900067035.1. Lineage (NCBI taxonomy): Bacteria > Pseudomonadati > Pseudomonadota > Gammaproteobacteria > Pseudomonadales > Pseudomonadaceae > Pseudomonas > Pseudomonas sp. 1 R 17. The sequence continues at coordinate 349,211 of NZ_FKLB01000069.1, forward strand.
TTTGTTTTCTGTTACAGAGGATCACCTCAAAGAAGTAGTTTTGTTAACTAGCACTCCTACAATTGTGAGCAAGGCCCTTAAAGATAAGCCAGGTCTCATAAAGCATCTTGAAGAGGAATTCAAACTGCCGAGGGACTTCATGATTAAACTATGGAATTTTTATCTCGAGATTCGGAACCTGTATGCTCATAGCTTTGGATATATTAACGAAAAAGATAAATCTTCCATCACCATCAAAAAAGCAGCTTTTGTAGAGGCTTACGAAAATCTCCCATTTGAATGGCATCTAATTGACAATGATTTGGTGGATACCTTTTTCGATGAAGACAAATTGATTGTTGGAAAAATGTACGTTATGAGCGTAAGCGAAATCTGTGTATTCAGAAATTTCGTCCGAATTTTTATACCCGAATTATCTAAATGGGAAAAGCAAGAAGCAGTAAAGGCTAATGTCAAGCCTGACGAATCTTCTGCCATTTGAGCCAGTATAACTTTATCATGGTTATGGAATCGCTTATTTGGCACTCCATAATCACTAAGCAAATATTAATCTAAATTTCTATATCTAGAATTTGGGACAAGTCATAATGGTATAATTAGACTAAACAAACCAAACCCATTATGAAAAACACACATGCTTTGATTTTACCTAACAAAGCCCGATTAATATTGCCTGACCAGAAATTGATTATCCTCAATGAACAAGGTTTGATCCTACCTAAACCGCCCATAAATGCTTTGTTGGATTTTTACTGTACTTCCCTGCCCGCGAGCGCACTCAATAGATTACCAACGTGCAAAACCAGATGAATTCCCCCTCTACGGCAAAGCCGTAATGCACCTCGATAAATCATCCCCAATAAAAAAGCCACTGAAGAGTGGCCTTTTCATATCCCAATATTTTTATTCATGCAGTTCTTCTATTGTCGTTGCGTAAGCTTCTATTTTTCATCAGCACCAAAGTGAACATTCCAACCAACAGAGTAATCGGCCAGATTATTGTAAACGCAAACATAGAGCCGAACATTGCTGAAGGATCACTTCTCTTAAAGCTCATTTGAATCTGTGTGAGATCGACGTAATACAATTCATGGAGGAAAAATTTCACAACTGCCGTTTCCCCCGCAAAGCTCCAAAATGGCACCCCGAACAACATGACCATGGATGCCCTGTAGATGAAAACCCATACCAGGATATTCATTATCAACTTGAATGCTTTGATTCGCTTATCGTAAATATCAGGACTGAAAAAATTAGGTTTGTAATCAATCTGATTGATTAAATAAAAAACTGGCAACGTGATCAATCCAAAAATGAATGGCGCGACATGAAAGAGAATAAGGTGAGCATCATAATACGCAGTATTAACATTTGACGTACCTTGTACGAGAACGTTTCCAATTGGCAACGTTGAGATACCTGCGTATATAATTATAAATCTCTGTAAGTAATTTAACCTAATTTTTTCCTTCTTCATGTTGCTCACCTTATTCTAGTTATCCAAATTATAGCATTTGCAAATAAAAAGAAAAGGGTTAAGCGACAAACGCATCAACACCTTTGCAATAAACTCCTACACCCTTATAACTTATTCCTTATTTGAAACTCTGCAATTTTAATGAGCCTGTGAATTTCTCGTTTGCGCCTTTAACTTTTTCAAAGCCTTTCTCACCCATTCTCTTATCTTCAACAATGTCTTTTGCCACTAGCAATTCCTTGAATGAAACGTTGATGGATTTCACCTGCCTCAAGAATACGACAAACATCACGATACTTATTATGTGATGCAAGAACAACATCACGAGCATTCTTATCACATCAAAGATAAGCCCTGTACCGCCCACCATAAAGATAGAAGATAAATGGTAGACCACCTCATTGACTATTACGAGTATATTTGAAATCAGAACAATGCCCACAACAAACAAGACAATCGTCATAGGACCGTGCAAACAAATCCAAGCGTGCTGCAGAAGAATATTTTTCAACACATCAAAAGCATGATCTTCACTTTTCCCTGGCATTATTGCCTTGAGAATTCTCACGCAAAGAATAACTGTGATGCCCACAATACCAGCAAAAAGAGTTCCTAATTCACCCATAAGATAGATGATCGGAAGAATTCCGAACAAGATCTGGCTACCCATAAAGAACAAATACATAAACATTGAGATCTTGGAGATACCCGAAAGGGTATTAGTCAAATATCTTTCGTTCTTATTAAATGTCAGAATTCCGTTTCTTAATACTTCTGCACCGTAGTAAATCGACAGTGACATTTGTGTGTATTCAGCTGAGTTACTGAACAGCGCTGCTGGTGCGTTCAAAACTGGCGAATAGCAATTCGCACCGGTTTTAAAACATGACTTGAACTGAAAACCAATATTTTCATAATACTTTGCTGTCATCATATTTAAGAGTTTTTGAATTATTCCTAACGTTAAACCTGATAAATCGTTATTTCCGCCAGTCAGGTACACATCATAAATTGATTTCTTAATGTCGAAGAGCTTCACATTTTCAGAATCACTTAATAAATTACTTCTACTATTGCCAGCATCGTTTTCATTCAATGCAGCAGATGAATCAGCCGCATTCAGCTTTTGATCCACAGTAACCACAAAGCCTTTATATTCTGCGTCTACCGCATCATGGATTTTCTTTTGGAAGCTGTTAACGTGCATCAATGATATGAACATTGAAAACAAATCAGAACGAATTTTCTCTTTTTCCGTTTTATCCAACAATTCTCTAACCACTGTGTCTACAGTGTCTTTGACAATGCCAACCAGTTGATCACGGTTTTCACGTAACTGTTCAGCAGTCACGCTTTCCCTATATTCATGAACAAACGTATCCTTGTCAGCAACAGATCCGTCCACCTTTATGTCTAGACAGTCGTTTAGTAATAGCTCACTGTCAGCGTAGGTTTGACGATTCTCGCCCTTATCTAGGCCGGTATTACACATGTAAATTAGGTTTTTCCTGGCCTCTTCATAAGCACCATCAAACAACCTAATGTTTGCCATCTTTACGACTTCAGACTGAGAAGACTTGATGATCCCAGGTGAATATACGTTTATCTGTAGACCCTCTTTCATACACTGTTTGGTCTTCACTATCTCACCAACCAGTAAAGCCTCACCATCGTAGACGGTTTGTGGTGCAGGTTGTTCAAGGCAACGAGAGAAAGCAGTCTCGACGAATTTTAACCTACCCATGTTCACATCTTTAATTAGGTTGTGCTTCACTAGGAGCTTTCTACGAAGCGAAATGTCTTCGGCGGACATTTGTATAGCATTCAATATGACATTATTATAATAAAGCTCGGCAGCGATATTTCCTCTTGTTGTAAATGCAGATTCATCCTTTACCGACGAGTCGAATAAAATACCAAACAAGAATATCCCTGCCTGTATCGTCAGTACAAAACAGACAATCGCAGCCGCTAAAATTGTATGAATTATCCATCCATAACCGACAAGAATAATGGCGGCTATCCAGCAAAATATTAAAAGGGCTTTGTTTTGATTTGCTACACCGCTAGCGTCAGATGCATTCTTGTAAATATTGTAAAGAACCGCTAGACCAACCATTAGAAAAGCAAATATACCAATCACGTCCACGGCACCTTTCACGATAGCCTGTATTGCTTCACCTCCTTTGGATTTATCAGCAACGATTGATAGGTCATCGTAGTAGGGTGACAAGATCAATCGAGCTATCATGACCGATTGCGGGGTTAGCATTTTAGCGGCTGCGCTAAAGGCAAAATCATTTTTAGCCGCATGCCCAGCGCATTTCCCTACCATGTCACTCGTTGCGTAGTAACAATCTGCCTGTTGTGCTTCTTCTAATGTGTTTGCTTGCGCTTGTGAGAAGGAGGAAGAAAACAACAAAAGCAGTAGAAAAATATTTCTTGTGAAGTTCATCTATTTAGTATTCATTTCCTTAATTATAACATTTGCAGGCCTCCATTTTAAATTTGCACAGACTTTAATTTATGGGTATATCTTTTTCGTAGAATATTTGATCCGTCTTTAAATCGAGCAAATCTTGGCGTAGATAATCATTAGAACAGTTTAAGATTTCGGCAGAATAAACCTCATGGAGAAATTTGGTTACTGCCCAGCCCCTATTTTCACTTGCTTTAAATTTATCAAAAAACTCATCAAACCCAACAATGTCTAGAACCTGTATGAGCTTTTCATACTCATCAATCGAAACCACTAGATAAGGGTATTCGGACTGAATTTCAGGGGGAAGCCCTTCGATAGCAAGCTTATCTAGAATTTCAGTTTCGAACCTTGCAATTATCACTGGGTCCATCATCAAAAAGTCTCCTAGGGTAACGACCATCGGATACAAATGGCGACCTAGGCATTTCCAGTTCGTATTCCCACTAACAACATCCACTAAATTTTTATAGTTTTGAACCACAAACATAGCCAACTTCTCGATTTCGGAAATTAGACTTTTTTCACCATAGCCATACCTGGCGTCCCAAACCATTTTCTTAGTCTTGCATTCTATTAATATAGCGGTATTAGAACTCTCAAGAATAAGGTCTACGCCATGCTTTTTGTCTTTCCCAACTTTATACTCACTACCCTCAATAACGGTGAAGAAACCACCCTCATTTAGCTGCTCTGTTATCCCTTTCACATAACTCTCAAATGCAGCTCCGTATGAGTTACCGAAACCTTTTACATTTTTAATATCAAAAAATAAACCTTCTGTTATTCGCTGAATAAGGTACGAAGGTATCGGGCACACAGCCATGTTAGGATCTCTCGTCAAACCTCTAATGAATGGCTTTTCCATAAGCGGGTTAAATGTATATGCCCAGTCATCATCGTATTTTTGCTCCTTCCTAACAGCCTCACGCAGATCGTTGACGTTACTCGACACCCTATTCCAAAAAGAATCCCGCATTTGGTTTGAAATGCCGAATGCCTCAAACGATTGCAGTGGACTATACCAATAGCTGCCAAGTAAGTGCCCTGTAATCGCCGCCCCCATTAGCATATGGTGCTTTATCGACATGCCCGTCGCTTTCAGCAAAACTTCATGCAGATCAGGATAGGAATAGATTCTTAGGTATCTTGCTAGGGTCTGCAAGTCCTTCCCAGTCTTCCAGGTACTTTGCTGACTGTAAATGCGCGACATCTCACGCATGATACGCTCTTGCGGCCTCATACCAATTAGCGTATCTGGTATATTTTTTACCAAATTAAAAGCGCAAACAAAGTCAGGAATTACAAATAGGTTTTTATCGCATACTTTACCTGCATGCAAGATTATCTCTTTTACTAAAATATCTAGCTCCCATGGAAACGCCTTACCTTTTACAGATGGGCTTCCGTTACCCAATACGTGGAACTCGTAAGGCAGAGGCTTATCGTTGACGATGTTTTGAAAAATCTCCCAGACCTGAACCAGTGAAGTATTCAAGTCTAGTTTTTTTGAGAAGTTACGAAGTGGCTTATAATAGTGGTACATTAATTCATCCTTGACCTGAAGCCATATTTTCTCAACTTAACATAAAACCCTTTTGAGCTGATTCCAATCGGTGACAAAACTATCTGATAGGTAATCCCTTTTCATTCCCCACTGGGGAATGGGTGGCTCCACAGCGAGCCTGATGCTACCCCTGCCATACCTGGCATTGATTCCGTCCAACACTTTCATCAACGTCTCTGAATTTCGCCTAGGCTCTGGTGCAAATAGATCCGGCTGATACCCGTCACCACTGACGAACTGGCTTAACACGATTCCAGCTTTGGCATAGAGATAGCCTGGCACGTAGATCTTTTGTAGTCCCTCAAGGGCCACGGCAACGAACTCCCGAGTGTCGTTACTCGGCACCGGCAGGCCACAGATCACAGCACGACTGTAGGGCTTGTCATCGAAGCGGGACGTTTGGATGAAGACCTGGAGGCAGGAAGCGGCCTGCCCTTCCGACCGGAGCTTTGCGCAAGCCCTACTCGCATACGTTGCAACGGCTTCACGTAGCCCCTGCAGTGTAGTAACACGCTCACCAAAGGATCGAGTGCTTGCAATGGTTTGCTTAGGTTCAGGGGATTCTTCAAGCGCGTAGCAGCTCGCCCCCTCCAGTTCCATGGATGTTTTTTCGATGTTCACGTTGAACACCTTGCGCAGGCTTTTACGGTCATACCTGGCAAGGTCGATAGCCTTATGGATTCCCATACCCTCAAGGCTTTTAGAAAGCTTTCGGCCTATGCCCCATATCTCATCTACCGGCATCCATTTAAGAAGCTTGTCACGACGTTCTGCATCCATGAGAACAACGACACCACCAGTCTCTTTCCGCCATTTCTTCGCGCTGAAATTGGCAGCTTTTGCCAAAGTCTTGGTCGGCCCAAACCCTACCCCTACCCCAATTCCGGTTTGCTTTTTCACCGCAGCCTGGATCTCACGCCCTAGCTTCTCCAAGTCGCCCTGGACGCCGGTGAAATCTAGCCAGGACTCATCAATCGAATACACCTCGATCCGAGGCGCAAACGTCTCTAAAACACGCATCACACGGTTACTGACTTCTTGGTACAAGGCGTAATTTGAACTGACCACTCGCAGGCCGTGAGACTTCATCAGGTTCTTAATTTCGAAGAACGGCGCGCCCATCTTGATCCCCAGCCCGCCGTTGGCCGTGTCCTTGCTTTTGGCAATTGGACAGCGGGAAACGACGCAACCATCTGAGTTCGACAATGCGACCACGGGAACACCGATCAACGTAGGGTCGAAAAGACGCTCTGCGCTCACGTAGAAGCAATCACAATCGACCAGACAGAAGACGGCCATCAGTCACCTCGCCTTCAACACAAGGTCGGTCTGCTTCATCACAAAGAAAGAGGCAACACCGGCAAGATGGTTGATGGTTTGGGCAAGGTCAGATGGTGGCGGAACGTAACCGGCGTTCTTGCCATGTGAAACACTTCTATCGTTCCTAGAAGCCCCTACACACTGAAAAATCGTAGCGGCACCACGAAGCATCTGTGACGTGTTGTCATCAATAGCCCCGGAAGCCCTTAACGCTTTCAAGGTCAGGGAGGAAAGCCGTTCTACTGTCTCTCTCTCATATCCACTTTCACCTAGAGATTTGAGACACGCTTTCAGTACTGTCTCAATGTGGCTGCAGCTCAAGGTGATAGAAAGCTCTGGATCAGTCAGTACGCAACCCCTTGCCTTCATCCATGACTCCAGGAGCATGGTATTGCCGCTAAACAGCGTATCCAGATCGGCGTCAATTTCTGCCTTCTCGACCGTCACAAACTGGGAAAGCGACTGAACCACAGAGGCCGTTTTCAGGTACTCCCTATCCAGGTTCACCAGCAGGTCAGCTACCAGCGAATTCAGAACCTTATGGTCACTGATACGCCTGTGCAGGTCAGTGTCCGCTTTGTCCAATGGGCAAAGGGTCCAGTAATCCTCTTCGCTTGGACAAGGAACCTGTTTCCATCCAATCATTAGCTCCCGTCCAGTGAATGCGAGATAACAAGCTGTGTGCCCCATCGGCTCATGTTCTTGGTCGAGAATTTCATCAAAAACTATGGTTTCACTGTTGCCACCACACCCAAGACCCTCAACCAAATCGAGAAGCTTTCGCTCGAAAGCTCTCAACCCAAGCAGCAGTTGCAGGTTTTCGTTTTTGACCTTCGCTGATCGAGCTGCCAGCTCAAAAAATCCGTCATCACTCATTTTCTGCAACCATCCGCTCTTTAAGCTTTTCCAGAATGTAGATAGCCACTGCACCCGCTAGATTATTGGACAGGCGCGCCTCATCAGCATTGGCGGTTTTATCTCCACCATGGGCCGTACCCAAATGTGTTCTTAAAGCCCCGGCACTTTGTGATATTCCCTTAACGCCGCCAAAAAAGGCTTTAATATCTGCTGTATGGTCTTCGCCGCTTGGAAATTTCAGCGGGGGGAAATCGGTTACGACAGCATTTATGAAATCTGTAATGGTTTTCTTGTTACCCAAAGGGATTTTACGTTTTTCCAGGTAATGGCGGCAGACCGATTCAAGGAATTGGGTTGTGCGCGTTAAGGAGTCACTTGCATCTGTCTCAATTGCAAGTCTTGCGCGAACCCATTGCCTTTCAAAATAGTCGCCATCCATCAAGTTTACTAATTCTTTATGGATGCTCTCACTTTGAACATCCGAAAATTCGGACAGGAGTTTAGCGGAGCTTTTAGCCTCACCAAGCATCTCCTTTGCCTGATCTTCCAATGCGTTCCAAATAGAGTTTATTGAGTCGGGAGAAGTTAGTTTAATAATCGCATTGTCGTCTTTGATCTCGCTCATATGCCGCGAAGTCATGTGCCCCTCGTAAGGCGTTCCGTAATTTTGACCATCCTCCATAGTTGTGGAAGTAAGAATCCTTAAATTTTCCCCGTCGAAATGCAACATTCCATATTCCCAGTCCCATTCGTCGATTCTATATAGATCTATTCTTTTACCGGTTGCGTATATTCTCAGACCATTAACTGACTCACGCAATTCTATCTCTACAGATTCCAGACCTGCTCGTACCTCACTTCGCGTTTCCAGTACCTGCTTGGTCAAACGGGAAAGAGCTTCTTTTCTGCTAGTCATAAAGCACTCAATTATCGAGACACACGGTGTAGGTTGTGCAGGACGATACCCCACAGCTCGATGTCTTCCCACTCTCCCACCTCAATGCTTGCATTGAGGGGATTGTGAGCCAGCAGAACGGGCGATTTTCCTAGGCGTTCTCTGTACTCCTTGCAGCAGAAATCTGAGCCAATGACCACGACCACAATGTCACCATTGAGGGGTTCCAAAGCTTTGTCCACGACCAGCACGTCACCATCGTAGATCCCAATCCCCTGCAGGGAATCACCGTCAGCACGTAGCAGCCAGCGAGACGGCTCACGTAGACACACCAGTTCATCCAGGCTCAAAGGCGGTTCGGAGTACTCCAAGGCTGGGGACGGAAACCCACACGAAACCCTGCCCACGATGGGCTTTCGCAGAGGATCTAAAGGGGGATTGATAGGACCGAGGATGGAGAACATGGGGGCTTGCTCATACTGTACATGCAAACAGTATGGCGCGACGTGCCAGCAGCCGACAAGCGACCTACAGATCCGTCCGACAGACGAGCTTCGAAAAAGCCTAACAGACGTATTCAGACGAAACGCGAACAGCGATCCCAAAGCTGAAAAGAATTAATTGACGAAAGACTATTTATTTAACGCAAAAATTAAAAAAACCAAAATGGTATAATATGCCTACAAAAGGAATAAACCTTTTATCAACAGGCCGGAGATAAGAATGATAGTTAGCACACAAGAATCATCAAAAGAAATTAAAGCACCAAAGGAACTTGAACCGTATTTAAACATACAAACCGACAAAGAAGGAAAAATAGGAATTAAGATTTTAGATTCAAAAATACTTGGAGAAAAATACACACTTGAAGTAATGAGACTAGCTAAAGAGGTATCAATATTAAACCACCATAACAATCATAGAAGCATAGAGCTACGTGAATATGATAGCGAAGATTACAAGCTACAAAAGACCGCATATCAGAAGTTTTACCAAAGCAAAATCAAATAAGCCCTTTAGGGCTTTCTTATAATCAAACGCCGAACCAATACTATAATAATAATCTTGACAACTACATTTAATTCGATCTATATTTTCGCCGTCATTACTGAATAGGTGAAAAATGAATGAATTAAAAATCCAAATCGAAACTCTTAGAAAAACCATATTTAAGATTTATGAAAATCATCCTGAAAACGATAGAACAAACCAAGAAGACTCATTCAAGCTGTTCGTGAAATTCGCACTGAATATTCAGCTAAAGCTCTTCATCGAACGGTACAAGCGATTGGGTTTGTCAGACGCAGAAACTATGCAATGCATAGTGATCCACCCTTCCCTTTACGAAATCTCTCCAAAACAGATCGATGATTGCGATTCCGAAGCACTCTGTATCGCAGTGGCGCAGTACTTTGAAATCGTGTCTATAGCTCCTGCATACACTGACGTTCTGTCACTTCTCCTAGAAAGCATACTGCTCGTGGGCAAGCGCGGGAAAGGACTCGGGCAGTGTCTGACACCTCCAAGCCTTGCAAGCGGATGCTCCGAACTCATGCCTATGCAGACAGACCAGCCATTCAAGGTCATGGAAATGTGCTGCGGGGCTGGTGCATTACTGTTGGCACCAATGCAGCAAATGATGAAGCGAAATCCCCATCACGCGAAAAATGCCACTGTCATAGCGAACGACATTGACCCTTTCATGTGCTGCACCACAACCCTTCAAATCATTGCCAACACTGTGATTAACGACATAGACCTTTGCGAGTTCACACAGCACTGCTCAAACGTGATTACAGAGTGGACTTCTGGAAATCCTTACCTCTTCAGGTTCATAACCCCTGCCAAGGTTTACGAATCTCGCGCCAGGATTCGTGAAGAGAAGCTTCGTGCGTGTGGTTACTACGAGATATTTGGCTACCCGGCGAATGTCACACCTCTTAGTGATAGCGAAGCCAAGAGAGAACACAGCGCTACGCAATTGGTAGGTGCAGCATGAGCCTACCTATCGAACAACAAATCAAAGCCCTGAAAGCCTCAATCTTTCAGATCACAAGCCATCAAACCGGTGGCAAACGGGCAAAACGAGATTTGGCCTTATCCATCTTCATCAAATTCAACCTTGGAGTGATGCTGAATCAGCTTGTGGCGCGATACCGTCATTATGGAGCCACTGACCTGGAGCTAACCAAACACGTCTTCATTGACGATACCTACATCTGTCTAGACGCAAAGCTGTTCAGCTCAATCAACCTAGCAGCGTTGGCAAGGTCGGCGCAGATCTACAAAGGGGTTGTAGAAGCCCTACCTGTGTTCTCAGACGTGCTGCATTCGCTCATCGAAGACATATGGCTTGATGACCAGAAGGGCAATGGTTTAGGTCAGTACCTCACTCCACCAGACTTGGCTAATCTGATTGGCAACCTGATAGACGTGTGCGAATCCGACCGAGATAAGCGCACCCAGCCGTATGTCATACATGATGATTGCAGTGGGGCAGGTAGCTTGACGTTACCAGCAGCACAGAGAGAAGCCAGAGTAGGACGCCACCGCACGCAATTACTCAATTTAATGGTGAACGACATTGACCCATTGATGTGTTGCGCAGCGGCCCTGCAGTTCGTATCGAGCATGGTGGTTCATGAGCATGACCTTCATCAGCTGAGAGTCATTTGCTCGAATGCGCTCACAGAGACGAAACCTAATAGTAAGTCGATGGTAGTCATCAAGACTCCTGAAAAGGTTCTCCTGAACGTCAAGCTCGCTCATGACCAGCACATGCAGGAAAAGCTTCAACAGTTCAAACATATGAATTCATTGACGAATAGGATTTTAAATAAAAGCTAGGGTTATTTTCGCACAACCCTAAAAAATAAAATCCAAATGGTACGATAGTTACACCTAACCCTGATTTTACGACAATGCAAATGGTAATATATTTATATGAAAAGCAATTATGCCGACATATTCGAAAGGTAATTAGAATGACAACATTAAACAAACCCGCAAATGAAAAAGCACAAGCAGCAGCCAACACCAACTACAATGAAATATTAGGCTTGGGATTCAAGATAGAAATTAGATCTCAATCCAATGGTAAAAGCAGAGCTTATCTCACAGATAATAAAATCGAAAGAATCATGGAAAATGATACTCCGATATCCATAGACTTTTACGACAACAAGGGTCAATCCGTTAATCCAGTGAGATCACGCGAAGGCTCACACCTAGATTACGGATTAAAATTGTTACTGGAAAAAGCTAAAAAGGCAAAACTGACAGTAACGCCTGAACCAAAGAGCAAAAAGGTAAAATTCAAAATATAATAACTCAAATAGCCCTAATGGGCTTTTTTTGTATCCTAGAAACCTCACTCACCTACCTGCAATCTTTAATGATTCAACGTCCTCTCCTAGCAACGCCCTCAACACGTTCGTCTTCTCCCCTTCCCGAAGGATGAACGCAAACACAGAACAGGTCACAGGCCATGCCACACGGTTAGAGGCAACGAGGGGAGCCAGATCCATGGCGCTAGGCATCACAGCAACAGGCCAAGGCTGTATAGCGGCACTGGCCGACGCCAAGCTCAAGGCAAGGAAACAGCACAGAAAGGCTCTGGTGACACAAGCAAGAAACCTCATCAATCACCAAGCCCGAGCTTTTCAAGTCTCTTCTTTCTGACCACATTCTTGCGCGCCACTTCCAGTCCCATCAGAGTTTCGTTGTGTTCAATCACATCACGATTCGCAGCATCAACTTCTTCAATTTTTGCATTTAGCTTATGATTTTTACTCACACCCTTGAGAATTGCCCAAAACAATACCGCGCAAGCGAATGCAGTTAACAACATCGCACCGAAACTTAAAACGGTAAAAACCTTCACCAGACCTAGCACGACGATAGCAACCAAAAACCAATAGTAGTGCTTTTTAGATTGCTCATTCATATTCAAGCCTCCCCTTCAGTGGTTTGTTTATTATTATGTTCTTCCTTACTGAATTCTTCACGAGCTTGTCTATTTCTCTCTTTCCTTTGGGCCTCGTATTGCTTGGCCTTCAAATTGTTAGCCACAAGATTTTTGAAGCCTTTCTCAAGTGCTGGGACACTAGAACTAATCGCATTTTGCATTCTATTATTCGCAAACAATAAAGCATACATTCTGTTTGCTGAATCATCAGCAGGGGCATCCTCATTACCGATTACTTTCATTGTACTGTCGAATTGGTCCATACCACTTTTATAGATACTGAAAATACAGAAAATGATAAAGATTACCGTAGCAAGAATTGCAAGAATATCTCCAATAAACGACCCATCACTCATACCTAGAATTCCAGCAATTAAACCTTGAGCATTCATATTGTCTGCAGTGAATGAAATCACTTTCATAAACAATGCGAGAACGGGCATGTACCAAGCTAAATAAACCAACTTCCAACCAGCTCTTTGTAGATGGATAGGATTACCACTTATGGCTCCGTAGCTGAAAAGTACCGGTGCTTCGATAAATTTGAAGAAAAACGCGAAGTAGATAAACGAAATCAATCTACCCAACAACATGAAAAATAAGGCCAAAGGAATAACGTATTTACAGAAAAAACCTAGAGCAGCAAAAACGTAGCCTAAAGGCAAATACGCGCTCATTATAATATCCATTGATTTGAGAGCTATCTGTACTGTCTTACCGCTAAACGAACCTAGGAATTTAGCGATATTTCCGGTGAATTGTCCTGTCTTGATTCCCGCTGATGAAGAATCACTAGAACCGATCATCTCAATAATCGAATCGAGTGTTCCATCTGCAACGGCTGTAAGCGCCTTAAGCAATATGATCTTCACACCAAAGTCGAACATCTCGTTACCAAGCATGTACATCCCACCAGCGAGACCTATATGGTAATTGTTCGCACAGCTTTGTGGATTTGCTGCACACTCAGCTCTACCTTTCATAATCGACAGCGAGGGATCAAACCCGGCCATCAATTTGATAGAGGTGAAATCAAAGCCGATTGCATCCATGATTAATTTGTTAAAGTCAAATTTACTAAACCAGCTTCCATCGTCCAGGAGAGTGGAAGGTGTTACGTTGATAATTGCTGAAAGATAAAGCCCTTTGTAATCAATCGGAGCAAACGGTACAAGGTTACACGAACTTGCTTGGCCTTCTGGCCTAACATCCTGTATGCCACAAAGCACCTTTCTATTCACATAGTTATAGTTTTTAATATCGGCGTTATCCCAGTGAACAAAGAAAGCATTTTTCAATGTTTGGGTACTGATATTTTTATTGTTGCGGAATTTAGACATTGATGAAGCTGACAAAGCACTACCTAAAATCCCTTTTGTCGAATTCGTCAGCACCTCATATGTCAGCATGTCTATGCCTTCCTTGTTCTCTTGCAGTGCCTTCTTTACCCCAATGTAATAAAGCTCGAAAGCCCTATTAGCAGCCGTTAAGTAAGCTAATTGCACCGCTCTGAATTTTAGAACGTCAGCTTGATTTTCGCTTCCCAATATCTCAATTCTCAATGAGGTTGGGTTAAGGGTCGCGCACTGCATGTCAAAATCAGAGATTGAATCCCATCCTTGGTCACGGTTTAATTTGCTACCCTTCACGTCATTAGGTAATTCATTGTATTGCTTTATCGCACGCCTTGAGGATTCATGCTCAGACCATGTATCAGTGCAGTATTCGTTTAGTTTGGCTTTTACAATCGTGTTCTTAAAATAGTTAATAATGTTTTGAAATGAAGCACCATCAGCATCAAAGTCGTGGCCCATGTACGCTGAAAGAAATCCCGATGCAAATTTCGATTTTATCACTTCAGCAACTGATGACGTACTGACTCCAATTTCGTCAAGCTTCAAAATACCCATCACTTCTTTTGATTTAGTATAAGCATCATCAACAATGGCTTGCTCTTCTGCATCGAACTTACCATCAACAACATTCATTGAGTTCGTTTGGAAATTGTCATCCATGATTTGAGCGTAATACTTACGACCTAACGTACCAGTATTTTTCAGGTAGGTAGAAGATCCACCTAACATTTCATTGCTAGTCTTTGCCCCCTTTTCAAACATAGACCTCATCGTACCGTCATTAAGACTCTCACCAGTCAATTGCTCAACGTCAGCACCATTCGATCCAATGATGAATTTACCAAAACTAGCTGGATAACCTTTAAGCACTTGGTCTTTGAAGGGATAATGGTCAGCAGACTTTTTCATCGAATAGTCTTTGACTTCGTTGAGCCAATGAACAATGTTCTTCCAATTGGTGGTTGCGTCTACGTTGGGTCTACCCCAGCTTTTATCCTTCGAAACCTTTAAACCGGCGTCAGCAGAAATTTTAAGTATCTCACCTCTTGTATACCCGGCTTCCCCAAATGCCACACGATTATTAGCAAACATTGCGTCTATCGTCCTTACATCTTCAGTAGCTATATCGTTTATCCTCTCGATATTTGCAGAGAAAACCATCTTCTCTTCTGGTCTGACCACATTATAATCTTCAGACTTGGCAAGCTCTTCTAAATCAGTAGAAAGTGCATGCTTATTCGAGACCATGAATCCAAATATTGCAAACAACAACATTACAACGCTCACAATGATGAGGTGACAGAAAAGCAGAAGCAGTGCAATCATTCTTACAGTATTATTTTTGATAGCAGCCTCAAGGCTACCGGTTTTGGCCTTGTCATATAAAAATTTCCAAATAAGAAAAACAGCAATCAAACCAGTTACGCCCAAACCTATATTGGTTAAATATGTAGTCATTGAATCGAGAAAAGGGCTAGGCTTTGAGAAGCTGGCATCAGTACGACCAGCGTTTACAAGAATCGGCTTGATCGCTTTAACAGCAGCAGAATTAGTACCTTCTAAAGCTAGAAGTACGCTTACCCCCTGATCGGCATCACAAGCGAACATGCCCTGTGTTATCTGAGAAGCCAACCCCTTGGATTGAGGTGTTGCTGTCCTCATCACTTCACAAATATTTGAATATTCGAGAGCTTGGGCTTGGTTGCCAATTAACAGAAGAAAAAGCATTGCGAACAGAATTTTGAATTGACGCATTAAGTTTAAGATTTGTTTTCTTAATTATACCATTTGCCGAATGGCTTTTAAGACATAGAAAATCTCTCAATAAAAAAGCCGCTTAAATGCGACCTTTTGAACTCCATTAGCAATCAACCTCTGGTGAGAGTTTCGACCTCTTCATATGCGTTAGCTTGGATCGTATTGAGCTGGGCAGACCACAAGCCTACAGCGGCACCCAGGACGATGAGACTCACCACTACGGGTACGTGAAGGGCAAAGGCTATGGCGAGCATCACAGAGGGCACCAGGAAGCACACAGCGCCGTCTTTGATGATTGCTTTGTGCTGTGCCACGTACTGGCCGGGTGCAAGGATATTGCTTGATAGGATCTTGCCTGAAAGCGCGAGAGCTGGAGTAAACCCGCCTTCATAGCCATCATCCTTTTTGGCGCATTTGGCTCTTAGCATTGCTAGGGAGGAAACTCCTAGTAAGCTGATTAAAAATACCAAGGAGAATAGATAGAAGGCGAAGCTTGTACTGAAGGGTTCTTTGAGGAAGAAAGCAATAATCGTTTTGATCACGAAGCCACCCATAACGGCAATGGGTAGGACGCGGACAAGGTTCATTCCCACACCCTCAAGGAGATTCCTTTTTACGTGCAGTAGACTTTTGATTTCGGAATCGGTTGGTTGATTTTTCATTTGTAGTAAAGTTTGTTTATGCTCCCATTATACCATTTCATAAAAACAAAACCGCCAGTTAAGGCGGCTTTATTATTGCTTAAATTTATCAGGAATGACGGCCATTCCTAAAGCTTAAAAACAAAATTGGAACATACACCACAACGAAACCAAGAATGCAGAATATTGACGCCGGGTAAATAAATACATCCAGAAAACTAGTAAGGTTTTGAAGCGTATATTTTAAAGCAGCAACCATAGCGTTAGATACGAGCCCCATTCTTTCTGCTGCTCCGTTAAAAATACTATTAATCGAGATAAATCCGATAAAAATAGATACAACTGATAATTGCATTACTTGGGTTTTTGTAATTTTCATAATTAGTAAAGTTTGTTTTATAAGCGAATTATACCAAGCCGAAAATTCAAACTTGACTTTAAGGAGATATATTTTCGAAATTAATTATTTAAGCCGCTTTCAATCTCTCCCAGTTTAGTAAAATATTCATCCACGACCGTAAACTCATAAGAGTTAAGTGAAACCTTCTCCCTTACTAAATGCAGTTCATCAAGAAACTTTTGAATCATTTTTTTATAGGCTCGCGAGTCTTTTAGCTCGTTAACTTTCAGCTTCGAACTGAATAGAATATTAAGCTTTTGCCAAGCTTCTAAGAACATTCGCTGACCGGCTGTATCCTTGGCTTGATCAATCCAGAAATGAAGCCTAGCCAGCTCATCAATCATTTTAATTTTTTTGATCGGAACAAGCCCATGCTTTGCAGCATAGCGCCCATCAAAATTCTGCATCAGGGCTTTTCGCAATTCGTAGCTTTCGGCACGATGAACAATGCTAGGGACTGGTGAATTACCAGTGAAGGTAAGAAATGCATTCAAGATGTTCGTAACACGATACACGTATTCATTCATCGAGTAGATGTTAATCCCAAAATTATGACCATCAAGCTCCATATCACCATCAAAAGCATCCTCTACATGACGGAAGCTCAGTGAGTTGGGCATCATCATTAAATGCCTTACGAGGTTATCAGCCTCACCAACAAACCATTGTGATTTTTCAAGCATGGCTTTGAGTAGAAGGTGGCTCGAATACATGTCAGACAAATCGCCAACCGTCCCACTGCCACTACCCAAAATCTCCACCGTGAAAAAGCATTGCAGGGGAGAGTTCTGAGGAAAAATATTGTGGTAGAGGTTGTCGTGATTCTTGAATTTTATCTTACCCTCTAGACTCTCTTCAATTTCCTTCAACCGCTCAAAAAACAGCTTTCGATGGTTCACGTATTGCTCGAATGTCACAGCTTCAATTTGTTTCGCCGTGACCTTCTGCTGCTCCTTAAATTGAGCATTCAGGAACAGCAGAGTGGCTATGGTTGCAGTGGTGCCAAACAACGTGAATACACCAGCCAGCATCGAGCCAAAACTACTCCATGCCGTGTGGTCATGTGAGCGAGGCCCAAGGCTTACCCCATAGGTAATGAAGATAACCAAAATGAACAATAGGCCAACACCTATGACACCCGAAATCCATGGATATTCACAGATGCTTCCCCACCATTTTTTAAAAGTTTTCATTTTTATTTATTCATGAGATAGATAAGAGCAATCGGTGTTGCCACAGCAAAAAATATAGATACCCCTGCTAATATTATAAGGTCGGTGCGGGTGGCATTTTTATTGTTCGTTTGGATATATAAAAAGTTAATAAGCACCCAATATAACAGGCCACCAAAAAACCACCAGGCTAATTGAGGGTGAGGCGTTTCTGAGAGGTATTGGCTGCTGACAAAAAAACCTAAAGCACCGTAGGCAATATCAGAGGCTATATTAGAAACAAACAATAAAAACCTAACAACCAACTTCAAAAGTTTTTCATTAGTAATTAATCTGACAATGGTTGCGAATAATACACAGCAAGCACTGCCTACCGCTCCATAACGAAGATTTACCAGACTTTTATTCTCATCAACAAATTCTATAGCATGTAGCTTCGTAAAAATGGCGGCTATGATGAGGGCCAGAACGAAGGGATAAATAGAAACCTTAAAGTTATCTAAATACCAAATTCTGGCGTTGTCTATCTTCACAGGTAGCCATTCTTTCCTCTTGCATTGACAGGTCGATGCGTTCATTAACGGTCCTTGTTATCACGTTGATTGAGGCATGCATTCTACCCAAGGTAATGGCACACCGACAGCACATCTCTCATCACCCTGGAACAGAGCCAACCACACCTCCCACCAGCCGATCCAAGGGCACACCAGCGGCACCCATTTCTGCCTATCAATGGATCTGACTAAAAGCTCTTACCGCTTCTGTACAACGTACACGAACCATCCAGACACAGCCGATCCAGCTACGGCCAACACATCAGCTTGCCGAGAAGATTCCGGCTGCGCAGCGGTCGTATGCTTCACTCACTCCCCTACCCCCTTCGGATGACCACGACAGCGGGGATTCCACCAAGAGCTATGCACCATTGGGTAAGTATTGGTTATTCAATAAAGCTATTTTTAAGCATTTTTTACAGCAGGCAAGGTCAGGTTGTTAATTGACAAGTCAATTAAAACAATCTAGCGCACTCCGTTTGTTTGGATACCGCATTCTATAAGGCTTTCATTAAATCAGTGATGACAAAAATCAGACATGAACCAATAAAAAAGTGAAAGCATGTTAAAAGGCATCAATAGAATAAAGTGCGCTACTGAAATGCTATAATCTAAAGTACAACAATCTCTATTCACCATGATAACCACACACCTAAAAAACTATTTTCGACTTATAAAGCTTGGCAAAAAATTACGCTCCAAAGAATCCTACAAAATCTTAATCACATACAGAAACTCTGTAGAAGACAACATTCGTGACGTGCTTAAAGAAATAGAGAGCACGCAGCCCCATAAACTACGCAAAGCACTCTTTAAATCTGTAAAAGCTCGGGCCGAGGAATACACACCATTGGCTATGAACCTCGCAAGGTTAAACTCTTCAAAACTCGAAATAGACAATGCCATCTTGGACTACAAATATCTCTACCTTATGAACCCGGTTAAGCAAAGAGCCCTAATCTACAACTATGATTTACTCAACCTTTTAAAACTGCAAACCACATTCGTACTTTTAACTATTATTTTAATTATTGCAGCAGTCAATCACTTTGACAAAATCATCGCTTGGATAATTGCAAGTGTTGTTTTTATTTACACTCTACAAATGAAATCCAACAGAACAACTTGCGAAATTAAAAATGCTATAATAGATACAAACAAACAACATAAAAAATGACAATCACAAAAACCATTTCTGAACTAAAAGACGACATTATCGAAAAACAAAACGAGTTCACAACGCTAGCTTCGGAAATAAAAAAACTTGAAGATCAGGCTAATACCATTCGCGCAAGCCGAGACAAATTCGGTGAAACCCTACTGAAGAAATCTTCCACTGACGAAGCAAAAGCCAGGGCTGAAAAATCCTACGACAACAAAACCAAATTGCTTGAAAGAAAGGAGTCTATAAAAAAGTTAAAAACAGAAGCCCGAGGAAAAATCGCGTCAGAAATGAGCGCTATTGAATATTCGATCTCAGTAATAGAAGCACTAGAGTTTGTCGAAGAAATGAAGGCCCTGACTTCAATCAAGGACACTGCCAAGTTAAGAGAAGCCTTCAGGACAAAACTTCAGCCGCAGCACACAACGAATAACAGCCCCCATCAGTGAGGGTTGACCCATGAAAAGGTATCTCCAGTTCAGGTGTTCAGAACGCTTCAAAGCAGACCTGCAGAACCTAGGTTTTGCTTGTGGTTACACACGCCTTCCAGAGATCGTGAATGAGATCGAGATAACGGCCAAATACAGGAAAGGCGTGAGCCTTTTCCTGACCAATCTCCACAGGGATAAAGACATCTACATTCCTCTGAAGGATCAGAAAAGCGTTGCGGCGTTAAAGGACACGTTCAACAGGAATCAGAGCAACATCCAGCAGCTTTTCAACCTCTGTGCAGGCCAGCAGTACACATCTAAGCAAGGCAAGACAGTCAAGCTCCCCAACGTGCTTACGATGCTCCTGAAGCATCACGTCAAGGTGAACCTGCTCAGTGAAAAATTCACGTATGTCCACGTCGAATACGTTGAGCAAACGACTGGTACGGAGGCCGTAGCCAAGCGCAAATTCTTACGCAGTAGCCAGCTTTATACGGAGAGCGAAACGCGCCTATCTGCGCTGCTTGAGGACGAACCATACTGGTTTTTTAAACACGATGACGATCCATTTACTCAAATTGTGAGGGCAATCGAAGAAGCCAAGATATTCAAGATTGGGGTTAGCTCAAAGCACCCCTTCTTCGTCGAAAGAAAGCGCATTTACGACCTTCTGAATCGACGCGTCAGAGACGTGAATGAGCTTGTGAAAATCGGAAAGGACTACAAAGAATTGTTGGTTCGCACAATGCTTGAAGCATCAAAAGCGTTGGAGCTTTTACACATGAAATATAGGAATAATAAAACGATAAGAATACGAGAGTAAAAATGATAATTGCCGCACCGCTTAAACTTAAATTCGCAAGCATTACATCAAACGCAAAAATTGAGTACGTTGAATCCTCTGATCCTGAAATAAGAGGAAAGGTTAGGATCAAAGGAGCAGTTGCATACCTGTATCTCCCAAAAATAAACGATGACGGAATGGACACTCACGTAGGAGCCCAATACGCAGAAACTAATCTGGACGTACAGTTAGATTCACCATACAAAATGAAGAAGCTTGGCCTCTTTAAAAACGACTTTGAAGAAAAGAAATACACGTTAAAATTTGCAACTACTTGCGCACATGAATTCATGGAACATTCTAACCAAGGTAAAAAGTCTTCCTCCAAAGCAGCGGATGCTTTTTCGTTCATCGTTTCTTGTACAGACAACGAGCTAGCCACACTAAAAACTGACGAAGAAAAAGCAAAATTCCTTATCAATTCTGCCAAAGAAACTTTACTTGAGCTGTCTAATTCCAAAACGGATATTGCATTTAAATACATGATTGTTCCGCATTTGAAAGACGGGAATCCACACGTACACGTCCTAATGTCTACTCGTAGACTGGATGGGTATAGACCTAGCTTTTTCCGTGGCAAAAAACACAGCGGCATAATCAAAAAAATGAGAGACGTAAAATTCCGCCTTGAAGAGAAGTATCCATTCCTTTTACAGATGGAGCATGAAGACCGAGCTAAAACTATTGATGTATCAACAAACCCAAATACAGGAGAAGTCTTTGGTAAAGACGTTGAGCTAGTAAATAGTATTGAGTCAATCACCTCGAAATTCATCGGGCAGAATTTCTCTTATCCACAATTCACACAAGCCCTCCAGGACAGTGGTTTTGAGGTTGTGGATGATTACCTTAATGGAAAACAGCACATCAAGATCAAACACAAGGATTATAGCGATAACTTCCTTTCTATAGACACCCTCCCCCATCAAACAAAGGGTGTGCTTGAGTTGCATGCAGCTTACAAATACAAAGCCAATCAAACAAAAACAGATGTGTCCCTGATCGTTTCAAAAGCAGCGGCGCTAATAAACGCCACCGACATGAGCGATGGGATTGAAGAGCTGAACAAAAAACTGTACCAAGAACTCGGCGCTAGGTTGGTCCCGAACATCAGCAAAAACAAAAGTGGCGAACGTAAGGTTAGCGGTTGGTCGATCTACCTGGACGAATTCGACTTCAAAATCTCTGCCAAAAAATCCGGCGTCATCATTGATAACAAGCTGAAAATCGACATGGATGAGGTCGAATCAATCAACAGCCTCTACCAGATGATCAAAAAGCAGAACATTCAAAAGCAGGTCACAGAAGCCACGGCGAACGGCTCAATCTCCATTGGGGACGGCAGGAAGAAGAAGATCAAGTTCAGGTTCATAGACAACTCTGAAAGCCTTCAGGATTTCATCACACGGTTCAACGAGAACAGTAGATTCGGCCCATCAATCACCAAGCAGATGATCGTGGGGAACACCGTTGTGTCGAAATTCAACCAAAGAGACGTATGCACAATCGTTGGGAATGCCGTAGAGACCTACCAGACTGACCTGAATTCGGCACTCATCACCATGTCGATCCACGTTGCCAGAGGCCACGCCAAGATACGCTGCACAGGGGAGCCGAACCCAAGGACTCAAGCGAATCTCTACCTTGCATCCCGCATTTGCGGCACGACGCTTCTGGACTACACCCCATCCCCGGAGCTTGTCAGAGAAGCAGATTCAATGATGGACAAAGAGTACAAGAAGCTCGTGGTAGCTAACCGTCAGCGCGTGAGGGACGCGGTAGCCATGAGAGCAACAAACCCAACCAACAAATCGAAGAAGGTGTTCATACAAACGAACAACAGAATGGATCGTGAGGTTGATGCCCGACCGAAGCTATATGGCTTCCTCTATGGCATACACAAGGGGATACCCTTCCAGGACTTCACCTACGTCCAAAATCTGAACGATCTGCCGAAGGCAGTGAAGAAGCGTGTCATTGACGACCTACGCAAGGATGAGCAGCTTTCGGCCAACGAGATGGACAGCATCCTCATAAGAGCAGGGATAACCCTGGAGGACGCACCACCGGCAAAACCACCAGCCCATGTGCCGGCACTTGCTGCGCAAGATCAAAAGCCAGCCCTTGCAACGCATTCAGCTCCTGCGGACACAGAGCAGGAAAAGCCGGATCAGCCAGGTTCTTTAGCATTCGGTAAGCCTAGAGGCCCTATACGTCAACCTAGCAAACCGGGTAAGACATGATGTTTCTCATCGGCCGCCCGGCCTCGTCTGGTGGGACGCTTCAAAGATGAATGCAGCTGAAGCTGTGCCAGGATCTTGAGGTTTTTAGGTAGATAATCCTGAACATGGCTCAATGTTAGTCACCGTTAACATCAAGGTGTCTGACTTCATGATCATAGGGGTCTAATAGCGGTATAACATCCGGCGCAATTATCTCTTCAATGTATATTGAGTGATCAATTCTATCTGAATAGCCTATTACCAACTCAGCAGAAAAGTTAGCTCGAAATGATTTTGCATGAATACTTTCAAGAACAAAGAAATACCTATCATCCTCTCGATCAAATGGGCTTCTATCGTAGTCCTTAGTTATTTCAACTGTATCGACAGAAACTGAAAATAATAGGCTGTAGGTACAGTATTCTTTATCGACGGAAATTAAATTACTATCAACCAGATTTAGGTCTCTAAATTTTACATCTTCAAGCGAGGCCTCATCGTATCTGCCAAAGTCAATTATATCGATAGTGATATCATTCAAAGAATCACTTATTCGCTTTATAGCTTCGTCACGTACTTTCATGAAGGCGGTAGCGGCAAATTCAGAAGGTTCTATGGAAATTATTTTATTTATCGAATCCATTAGCACATCTATGGACTCACTACATATTAGATTGGAGTGAGTCTCCGAAAACCTGAACATATCCTTGTCTTTTGTGATTATGTGTATTGGCCAGCCCCGCGTTCTTGAAAGTTCATCCAGCGCTAAAAGCACGTAGGCGTCAGGGAATTCTTTTCTCTTTTCGCCATTTGCGAAAGGCGCTCTCAGATTGAAGTACATATCGAAAACTATCGATGCGCTCACATTTTCAATCGTGACATGCTCAACATTATCCCCGTGTAAAAACTCGTCGAAGTTTCTGCATAGCCTATCCTCTACCGCTTCAACAGTTAATTCCTCAAATATCCCATGCACAGCAAAATCAGGAGTATTGCGTAGCAGCATCGCAGAGCGCCTTACTTTTTTTATTTCTTTAACCGCCTCCTCAGATTTAGTTCTAATATGCTGCCTAACTTCTTGAATTGTAGGATCGGTTATGAGAAGCCTAATCTCCTCATCGTCAACAAGCTTCTTAAAAGCCTTTAGACTGTGATTATCAAACTGAAAATTTTTACTTTCAAAAATATTGGTATCTAGAAAAACTAGCCGTGACTTGATTTCCATCCTAGCTCCCTAAAGCATTTAATGATTCTTGTTTTGCCGATCTTGAGCGTCGGTGCTTTGGTATAAAAATACCACTCGCTGTATTGCTTTGCATACTACGTTTTAGGCCCCATGTCTGAAATTACGATACGCCCCCCTTGCTGGGGCCGCTTTGGAAACTATTATTCCCAGCCACATTACCGCAGGGGATGCCGATGAATGCTCGATCGAGGTTGCATGGAAAAGGGAAGAGGCCTGGCTAGTAAGGAATTATCTTTGTTCCTTGAGAGCCGTTATGGGCCGTTTTCTTTTTCTCACCATGGACAGAAAATAGCCGAAACAGCCGTGCTACGCATCTGCTGATAGGCAGAAGCGCTCAATTTGCTTCTTATCGCTTCTGCCATTCGCCAGAGGAGTCGGGGAAACCCCAGTTAGGTACTCAGAGACAAAAATGGACGAGCTGATGGCCACCTGCTAGCCTTGTAAATTGTACAACTATGCAGAATTTATTTGAAATCTAAAGGGATGTTATGGACAAAATATGCGGCGTGGAATTGGCAGGCTCTGAAGCAGTAATCGTGCTGCTGGAAAAAGCCAATGCGGACTATGTGTTTCTTAGAAATGAGTCACAAAAAATCAAACTTGGTGATGACGAATCTAGTGATGACATAAAGTCATTTTTTGAGACATTTCAGAATTTTGTAAGACAGCACAACGTCGAGCTAGTAGTTATAAAGAAGCGTCCTCAAAAGGGAAAGATGGCTGCTGGTGCGGTATCCTTCAAGATGGAATCACTTATCCA
Source organism: Pseudomonas sp. 1 R 17 (assembly GCF_900067035.1). NCBI lineage: Bacteria > Pseudomonadati > Pseudomonadota > Gammaproteobacteria > Pseudomonadales > Pseudomonadaceae > Pseudomonas > Pseudomonas sp. 1 R 17. The sequence continues at coordinate 374,319 of NZ_FKLB01000069.1, forward strand.
GCTAAATGGAGTTTCAGAGGTCACATTTGTGACCGGTCAAGGAATGTCTGCATCTGAGAAAAAAGTTCCTTTCAACTTGCCAGTCGGGCTTAGAAAATATCAGGAAGACGCCTTCAAAGCCGCTGCTTTTTACATTCGGAAGCAGGGCCTATGACTGGGATACTAATTGAGACCGTCGGTGCTCCTCGGCAAATAAAGGATCAGCTCAGATTTTTGAGTAAAGACATAATATTTACGAGAGAAGGAAACAAGGGGGCAAATGGTTATTTATTTTTCGGCCGAAATCGAATACTGAATAACGAAGTAGCTGTAAAGTTTTACTACTGGGGAGGAAACATTAAGTATCATGCTGAACCCAGTACTTTGGCGTTGATTGAAGCGCCAAATATCTTGCCGGTAAAGAGTGCCGGCCTTCTTGACGGGGAGTGGGCATATTTTGTTACGCCTCGCTTGGATGGCGATCTTGACGATGTGCTAGAAAAGACTGAACACAGCAATCTGCGAGCGGTTGAGCGAGTTAGGCAAGTTTTGTGTGGCGTTGTTCATTTACACCAGCGGCGATATCTACATAGAGATTTGAAACCTTCTAACATTTACGTGGGTGATGATGGTAGGTCGATCATCGGCGACTTTGGATCAATTAAATATATACCCGAAGATCTAGATTCAATACCTGCATCAAGCCACGCTGTTCTTTATAGACCACCGGAGTCTCTTGAGGCAGGGTCTTACGGGTTCGCAGGCGATCTGTATCAATGCGGGGTAATGCTCTATCAACTCTTGGGTGGCTATTTGCCCTATGAAGAAATGGCGTGGCTAAGTCAGAGACAAAGGCGTGAGCATGATTTGCTTTCGTCGAGAGCTGATCAAGCGATCTTTGTTGACAAGTGCATAAAAGAGCGTATTCAACGCGGGAAGATTCTTGATCTCTCTACGCTCCCCCCTTGGGTTCCAGATGTCCTTAAGAGAACAATAAGAAAAGCTACCCATATAAATCCAGAAAAACGATTTGCATCTGCTTCTGCTTTTCATACTCACCTTAATAATATCAAAAATAATATCCCAGATTGGTCAGTAATCGAAGGACGCCCAGTTTTGATCACCCCTACTATTTCTTTTAGAATTCTCGAAAAAGATAATCATCTTTATGTGCAAAAATCAAAAAATGGCGGTGTTTGGCGGCGAGATAATTTGATTATTGGCACTAGCCTTAGTGATATTGTTTGTGAACTTGAGGGGAAAATCTAATCATTCTCGGTATCCATTTGTCTTCCACTTTGGGTTAACTCCACCAAATAGCCGGCAGCCCTTATGAGCTTTAGTTTTTAGTCAACTCCAGAACCGTCAAACCTTGTCAGCCAATTTTCGACGGTTACGAATGGCAGCTATTGGGTTCTTGCTGCCCCTCACTACAGGCGGCAATCGGCCAACTCTGTTGTAAACGGTCGACTTTCGGTAAGGTCCATAAAGGGGATACCATTCTGCTTACATTCAGTGGCGTGCTTGATGCCGTAAGCACAAGTTCCCAAGAATCTAGGCGTCGGGGAGCCTGACGTACCTAAAGGATTATCATGTTCCGCAAAGCTCACATCATTACCTTTCCAGCCCTTATCGCGACGGTTCTTTTACTGACCGGCTGCCCGCCATCACCAGAATTTACGCGGTGGAAACGCCCTTCTACCTCTGTTGAGGGTGTCAAAGCCGCAATGACAGAATGTGGCGACCCGGTAGGCACTTCGATAACGGATTTGCCAATCAACGAACAGGTGCTGCAATTTCAGTGTATGAAACGTCATGGTTTCATCCGAAAAGACGGTTTTGAATACTGTGACATTATGAAAGACATGCCCGCCTGCGTCGAAGAGAGGCAGGGACATCCTCTAAGCCTGTCCCAGCTCGAGGCTTTGCCATTTGTGGAGGACGAAGCATTTCACCCTATAAAGCCGAATTCTGGCAGGGATGAACGCATGCAAGTAACTTGGCGCAAGGCGGGGGCATCACCGCATTTCTCAGTCCAGATAGCCAATGATAGTGAAGCCCTACCTGTAATGTATGCATGCGGTTATGCCAAACCACTGGGAGCAAATCTTGACGTTGCAAGCATTGGAGATACAGCCAAAGCGCAACGCTGCATGATTGATCACGGCTTTGAGCCAAAGCATAAATCAACGCTTGTTTGCCTGATTTATCCACAGGTGACGGGCTGTTCGTCAACGAAACTGCAGCGTTGATGCCGTGGATAAGCACGGGTAAGGGTTGCCGGTGAAGCTGACTGGTGTCATTAACGGAGACTACCTGGCGAATGGCATCCTAGCGGTGATGAGGCTATAGACCTGCTCCAAATAACTGATATCAGAAAATCTGAAGCAGATCGAAAGCATCAACGCGCTATTTCAGTCCGGCACCGCATGAAGCGCAAAATTTGCTGCTAAGAGGGTTCGGGACATTGCAACTTTTGCATTCGACGGTGGTTGCGTTCATTAGAGCTTTTTGTCTCATATACGCAATTTGCACCACGCATGGGACCGTCACTCTATACGCTGGGCTTGCAAGATCCGCGATTGTCCATAGACCGGTGACTACCCAGCCAATTGGCCCCAATACAGCCCCAATCGATTTAGTGATCAGACGATTAGTTGCGAATGAAAGCCCTTTGCCCAAGATGCTGCGCGCCACGGCGTTAGCAACGATCAAAGCAATTTTAAAGGTCGCGAAGCCTGCCATTTTCCCTGCTACAAGCATGGCGGCGGTGGCGGTGGGTCCAAGCAGCGAAAGATCTGTCACCCCAAGCTCATCCAGAACTGCCTGACGCTCCTCCGGTGTCATTTTTTCAAATGAATCTCTCAGAATTTTCTTCAACAGGCCATCTTCAATTACAAGAACATCATCGCTCTTGTTGAAGTTGACTTTCATATGAGAAGCAACATCCCTAACGACTTCATCATAATCTACAACGTAGTCGGCTTCAGGGAGAATTTTATCTAGAAACCCATCAAATATCTTACTTCTGACATTGCGGTAAGTATTGGCTATCGTATTTCCGCCGAAACCACAAATCTCATTCGCTACTGCCATCCTATCAAAGTCGCTATAACTGCCTTTATCACGACACGCGATTAAGCGCTTGCATGTGTCACCATCTAACATTAACCGTCCAGCGCCTTTATCAGTAATGTAATCGACCAAAATATTAAGATCATCAACATCTGAAACGCTTAACAAGCTCATAAGGTCATGAGGTTGCTTCATAAAATTCGAAAATTCAGTCATGGCATTTCCTGTCATAAGCGAGGCGACGAGGCCCCTATAATTGAACATATTGTCAGAATCGAGGGGCGATATCGGGCGTTCATATTTGCCATAGGCGGCGCGGAGCAAGTCGCTGCGATGGAAGTTCTTCTTTTATTCAAGTTGCTGCTTTCAGCATCAACATCTTCTTTCGGAATCAGTCCCAGCATTTGAGCCATTAACAATCCAGCTTCAGCAATATCAACATTGCTTGATCTACTTTCAGGAGACGTAAGCTGTTTCGAAAATCTCAAAAATCGCCCGTCATTTTCAACTCTATTCAGATAGTCTATGGCGTGGCAAATTCGAACCCAGTCATCGGCTGACATTAAAAGAAAAGCTACAGGTAGCCCTAGTGTGCCCGCCAATCGATATAGCACATCTAATGTAGGGTTAGCGGGATTTTCCTTACTTGCTGAAAGATATTTTGCAATAGTTGACCTACCGACGCCCGACTCTTCGCTCATTTGAAGTTGGGTCATTCCTTCCAAATTCCCGTCGCTATCGGTACCGCCGACGCGCATCGCACGACGCAGCGCTTCTACAAAATTGTTAGAGATATCTAGAAATTCCATTAGCTTCCCTACCGACCAATCCGCACCACGATCCCTTTGTGCCAGCATCGTGCCATGATTTGGTTTATCGGCAAGCCTCCCTGTCTACTTTAATAGACTGGGCATCTGATCGACATAGATGGCCAGACAGCAGCCTAAACCCCTTCCCCCTGACACGCAGTCATTTCCCAACCGTCAGAAACAAAAAAGCCCGGCAAACCGGGCTCCCTGAAACCGAACGCTGCTTATTTGGCAGTTTTCAGCTTGATCACGTCACCGGATACGGTTGTGGTGTAGCCGTTCAGAACCCAAGCCCAGAACCATTTTTCCTGCACCTGAGTATTGATCAGGGCATCGCCACCTTTGGCCTGAATCGCGGAACTCTGAGCACGAACAAAACGGTCGTTCTGACGAATAGGGATCAGACCGAAAAGCATCAGGCCAGTGGCGCTCGCCTCACTGTGGCCAACGATAGTGTATTGGCTGCTGTCGTACTGCTGGGTTTTCATGGCGGTGCCGGTGCAACCCGCGAGAACCAAACCACATGCTGCAGAAGCGATGATTTTGCTAAAAGACTTCACGTAAAAACTCCATGGTGTAGAGCCCGGATCCAATTATCGGGCGGGGACACTTTACCGGAAGGGATACCACTTATGCACACCGTCCAACGCTTCCTAAAGAAACGTAGGGATGATTGGCACCCACTGGTCAATTTGATACCGTCACGCTACGCTCGCTTTCATTGAGGGATGGTGGTGAGTGGGAAATTGCACTTCACTTGACCACCCGTTTGCACCGGACTTGACCAGTCATTTGCATTCTCGCTGGCCAACTGTTGTAGTTGATCGGTGTCAACGTGTGCCACTCAGGAGGAGTGCGTCAGCCAGACACTGAAGGACTGCAATCGGGCCGGTTCCTGACGGTCACCATTGGCTGGGACCGTCCAGGGCAGATGCAATTGGTGGTCAATATGGAAGCAACAGGCTCGGCAGACTGGCGCAATTACGCAACGACCGTCACCAGGTCTCCCCGATATCATCATTGTCCGCGCTGAAGCATGCGTCGGTGATGTCCGCTACATCCAGAAGAGATAGGCCTAGTACGTTGTTGTAAGGTGCCAGTTGTGCCCAAGCCTCGACTTCCGTCATGTAGGGAAGATGTTTGACGACTTCCAGCTCGCTACCCATCTCATTACACCTTACGACCGCGCTGGAAAATCCGGCTTGCCGGCTGTTGACCAAGCAATAAGCCTGGCGAAGATCAGGTACGCGGTCGGTAATTGATTCAATGAATGTGTGGGAGAGAGGCCGTGACATTGCGCCGGTGAAGTTCGTCGCAGTGCCGGTGTTTGGATCTAGGGTGATCCACCAGACTGTGAGCTTGAAGGCGACGCCGCCCTGTGGATTGGTAAATGTCATCACGGAGGGGGTGTGATCCAAGCGGCTGTAATCGGGTTTGTGCGGACCCAATGGCACTTTGTGCTCGGTGATGCTCCCAGGTGCCAGCGCGACCGCATAACTCCAGTATCGAGGTATCGCATCACCTTCCGGGTCAGGCCTTGAGCAACTGGGCACAGTGAAACCTGCGGGGTTCAAGGAATGCTTGGTCAGATGATTGCGCACCTTTTCAGGCAGCCGCCATGGAGCATCAATGCCGGTGGCTATGAACGTCTTCGGAAGTGCGGACGGAACTTCGAGCAAGGCAATGCCAACATGGGTATTGCCGGGCGTGTGGTTGGGCAACATTGCGGATGCCCCATTCCAGTCATTGAAGCCGAGCAGCCTGCTGAGCATTTCACGCTTTGTCGCGAGATTGCTGGGACGGCCCAGAGCTTTTGATGTGGAGTGGAGGATATGCGACAGCAGTTTTACATCGTTTGAAGAAATCGCGGACATACGAGGCACCAGATAATCGACCCATGTGCATCTGGTTCCCCCTATTACAGACACTAGATCGAGTTGATTTAGGGCCTAGCATGAGTGTGTCGCGCCCCCCGCGATAGCAGAGGGTGGGAAGGCATTAACCGTGCACTGGTGTGCAATGGGGGAGGCTGGGGCTTCCAAAACCAACGATAGGGTATGGCCAATTCGAGCTCGCTGCAATAGGCCGTAGTAGGTACAGCTATTCTGCAGACCTCGATACCTCAAGGTGAGCCTACTGATCCGTGTGGGAGCTGTCAGCTTTTGGCCGCTCTCTAGCAGTTGTCACTTCCATGCAATCACGCAGGTGAGAATAGAAGCCCCGGAGGTATAGCGAATTAGGGGCTTCGCTTTAATCAGCAATCAGGCCCACGGTTTCATACAAGACCATCGAAACAGCGAACACCCATGACGCGGACCGGATCACTGCGATCAATATCATTTGCTAGCTCACTGCACGTCCATACGCTACACCTTGCCATTATCAGCCTAGCTCTCAGCTCTAGGGACATACCCATCGAGCGTAACGCACCTTCACACTCATCCTTCACGAGCCTAGGCAGTGACAAATGCAAGTGATGAGGGCGGGTTCTTGAGCTCCTCTTTCCTCTATAGTCATACTCGTCAGATAGGAATCACATGTACGGACGCCACCATGCACCTCACCAAGCCCAAACAAGCGTTGCGCGAAGATCTTAAAGAAGCAGCGGCCACCCTCAAGTGGGCAGGCCTCGATCTGTTTGCCGTGGCAAATCGGATGCAATCAGCAGGAGATGAAAAAGGTGCCACCGAGCTAATGGAGATTGCTCGCTCCTTCCAGGAAGTTGACGATAATCTGGAGACGCACTCGGTGAGCCAAGTGAAGCACTACTCGAATAAAGTCGTATGACGGCATGGCGAAATCAGAGCTTCAAAAGCAAGGTAGGGGTCATTGCTTGGTTGGCCTTTCTCGTACTGATCTCCGGTGATTCAGACCCGAGTGGTCTAGGCGGCGGTTCGTCTAACCGCAAGCGGGTTTTCACGCCTGGATTTCTCGTGCTATGCGTTTTCGTGGCCGTGATTGAATTGATAGCGCTGAACCATTTTTATGGCGTTCAAAAGTTCTAGGCTATGGTGGCTACCCTTCCGCTAGGGCTTCGATGCCTTGCGAGCCTTCCCTACCAACGCAACGAGCCGCCGCAGCTCTTCAGCATCTGCGTTGTGGATAACCTCAAAAAGAAACGCCCTCTGCTCAATCTCGCCTTCAAGGTCAGCAAAAAAATCCTTCACCGGCACGCCAAGAATTTCAGCAAATTTGTACACAGCCTCCACGGTTGGGACGTACTCGCCCGTTTCAAATCGACTGATCGTCTTGGGGTCGAACCCCGACCGATTGGCTAGCTCCGCTTGTGTGATTCCCTTCCCTAGGCGGTATTTCTTAATCGCTTTTGCAAGCACCACAGTTTTTCAGCCTGTTCACATATTTCAAACAAGCACTTCACAGTAAAAATCCTTGTCTACAAACGCTCTGTGCCATCGGATTTTTTGCCAAGAATACGATGGCTGGCGTAGACTCCGCTTTAGGTATCAGACGGCCACCACGCCGTCTGTCAGGGGCTCTACGTTCGGTATGGTTGAGGATTCAGGGAATGGCAGATCGCGATGAGGATGACAAATGGTTGTCGTATGACGGCCAGAAGCACGAAACCCATTTTCAGGCCAACGAGAAGGACAAAGCCCATGGCCGGGAGATGCGTGAGACCTTTCAAAAAGAAGTCAGCCTGAAGGGCAACCTTGTCCAGGTCATCTACCTTTTCGTCTGCGTCATTGTGTTTGCGGGTGCGCAGGGCTTTGAGAGTGGCTTGGGCTACATACTCCTTATCCCGATGATTTGGGGTTTGTATGCGCTCACCAAATTCGTCAACAAATTTACCCAAGAACAAAGAGACCGGGTATTTATGTGGACACTCATCATCATTGCAGTCGTTTCAATAACGATGATGATCAAAGGAATCGTGAAATGAAAATCGCTACACTAGTGCTTTCAGCTTTGATTTTCTCCACTGCGCCCCTTGTTCAGGCTGCCACTAGCTTTTCGAAGAATGAAAGCTATCGGGTGGACCAGGTGAGTGCAGATATACAAGGTTTCGGCAATCAGATTTTAGATCAAGCAGGAAAATCGAAGTATCTGAAATTTGATCTGCAAGGCACAGAATATGCCTACATCATTGAACGTCTTGGTTCAAACGATGTGCAATACACGGGAAATGCTAAAGACCTAAATGGTGTCATTTTTATTAATGTGAGAGCTTTCAAAGACGGTTTTGAGCTTCCAAAACAGGTCAGCACGTTCAAGCCTAGCAAATATAATAATGCGATCCGCATTGTAAAAATGGACCGTAACGACGAGCGCCCTTATGAATTTGACCTAGGGATGAATGAAGACAAACAGTTATTCTTGATTGAGAGCCCAACCTTAACAACCAAGCTCGAGCAGGTCGAGACAATTAAAAAGCACGTTTCAAGAAAAGACAAAAAAAGCCCTTACGCTTTCTAAATGGAATTTCATACCATGTTTAAGCAAATCAGCAGTCTAGTATTTACAGCTATGCTGTTTTCAACAGCCACAGCCGTACAAGCTGACACCAGCTTTTCTAAAAACGAAAACTACAACGACCGACAAGTCAGTGCCGACATCCAAGGCTTTGGGAACCAAGTTCTAGACCAAATTGGAAAATCTAAATATATAAAATTTGACCAGCAAAAAACAGAATATGCCTACACGATTGAAAGAATGGGTTCAAACGATGTGACGTACACGGGCAACCCTGCAGATATGAAAGGTGTACGGTTTATCAAAGTACAATTCTTTGTAGATGGGACACCGGGCCATACTCAAGTGAGTTCGTTTACACCCAGCAAATATAATAACGCTATCAAAATCGTAAAAATGGATCGTGACGATGATAGACCTTATGAATTTGACCTAGGAATGGATTCCGACAACAAGCTGTACCTGATAAACAAAAACGGAAGCACAACACCGCTCCAACAAGTCAATGAAATAAAACGTGATATTCCGCTGACAGAAAAAAACAAAGACATGATTTTCTAATTATAATAAGGCAGTAGAGCAAATCTACTGCCTTAAAATTCATCAAGCTTCCGCCTTATCCACCTATGATTTTCAACCTTATTATCCTCTTCTCACCAGGAGTTAAATTCATTTCAGCCAGTTCGCCAACTGCATGAAGATAAGCATCTTTCGTTGTAGGCAGATTTTGATCAAATTCTTCTTCAAAATCATGAAAGAACAAATTAGCTAATCTGTCAGCTTCAATAACCAAATCATAGCGAGCCAATTCTTCTGCTAACCGGATTCTTTTTGATTCTTGATTGTGAAGCCTCACCCCCGCCACATAGTCATTATTATTCTTGTCTTCTAGCTCAAGCTCAATCGTTTCATATGTATTCATTTTTAGTAAAGTTTGTTGTTAAGCGAATTATAGCATTTCACATTAATCAAATTTACCATTAAGCAAAAATAAAAAACAGACTCAAAGGTCTGTATTTATTGGTTTCCAATTCTCTCTAAATTCTTGATGCTTTTTCCGCTCAAGATAGATATTCATTTCCAGACTCAAACATTCGTCAATCTCATCATCTGATTTTTTATGTTTAATCGGCTCTAAATCATCATCGTAATAGTTAAACGGCTTCTTTATCCCTATTTTCATTTAACAGCCTCCTTACTGATAAGCTCAAGACTTAAGTCATGGAGCGCAGAAACTGCTGACTCACTGAAAGTGATAAATATAGGCGTTCTGAAATTCATCACTTTGATTTTTGTTATCTTCTGCATTTTCTTAGTAAAGCTTAAAAACTTATCCCCCTTGACTCTAACTTTCACCAGAATCGACAACCTTTTTAACTGATCGCCTTCAACCTCAAGACTAAATGCTTTTAAAGCATTTACATCTTCAACTGTTATCTCCTTTTTCATTTTTTGGCTTGTTTGTTTGTATCCATTATAACATTTTAAAATGGTATAATTTGAGAAACAAACCTTCTAAAAACAATGAACACAATAAAAAAATGGCTAATGATTCTTTCAGCCATCATAGCCATTTCAGTAACAAACATCCCGTCGAGCCAAGCAGAACCAATTACCGGAGAATCCATATCAGAAAAATCAAGCGGATTCGTCGGGGTTGATGACAATGATGAAGGCTATGACGAGTGGGCAGATAATTCTAATGGAGACGCATATTTAGACCTTATATCAATAATAACTTGGGTTGCTGTAAAGGTTTCAGTTTTGATCGGAGTAGTTCTTGTCCTAAATGCTTTCATGGATATGCGTCTATCTACAGAAGTAGGCGGACATGAAAAGCCAAAGCTGGTGCGGAAAGCAATGGTAGGATTTCTAATTGGCGTTTTATTGCTTAATATCACGTCCATCATTGACGTCGTTGTACATACATTAAACCCTGAATCAAAAGGGGGTTGCCTTATCACGAATGCCGAAGCTTTGGATGAAATAAGGGTTGGTAAAAACAAAGACGCATGCTGGAGTCTAGCATCAGCACAAATAACTGGTCCAACTTACGAGAAAGCCAAAAGCATCATTGACTCACAGTATGCCGGAGGTATTGAAAGCCAGTTAAAAATTGTAATAAGCGCCCTGCAAGCCTTGGGTGTCATATACTTTATTATTGGTATTAATGAACTGAACCAAATATCAAAAGGTTCAAGCAGGCATGGCGTTGGGCGTGTTTTAACTCAAATAATTGCCGCTGGCCTAATTATTGATTTCCCGCACACTGTAGCTGTAGTCCAAGCTTCTGGAAAGCTGTTAGGTCTGGACATATAAAAAAGCCCTATCTGGGGCTTTTCTAATTCATTGCTCACTCGCTAATGAATTGATCAAACAGGCGCTTGGAAATTTCATATCTACATTCGTTGTAAACTCCACGCTTGATAAAAGCCATTTTCAGCACATTTTCAAGATAATCAAATTCTGTTGCAGTTGGGTCAAAATCGTAACTGACTAATATCTGCGCTGTTTTAAAAGCATCACGCAAAAGCGCTTCTTCTTCTTTCTTGTATTCAAGAGCCCACCTCTTGTAATCAGCCAGGGAATCGCCCTTCTCTTCCACTGGCGTAGCCGGTGGCGTTGCTATAGCTACGTCTAAGCTTACTTCTTCCTCTACCTGGACGATGCCTAGAGGCTCATACGATTCGCTCACACCAAGGGGCACAATCACGTCAGGCACAACGACAGGCCACTCATCATCCCCGATGCCTTGCGAAGGCTCAACAGAGGCTACTGCAGGCGCTAGGATGGGTGCTGGTGCTGGTGCTGGTGCTGGTGCTGGTGCTGGTGCTGGTGCTGGTGCTGGTGCTGGTGCTGGTGCTGGTGCTGGTGCTGGTGCTGGTGCTGGGAGCTTGATCGCGGCAAGTGATGCATTCAAGCCACGATGTTCAGTTATCGAGCTTAACGCTTGGATCAGTGAGTCAGTTCTTCCCGCGACGTTCTCTTTTGTTTTTTCTGTTCCGAATAGATCTGGTAAATCAATCTGCACTGGCGGTTCGTTAAAGTTTAATTCATTCATATTTTACACAGTTGTTTTTGTCATTATAGCAAATGCGATTAGCTCAAATGGTATAATACGTTAAATAAATAATTTCCCGCACATGACGAATTCAAACATCCACGTATTAAATCCTCAACTAAAACTAACATTTCAAGACTTCACAGCAAACGGAAAGCCATCAATCAATCAAAACCTAATTCAAGCCCTGGCGAAACTTCATCAAACAAATCCCAGTGAGTTGATGATATACACGGCCCAAAGAAAACCCTTCACTACAAAGATTCAGGTGCATTTCACAAGAGACTTGCTACTAAAACGACACATCAGTATTACAGCACCAGATGCTATACGCATCGAACACGAACACCACTGCTGCTTTGAATTCGACATTACACATAATGGTAAATCCAAAACAGCTAATGAAGATTATTTGAAGCTACACCTTTGCCGCTTTTTCAAGGTTGTGGTGAATTACGACACTTGGGATTCTTTTACTAACGAAGACTACAGTAAAGCGTATAGGAAATTCATGCCGTACAGAAGCCCTTCAGAAACGGCCATCAAGATTAGCCAAACAGATCTTCTTCAAGGTTTACGCTCAATAATAAAAGACCTTGAAGCCCCGGTCATCAAATACATTCCAAGCGGAGCCGAAGCATTCGCAGATTTAACCCAAGATATAGAAACACGAACACATAAGCTTTACGTTGCAATTGAAAACCCATTAGGGGAATTGCATTGCATGGTCGCAGTGGATGCGGCCACTTGTCAGATGTTTGCACACTATCCTAAATCAAATCTAAAAGACCTCGCTTATTTTAGTAACGTCTTCCTTAAAGAATCCTCCTGACAAAATGGTATAATTTATAAAAACAAACTGAACAATTATGCAAAATTCAAAATTATCTACAACTGAAGCATACAAAACTTACTTTAAAATAGAACGCCTCGTTAAATTCATAATACTAAGCTTTGTCATCCTAATATCTTGTTCAATATTTATGAGCCATTCGATGGGCAATTTCAGCTTCATCAATTGGCTAGAGGCAATTTCTCGATCAAATGTCACTCAAGTTGTGTGTGGCTCAATTGCTTACATTGCCTTACCAATCACCCTCTCCTACCTATTCATTTACAAAAGAAAAAATCGTCAGGCTTAATACCTGATTATCTTTATCCTATAAGTAAAATTTCGGCGCTATCAAATGGTATAATTAGAGAAGAAAAAACAAACAATGCCACTATGTTTAAAGCCAGCCTAACTAAAGGTCGAGAGATTCCGATCAATGATTTGAACGAATTGCTTTACAGCAAGACTTTCGACTTCGATCCAAAGCCCAATACACTTGACGAAATCAATAGTGCCAAAAATTACACAGAGCTGAGTAATCCTTTTATCCTCTACAAGTACAACAAAGAAATTGAATTTCTGCTTTTCTTTTCTAACTGCCCAACGCGAAATGACCTAATCAGTGCGCTTATCTTTGACGATTACTCGCAACGATTGGCTAACAAACCTCTCGTTTTTCGTTTGAAGTGGTTCTATGAGAAAGACCTGAAAGGTTTAATAAAGACTCTATACGCTTTTCCTACGGACGCTTTGAACGTCAGTGGCTACAGAGCTAATAGCCGTTGTACGGATCATAGATTCCGAATCAGACATGACTGGGCACAGATTCAAAACGAAGAATCATTAAACAACTTCACTACGAATGAAGAAAACTGGCTGGCCTTTGATGCTTTTCAATTATGCCAATTTGATGAGTGGGCCGAAAATGCCAGGCCAAATAGTGTTAATGAATACATCGTTTTTCTGCTAAAGAAAAACTATGCAAGGTACTTTACACACTACGTGAACAAGCCCGAATGGCTAAGATACCCATCCGACTACATGACTCAGCATCCTACGCTTCATAAAGATTTAGTAATCCGTTATGAGCCATTTCTGAAAAGGTACGGGCACCTTTTCGCCAAATACAATGAAACGTATCTGAATAAAAAAGCCAAGTCATACAGAGCTTTTTTAATGGCTACAAAACATAAACAAGTATTTATGAAAATACTTTCAATACCAACCAATATCATGAGGATATTATGACAGACGAATATGAAGAAGACGCGATAAATCAGATGATGGAAAATTTAGATTCCGGGATAAACGGTGATGATGAAAAAGATATACCCAATCGGAATGCTGACATCCTTGATCAAATTTTCAACTCTGTCCCGCCACCGGAAGACAAATCGTATGCCGGGATTAAGAAGAAACTAGGCGCCCCGCTGGATAAATACTGCACTGCATTTGATCAAATAATCACAAGCAATTTTCTGAAACAACCAATCGAAACCTGTGCATCTCTAATGTTTGTCACTAGCATGATTAGGACTTACACAAAAATCAAACCCGGCTCATCCGAATGGAAAATGTGCATTGAAGAGGTAAAGGCATTCTTAAAACACATGGATGACTATTATAGTATTTTTAAGTACACCCAATTCGAAAATAACAAGATCAACACTCACTTTGTAGAAAATCTATTCGAGCTGGACAGGATTATTTTCAAGATGGGTTATTCGAAGGTCAAATGGGAATACAGACAGCCCATGGAAATCCTAACAATCTGCCTAAAATTTCCAACGAACAAATCAGTGCTAGCCGAGATATTTACAGATTTACAGGGCGACCTTTAATCGCCTTTTCTGTAGGTGCTTGTCGTATCAAAGATGTAAAGTTCATCGAATAGAACATCTGCATTCTTCTGGAGTTTCTTATCCAAAAAGCTTTTCAAGTCTTCATCACCCACCAGGTGAGGTGCTTTCAAGGCTTCATGACGAGCTACAGCTAACGGGATGCGCTGATTGTCAGCGAAGTACTGCCCTAGCGTCGAAGCAAGCTTACGCGCAATCACAGCATAAACCTGACCCTCCACATCCTCACGCCCAGCTTCCAGTACCGAGTCAGGCAGATCGATGCACGCAGCGTGGATTACGTCAGTGATGAGCCTTACAAGGCCCCCTTTTGGCGTTACAGCTTCATCAGCTACCAGGGAGAGAATGATCTGACCTTCGTTGCTGGCACCTATACCAAATTCATGATGCACATCCCGAATCAGGGAAAGCGCAATCTCTGCAGACTGTGTACGCACGTCCAGCACGCAGAAGCCCTTACCCGTCAGTAGTACAGAACCCAACCCGTTGGCCGGGGCTGTGGACCCTTCGGCGGTATCAGGCACCACAAGCGTCAAAGACCGAGACGACCGAATCATGGTGCTGATCAAACGTTCTCCACATCTATTGAGGAATTCAGGCTTCGCCACCAGCTCATCAGCAGCTTTGGAAGCCTCCTTGCTTCTTGGCCTTTGAGCTTGGTTAGGTACGAAGAAGGAGAACAGCCACTTCATCGAAATCATGGTTTGTACCCCCTTTTAACTGCCTCCCGCACCGTGTGGTCGTCTTGCTCATTCTTTTCAAGCTTGTGCATTTCTGAGAGGGTTTTACCTCCAATGATTTTACCCAGTTCAAGTGATACCTCGTGCGTCTTTCCATCTTTTACCTTTTTACCGACAACATTCTTTGAATCATCTGAAATCGACATATCAGCACTTGCTTTTTTTGCATGCTCTTCAAAAGTTGAGAGATTCCCATTACTAGCTAAGACTACGTTTCTGATAGATTTTTCAATTCTTTGCTCTTCACCCATTTTCAGCTCTTGAATATACCTCTCCCCTTTTTCCACCGTTTTGGTAAGGAATGTTGCAGAAAGCTTTTTATCCACCGTCGAACCGGTAACATGCTGACCATCCTTGCTGAACGTAATTTCTAAATTGTGCACACCCGCAAACATTTCACTTTTACTTTCTAAATACTCTAAATCTCCACCGCAAACCTTTAACATCCTCAATGTACGTTGCTCTAAAGCTTCTTGTGCAGTAATAGGTTTAACCCCACCAGTTAAAGGAGGCGCTTGTGAATTCACTGGAGCTGCATTGTTATTAGATTCAATGTCAACTTTGACTGGCTCAACTTTGGGCTTTAACTCATCCATTAGGTATCTGAAATCTTTATCAAGAATGACAATTCTTTTATGGTCTATTCCCTCTTCATGCAACGTCTTAATAACATCAACAAAAAACTTTTCTCGTTCGGTCCTACTCACCAACTTAGCATCTGTCGATAACTCAACTGGTTTTTTCGTATCAGCATAATTATGTCTAGCCTCAAACCTAGCTATCTCTTTAACCCAGGGCGCATTTATATTTGAGTAGAAATTTATGGAGCCCGTTCTATTCAAATCAAAAATTGGCATATTACGCTCATCGGCTATTTTTATTTTGGTGTTCGAAAGCTGAAGAATAGAAAGGTTATACTTCGCCAACAGCACTTTTAGTTCAGCTAAATAGTCTTTCGCTTCTACAAGATCTTGTTCCCGTTCTTGTACAAGCTCAGAGGCGGGAATTCTTTTCAGGTTAATCGTCGCTATCACTTTCTCTTTGAAAGAACCGTCATATTCAGTCAAATCGTAATTTGTTTGGCTGTTACTACCCATGCTGAATGTTTTGGCATCGTCTGCAAACTGTTGCAAAATATCATCACTATATTCCTCCTTGTTTTCAGGAAGGTCTTGGAGAATATTAGGTTTGTCATCTGCATCTTGAAAGGACTGAATAACATCCACTGTATCCTCTGTGAATCCAGTGTCTTTCTTCCCACCAAATACCTCTTTAATTTTATCTATAAACTTCATTTTAGATTTGTTTGTTAATGCTTTAATTATACCATTTCGCAGGCAACAAATTATGCGCAAAAAAAAAGAACCCGTAGGTTCTCTTATTTTTTACATCGAAGGTTTGTTCCTTCGATTGGTTTGCTTCTCTTCTACACTCTGTGGATTAGCGTCAAACAATGCATCAGCATTAGCTGCATTGCGTGGACTGCTAACAGGTGGTTCTTTGAATTGATTATCAGCACTTGAAATATTATTCAATGCACTATACAACCCAGCACCTAACCTTGACCCATCAACAACAATACTATTCAAAGGGAAAGACTCTTTTTCAGTTGCACCATTTATAAATCTTGAAACTACTACGTCTTGATAATCACTAGTGAATGAAATGTCTATACCTTGTCCCTTTAGGTATTCTTTTTGCTTTGTGAATTTCGCTACATTTTTCCCTGCTCTGATTATCGCAAGCATGCCTTGCCCTTCAAGAGAATTGAAGACCCTTTTAAACTCATCCTTTTCAGGCATTTTAGAAGTGTCGAACTGGAATTTTCTATCTGGAACTCTTTGACCATCACCTATTTTTGAGACGTTCCAGGTGCTTCCATCTAACGATAATTGAATTTTTAATCCTTCAGTTCTTTCTAGCTCTGCACGTCTATTGAACATATCCAAAAAAGTGTCTCCCCTTCTGAACAATCCCTCACCAATAAAAATCTCTTCGATTCTATTTTTCACTTCATCAGATGGAGTATCGGTTACATTCTGCTTTGCGGGAATCTCATCTTTTGTTTGAGCGTCCTTTGGCGAAGGTTCAGATACTTCGGTTGTAGGTTCACCGAGCTTTTCAACAGGCTTGTTTTGACTCACGACATTAACACCAGCTATAGCCGGCTCTTCAGGATTAGCTTCTTTTGCGTCTGTTTTGTACTTTTCAAGAATAGAGTTGAATTGCTCGTTTTTTAAGATAATACGGTCGAGACTAACGCCAGACTCTATCAACGTACCAATCGTCTTCTTAATGAATTCCTCTTGCGCAGCAATTGATTCTGGAGTCTTTTTGGAATCATCTACCCACACCTCAAGCACGGTGTCAGGCTGGTGAAATTTGAAAGGAGCTACCGCTCTTACAATGTCTTGATTCATCTGGCAATTCAAATCACCTTCATTGAATCGTATATCACCACTATGCTTTACACTCACATCAATAGTGCGTTCTTGCCCTACTTTGATGAAGAAAAGGTCTACGCCGTCATGAATGTCGTCTTTCTTCTGCATTACTTTTCTATCGTAATTTTTACCTATTTTCAGTAGAGCAGAAATTAATTCATCCACTGGTAGCTGTTCTTCTTCCTCTTCATTAGACAGCTTTGTTAAAGGAACTGCGCGTTTAACATTCACTCCCCCGCTTATAACCTTTTGTTGTTCAATGTAAGACGCTGGATTTGGTTCAGGTAATTTCTTAGCAACACCTTTTTTGGCAAGCATGTAATCAATATCTTTGATTTGCTGTGCCTCATCTATTTCAGATGATTGATTTCTTTTGGCCAGCGCTTGTCTTTCTTCTTCTTTTGTATACTTCATATTAGATTTGTTAGTTATATGAACAATTATATCATTTTCTTTTTCAAATCTTTTTCGAACGTTGAATTACGCCTTAAGCCACACCATTGCCTGATGTTCCCTGATAGCATGATGGCGTACTGCCAACCTGACTCTTTGCTCAATCATCAAAGGACTGACCATGCGATATGAAATCACTGGCATAGACTACGAGGACTACGAACCACCCACGCTTGTCGAGGACCGAAGCCATAGAAATCATTGGCTGAACCGGGCTAACGACCTGCACGCATCGGCTGGTGCAATCTGGTTATCAATGCGCTGCGACAATCCGAAAGAGATCACTGACAAGCTTGGCTTGGGGGATGGGTTCAGCATGTCCACCGCATGCTTTCCCGTCTACCACATGCTTTGTGGCCTTGCCCTAGAAGTAGTCATGAAAGCAGTCCTTGTGAGCCGTGGAGAACAAGCTCCCGAGATTCACGACCTTAACGACTTGGCCAACCTGATTGGCATGAAACGCAACGTGAACGAGAAGCGCATTTTGCGGTTCTATCAGGAGTCAGTCGTGTGGGCTGGACGCTACCCTATCCCGCGTAAAGCTAATGACCAGATGCTTCGGCAATACTGGGATCTAGCAAACAAGGTTTTGACGAAGCCAAAGCCCATGGGCAAAGAGACCGTGCTGACTTTCTATGTCGCCAGCGGAGCTACTTCGTGGGATCGGTTTACCGGGCTATATGGTAGCTATAACAGTCTTTTCGATCATCGCTACTCAGTCAAGGCCAAATAAAATGAGCGAGTGGGAAGAATTCTGTGAGTCCCGTGGCTTCTCCACGGGGGAAGACGACTATGAAAAAATCATCGACAGTCTTGAGAAAACTCCACGTCAAAAATCTTCGAGCCAACCGCCTCCCTGTGATCTTAACCAGGAGGAAGTGAACGCTTTGATCAAGCTTGATGCACACGGCATCCCCAAGCATTCCGAAATCTCTCTTATGGTTTGGACGGGCCAAACGGCTGAAATCGGTCAGTGGTCATTGGATGGCATGATCGCGGGTAAAGATGAAGGGCTGATTGTTCGCTTCCGAGAAAAGGACGGTGATTATTTCGCGCCTTTGCACATGCTCATCAAGGCACTCCGCTCAACGTGCTTACCTCTGCAATTGGAGGACCAGCTTGTTATCTGGGATTCCAAAAGCGAGTGCTTGGATAGCTGGCAGCGCCTTTTTAAAGAGTCATTCTTGGTCCAACGTACCGATAGGGTTCCCTCGGGACAGGACGATCTGAACATGCTGCACCTTCTGGACCGTGCAAAGGCCGCTGACCATTCCTTAAAACCACTACTGGTAGCAGCCACTGACCTTGAACGAGCGCTTTCCGGTGGGGTTGTTGAGTTCATTGATGGTAGCTCGCTGTCATCAGAAACCCTGTCTGATGCTTTCCTCGTTTACGTCACCAGCAAGGGCATACCAGTCAGCAAGCCGCTTCGGTCGATGGATGACTTTGTGATGGAGCTTCACACACGAAATGGCACCTACAAACTCTCAGATGGCAAGGTTCGCACGGTAAACGGCCCTGCTCGACTCACTGCCGGTGCAATCCTTCTCGACAAGGAAACGAAGTACCCAACGTACTACCTGCGGGCCGACCATGGGACGATCTACCAGCCTGTGTACAGAAAGGTTTCCGAGGACGATATCCAGGACCACGACCCAAGCAGCATTTTCGCCACTGATGGTGCCCATCCGCTTGAGCTGAATGGAACGCACAGCGCTGATCGATACGTTACGACACTGCTCTATGCAGAGCGTTACCAAGGCAGTTTATTCAACGGCATAATGAACGAGGATATTTTTCGATAGCGCGAAAAGCATACCACTTACAAACAAGTAAAATACTCCGCACTACATGGATCTATAAGAGGTTTTCAATGGAATATTTGATCGGTGCAATCGTGGCCGGAATTATCATTTTTGTTGTCTTGGTAAAATCCAAAACAGACAAATTTAATAAGCTCACGCGGATGCACTTTCCGAATTGGTTTGCATTATTTTCCAACAGTCAGATGCCTGAAAATCACGGGATGGCGCGTGCGTTGATCCTTCAAACCTTCCACCTTGCAGAAGAATTCGGAGCCATCACCCCGACTGAGAAACGCGAACTCGACGCCGGATGCATGAAGGAAGATCCTATAGAGATTCTGAATGGGTGGTTGGAGCATGCTTTGCCGGTCGTAAGGAGAGAATTTGGGGATGCTGAAATCGCCACTTCGGAGGCTCGATTAATCGGAGTTTTGATGTTGGTTAGCGTCAAAGGTGTACGTCCAGAACGTGACCTTAACGAATTTCTAAAACGGTTCAATTAGGAACGTCAGCATGGATGAAATTGACCCTCAAGCCCTCCAATTTAAAGAGGTCTGCGCCTACTACGGTGCAGCTATGCACATGGCCCAGGTGCTTGAGCATGGGATAGTGAACGCCATCTTCTTCCTGGACTTTTTACCTAGTAAAAAATCCGAATGGACTGACACAGAATACGAAGAGTTTTTTGACGGTAATTTCTCCAAGACATTTGGCGCGCTGGTCCATTCCTTGAGAAAAGTTATGACCGTACCGGACGCCTTTGATGACTTGATTCGCAGATCCAACAAACGCCGAAATTACCTCGCCCATACCTTTTTCCGTGAAAACATGGACGTGCTTTACGCAGGTGGTTTTGAGGAAATAGTCACCAGATTAAACGATGACATTGAGCTGTTTCGAGAGGCAGATGCTGCTCTCACAGTCATCCTTGAACCCTTGTGGATAGAGAACGGTTGGACTATAGAACTGATCGAAGCGGAGGCTGAAAAATACCAAGCTGAATTGCGTAGGTCCAAGCCAGATGAGGTGGTTTGATGATCAGAAGCTGACGGCCCAGCACGTTTGAAGGGAGCTTAACGGCTCCCTTCAGTTAGGCATTCTCTAAAGTACAGGCATAAACTTGCCGGAGAAAGCTGTCAAATTGACTTCTCGGCAATGGCCTTAAATTCTGGATAGAGCTTTCCATTTGCATCACGAAACGATCCACTGACCAGCAAACTGCATTCTGCAAGGGTAAATGGCGAGTCAATATCAGCCCACGATATTTCAATCCTTTTATCTATGCATATTACGGTCACAGGATAATCAAACAAAACAGATTGAACAGAGGCACAAGCACAATTCAAAGCACTAGAAAAAGCCGTTTCCGAATCAATAAAAAAATCTTGATCTAGCAATAGGTTAGGTTCAACCTCAAAAACGTATTTCATAGCTCACCCTTCATATCCTTGAAAAATTCTGCTGATTGTTCATCATTGATTCCCCTCATGAAAATCTTGAACGATTCAAATTCCTCATCAGATTGAGACTCAAGAATTGGAATCGCACGCAAATCATCAGCAATGTCTCTGCGGCTAATATTGCCAATAATAGACATGCCATTATTCATCTGGTAATCAAGAGAGCCACACTCTCGATTGATCATTCCAAAAGTCAGGAATGAGCTAATGACTTTTTCACGTTTGGGCATATGGTGCTTCGCGAGAGCGACACGAATGGTCTCAAGCCGTAAAAATATGAACCGGATTTTATTCAGGTCACCTCTAAGCTTTTCCACTAGCGCAGGGTCATCAATTAAGCTTTGAATCTCTTTAGAACGTTCTAGAGCAGTCGGATTCGCATATCCGTAGTCTTTGCCTGTTCGCTCAACCTTGTAGGCCAACCCACCGTTGTCGGCGGCTGTAATGTATCCCTTTGCCTTACCTATCCAAGTTCGCAACAACTCATATGCCGAGAAAATCCACATTTGTGACTGCGCAGCAAGGAAACGCTCCTCTTGGGGAGTGGCCTCGCCTTCGTAGTAATGCCGGTGGTATTCAAGCTCCAGCCCCATGATGAAAGGGTCTACGGTAGCGAGATTCATAGCCTGTGTTACGAGGTTTCGATCAGAGCCGAATGCAGTGAGCCCCAGCAGAGCATCGAGCAATTCATCTTCACAGATTTCTTGAGGATTCCGGTATCGGGGAACGTCACGATCAGCCTGATCAGACTCCCAGTCTTCCTGATGCTTGTCATCCATGTAGATCCATCCCAGGCTTTGAATTTGATAGATGGTAAATGCAATCCAACCCTGTGAACAGTAGCTATGAATTTAATGACGTGTGGAAGATTCAGAATAATAAAATAAAAATCTAAGACTAAACCCTATGCGCATCCATTTCTTTTAAATACTTTATCTGCTTATGAGTTATGACTGTCTCGCCTCGGTAAAGCAGTACCTCTTTGTCATTGAATCTTCTCACAGCGATTCCTACGTCTTTGACCACATCCCAGTTAACCATTGCATCTAGTTTCACATTGTGGCAATCCAATGAAATTACTGTTTTGCCTGAATAATCTTCGAAGGTCAAACCCGATTGACTGTAACCATATTCAGAGGCTATGTGCCTTAAAGAATCAAACAACCATTCGAAATGCGCTAAATATTCTTCATCAGATTTGAATTTAATTTTACTCATGGAAATTTACGTTTGCTTGTGAGTTAAATTATACCAAATGGAATTAGCAAAATTTGCCTTTAAGGTTTTTATTTTAACAACTCAAGCATTACTACTTCAAAGCTCTTCGCCATTAAGGCTCCAACCCGCAACATACAACATACTTTTATCGACCTTCTTGCTTGGAGTGGTTTTGTCGTCCAGCAACACAGATTCACGATTGATCTTTTTAGGGATAAACGTACTGTCAACCCCTAGCCCAATCTGCACTCTCCCTCCTTTATCTATGGCGCTTAATGTTTTTGACGATGCTTGTACACGGTTATAAAGATCGACGATATTGTGCGGGAAAATATTACGAGCAAGCTCCTTTCTTTTCAGAAGTATATTACGATGATGATAAAGTATCTTGCGCTCACTTTCTGCTTTGTACTTCGTTTCTAGAAGATTAATCAAACTCAACAACCGTGACCGTTTATTTTCTAAATCCTCACCTGCTTTACGTGCTCGATTAAAACTTCGAAAAGAAGACTTTATCTTATTCCAATCAGATTTGGCTGAACTATCTGTCTGAATCTTTTCTTCTGTAAGAGACTTCAAGAACCAAAAGCTTTTTTTAAATGTGTATATGTTATCGGAGTTTTTTAGAATTTCTTCTATATTGAGACTTTGGGAGACCAAGGCTTTCACATGTCCGACTTCAACGAGGGTAATGTCTATCACCAGCTTCACCACATCATCTACCACCCACTCACCTCGACGCTCGGCTACCTGAAATCCAGCGTAATTAGGTTCAAAATCAGCAGGCACTGGGTTGATTCTAAGGACTGCGCAGAACTCAGAAAAGGTAGGAGGAAGGTAGCAACCTACATTCATCGTCAAAATCCGTCTTTGGCATAGGGTGCCGGTACATGAGCTATGTGACCGACTTAATCAGATACTCGCCTTTATTCTTCACATTGCCAACGTCTTTTGAGACGGGATACCACTCAAAATCTTCTGCAGGTTGCCCAAGATCGCGGGCAATTTCCTTGGCCCGATCCTTCGTCAGTTCAGGGGAAAGCCATTCCCGCGCAAGCTCGGGAGAAAGAACCACTGGCCTACGGTCATGCACGTCAACCATGCCCCCAGCAGCATCAGCAGTGATGATCAAAAAGCCCGGTGACTCATCAGGTGACTTACCTGGCTCTACCTGGGCCAGTCCAGCGAAGAACATAGGCTTGTGGCTCTTTAACCTGATGAAGAACGGCTGCTTCTTCTCATCACCCGGTTCTTTGACCCATTCGTACCAGCCGTCAGCCATCACCAAGGCCCGGTGGTCAGGGAACAGATCCTTGTAGAACCTGCCCTTCGCAATGGTCTCAATGCGTGCGTTTATCGGCTGCACAACCTTCGGCTTCGGCCAAGACACCTCCCTCTTCCAACCCCAATGCACTGGCGAGATCTGCGGTCCGTCAGGCTCTGCATGGATGATTAGCACATCAGTAGAAGGGGCGATGTTGTATCGCTCAACAGGCGTGGTGTCAGCGCTTACGAAGAGGTCGCGTTGAGGGTCAAGCTGCAGCACATACTCATCAAGGCTTCTAAACATCACGAATCGACCACACATAAACCTTCTCCTGATATTAAGGTTTAGGTCTCTCGACCTTCCCCCATCTGACTGCCTGCAGGTAGAAATTTGGATGCCTTCAATGGTAAGAAATTCATTAAAAAGCATAGGCTAGAAACTAATATTTGGGTTGAGGTGGAACGGTCCAAGAAGGGTTAACCCGCCCTTCACCTAAAATGATCGCAAGTTCTTCTAACTCTGTCACGGAAACGGGTAATAGCTTCTGATGAAGACCAATCATCTGCTCACCGGGATTTAATGGATCAGCGAATGTAAGCCCCATCCAAAAAATTGCTAAATTCTTATCGCGTGTAACAAGAGTCACTTTAAGATCTGGTGCTTGTGTTTGAAGAAGGTTGGTAAGCATGATCAGAAAAAGATCATACATCGAGTTGTACGCATCTTCTTCTGTGTAACCTACTTTCGGCTTAATAAGCTTCTGTGCTGGATTGAAGCTTTGATTAGCAGATGAAGCGCTTAAACAAGCAAGGAACGCAATATTGTTGACTGAAATATTTTCAGCTTTAGCTATTGCAGCCATAGCTTTCCATTTTTCCACCTTTCTATTTCGAGCAGGTGAATTCACAATTAAGGGTGCTAATTTTATAAGTAACCGTACCCCTTCGGAGAAATACACACGGTACTTATCAGCAATATCCAGTAAGTACTGTAGATCAGCATCAGATTTCGGCCAGATTTTCACATGGGGCAAAGCTTCGGAAAGAGTCTTAAAAGCTGTTTTATGTTGCTCAATAATTTTCTCAGGCGATGGTAATTTACGTTCATTACTTTCCAGTGCATAAGATATTGTATGAATAGTGCATGAACAGTTCTTGTCACAGATGTAATCTAAAAAATCGTTATGCTGTCTTTCAGAAGACATTTCACCATTTGAAAATCTAGCTTGAATTTCAGAAACCAGATTTCTATCGGCAATTATATTCCCTTTAGAAAAAGCATAAAATATAGGCACCCATCCGCCTTTAACCAAAGCAAAACAAGAGTTTTTTAAACTTGGCCCGACCGCAAAGTCAGCTTGGAATCTATTGCCAACGGGAGGAAATGATTTATCCCAATCAGGTTTTCCAGCAACAACACCAGCAATTTTAATCTTTAAGTCTTTCGATTCAGAAAAAACTAACCAATCATCCAGTGTAAGTGGATGAGGTTGAACGTCCTTGAAATATACGATTCCATCAGAACCGGTTTCCTCACAATGAATAGGAAATTTCATGAAAAGCTGGGTATCGAGAACGGCGCTATGCATTTCTATCCCTTTAAATGTAGTGGCTGAAAGTTGATAGTAGCCTAGCGGTTAAGTTTTTAGAAGGCAAAACCGTCTTACTTAAAATCCATATAGAAGTTGGGACCATCCAGGAATAAGGCACCTACACGCGTAGCGCTGACCCTACTAAATCAAAGGGTAAACCAACAACGTAAAGCTCTCTTGAGGGATTTACATTAGCCAAAAAAACCGCGCTTGTTAGATATTTGTTTTTGCACCATGAGATTTCTCATTTCTACCTTTAAAAAAAGGAGTATGGTTATTTGACTTTAAGGCTGCATTGTAGATCCTACTGAAAGCTTTATAAATCTTCTCAAATTCTAAATCCTGAACTTTACGTCGAAAGCACTTTTTAAAAATAGCATTACATAGATACTTTGCTTGAACATCGCAGCAATCGTTATCAAATCTTAAATATTCATTCCACGTAGCGAACATTAATCTCGAAATTATTTCGTAGACCGGCTTGCGTTTAGGATGAATCATAAAACCTGAAGTCCTATTATTGAACCCGGCGAACATTGGAAACGATGACTTATGCGTTTTTAATTCTGCTTCACATCCCTCCCTGCTCATAAAATCGAACAACACTGCATAACCGTCTCTAGTAACCATTTTGAACCCTCCTATTCAGATATATTAATAAAACAGCGATCATTGATTCTTGTGCAATACATGTAGGTATTCAGTCACGTAAATTTCATTGGCAGCTTCTTTACGTGATTTGAATTTCTTGTACTGCATTTCCTTTCTTTGGTATGTGCCAAAGCAGCTCATCACATCGACAATCAGATCCACCGGCATGATGCTTTCGTTTGAATAGCTCATGACCAGGTATTCAAAATTGGCCGAATTAACAAGCTGCCTGAATTCGGCTTCAACCTTCGGCCTGCTAGCCCATGGAGAGACGTTCCGGCCTTCAGGCCGACCGCTGATTCCGTGGATCGTCGGACGCTCATTCTGCGCAATGGTGTTCAGAACGTGATATGCGTTGCTGTACTGCATCGACGTGTAAGGTGGGTCGAGGTAGAGAACGTCACCACTAACGCGCTGCAACAGGCCGTTAGCGTCTCCCAGGTACACATCATTGCTTGCCACGGGCTCCTTAAGGTCAAACCCTCTGAACTCGATGGGCTTGAGCGAAGCACCAGTGAATTTCTTTAGGAAAGATGAGTAAAGTCCGGTCGTGTTGCTCACCCTGTCAGCAGCCTCTAGGACAGAGCAGAGGCAGTAGTAGAACTGCCCTTCAGTCAGCTCTCCATTTCCATATAGCTCGTACACCAGAGACACCCCAGCGTCGATCCTCATAGCGTTTGCATTGGTAAAGAAGGTACGGCCACCAGCTTCGCTATAATTCTGAAAAATGAAGCCTTCAACACCATCCATGCCGTGGTTCATGTAGTCGATGATCGGCTGACATTCGTAGACGGTCGAAGGGTCATTGTTCAGCAGATTTTCAAGCGTCGCATAGGAGTAGTACTCCAGGTCATTAGCTACGATCTTGAAACGATTTTTGAAGTGATTCGCTACCCGTCCTGACCCGCTGAATAGGTCACACAGAACAATCTCAGCTGAAGGCTTTGAGATTGTAAAAACGCATTCATTAACAACAGAATCAATAAAGCCAAGCAGCTTCGTTTTAGACCCAAGGTATTTCACAAGCGCACAGAGCGACGCACTGATTCAAAATGAAAGCAGTGGAAAAGACTTTAACTTTTCGGGTTTGCACTGCTGAAATCAATCAGCGTTTAGAAATGGGTTATTTCAGATAGTGCGCTTGGTACAATTGACTTACTAGAAGATTCAACGAAGCAAACTTTAATGATTTTAAAAATATTGTCAAACAGCCATAATCTAGAAAAAACAGATTTTTATTTAGCCAAAAAATCTTAAACCCAAAATGATGATTTTGATAAATAACACATGGAGGCTCACACATCGCTGCAGCTCTTAGATTCCCAGGGCTAGAGGTCATTTAAGAAAAGGAAATGACTTTTTTGAAAAAAAATTAAAATCGGATTTTTTGGGAAATGCTGTTCACCCCTGCCATTTCTGATAGTCAAACTCGATCAGGGGCACCGAAGGCGATTAAAACGATTTTGAAAAAAGATATGCCTTTATACCCTTGCTCACCGTAATTCCACCCAACTAAACCAGCTTGATGATCCGCACTGCTCAGAAAGATCATGCGTGTGTCCATGGGTACGCACTGTGTGCAATGAAGGCAATCGGCTTATCAGCCGGAATTCACAAAGCAAAATGGTACAATTTAGAAAACAAAACCTATTACTAATGCGTCAATTTGCTCTCGCTCTTCTTCTATTGCCTTTCATGTCTCTGTCTCAAGCATCTGCATCGGAGTGTGGATTCAAAGCAGACAACAAAACCGTAGATCCAAATTCAATGGTTCTCTGCCCAAATAACAAATCATTACAGTTACTGACAAGTTCCTATGGTGAGGGGGTGATGGTTTTCACAAAGGATCAGGACGAGACCTACGCAAAAATCCAAAATGAAAAAACAGAATCACAATTAAGGTTTGACGAATCAAACCAAGAACAGACAAGAAGAGATAAAGAATTTTTTCGCAGCGTTGTATATATAGTCGCACTTATAGCCGGTTTAATATTGATTGCTCAAATTATTTTCAATGCTGCTATTGGAAATTTTAATGAGAAAAAAAATGAGAGCGGAGAAACGGTAGAGGCAAGATATAGCTTGTTGACCAACCTGTTTTTGGCAGTTTTTGCAGTAGGTTTAATTGGGTTCGGCCTTGTTGGCCATAAAAACTCATTATCAATCATTGATTCTGTTGGCATTAGACTCACGATGATTGGTAACTCTTTAACTCAATATGAAATGCAGCTCTATACCTACATGCTCCAAACGGGAGGACTGGAAAAGAATATTGTTGATCCAGACACAGGGGTTAAGGATGATGTATCGCAGACCCAAGCGGCCTATACTGCGTCTGCATGGACAGAACAACTCATACTCAAAGCTATTGTTGCACGACATTCAAGCCAGCATTACAACGACATTTTCTACAAAAGCGATTCCTCAAATTGGGTAGTTTCAGATTCTCTTTATGATTTATCTAAAAAAGAAGACGTGAGCTATACCTTTGAAAAATACAGTCCAAAAGGAGATCTGCTTTTCGAGCTAGACCCTGTAACGGTTTTCAAATCAGAGTTGAATGCTGGTGCAGCGAATTCTTACTTTCAAGCAGTTCGATACGATCAAAGATACAGAGACGAAGCTGATTTAACAACGGTCGAAGCTACTGCTAATCAGCTTAAAAACGAATTATTGAGTGGGCCATTTGATAATAATCGCGCAGGGTATGAAGATATAAAAAACACTGCCATGTCGATTTTTTATAGAGATTCAAGAGCAAACACTTACCTCAAAGAACTTCCCAATGATTTCAAGCTGGCTGATAACGCTGCAGTGGTAATGCTGAACCTCATCTGTGCAGAAAATCTACAGCTACGCATGTCTGCGAAGCAATATATAGATGCCCACAATGGAAGTGGCCCTAAAGGCACAGGATCTATTTTTTGTGTGGGCGATGACTGGAAAGTCAAAGGAGAGGAAAACGCAGACGTTTATAAGAAGCAACTCTTCGAAACAAGAAAAACCCTTGAGACGAAATTGAGAGATAGAATCCTTGCGTACAATGATGCTTTTAGCAGCGCATTAACAAATGACTCATCATTGACCCAGTTGAAAAAGATGCTCCAAGAAGGTGATTTGACCTTTCTATTTTATACTTTCAATTACAGCGAAGACACCACCTACACAAGCGCAGCTCAAAACATGTTCAACGACAAGGTGTTGATAATTTCAGAAAGAAAAGCGGTCGATTTTTTCCTGGACGATGAATGGGCTAGAGGTCATGGATACGATCCTGACTATTCAATTGCAATAAACATAAGCCAATATGTCAGAACCTATTTCGAGAAAACAGAAAGCGTGAAGCTTCCGAACATTGTGGATTCAGATGCTATTTCACAAAAATTGATTTTTGATAATGGCACTGCAGCAGGGATGAACAAAGACCTTCAACAAGGTGCAGGGCTTGCATTTGAAATGCCTATGACCGCTTTGCAGCGTTGCAAAAACACAATCACACATCCTTTAAAATGCTATCAGATGTACGCCACAAGCATCAGCAAAACGGCCAGTGACCTACGTGCTGTTGGCTTGAGCCTAGCGATCAGTGGTCAAATTGCTAACGACTACGCAAATTCCAAATTGGCAGATGTAAAAAGTAACAGTGCCGCAAACATCGGGAAGAAAGACAAAAGCAGCGCAGTAGTTTCTTTTTCTCAAACAGCAACATTCATTGCTGCGGGGATAGGAACAAGTCTTGTCAAGATGAGTATCAGACTCGACCAAGCTAGTAACTTCTTAAGATTCTTACCGATGTTGATTTCAATATTGCCTTTTTTTGTGCTTTTGTTGTCTCACAAATTCGTTACCTTGATGACAATCCAGCTTTCGCCATTTTTCCTTTTGGCATTCTGCCGTTTAAATGACGCTGACAATTTCGCATCCATGAGAAGCAATCTTTTAGCTTTCGCTTCTAGCATTATCTTTGTGCCATCTGTCGTCATGATGACAGCATTGCTGAATTGGGAAGTGAGTCGAGTCATATTGTTGTACACAGACAGCTACTCACATTTTGAAGCTGGCGGTATCTTAGATAACGTGGTTGGTTTCGTCGTTGAATTCATCAAGCCAGTGATTGTTTCTATCGTATCAACCACATTGAGCCTTCATTTCCTTAACAGAGTACTTCACTTAATGAATGGACACGTTATGTTTTCAGAGTCGGGAGAGCTAATCATTGCTGTCATGATTAGCTTTTTAAGCATGTTATCGATTGGATCAGTAAATCTAATTCTAAAATTAAGCTCTGGATTAATGGACTCTGTAAAATCTTATAATCAGCGGTAATCGTGTCCCAAAATTGAAGGGCTTGAAAATGTTATAATACAACAAACAAGCCCTACACCATGAAAATCATTACCTATGTATTTTTAATAGTCTTATCGACTATTTCATCATTTGCTAACGCTGATAATATTGCTACCAGAGCAAACGCTCATATGCAGTCATTAACAGAAGAAGAACGTGCGGCATCATTTACCGGCCCACTCGTGGAATCAATGTTTGGCTGTGAAATGACGCAGAGTGCAGTACAAGGTGATGAATTTGGGAAGCATGAATGCGTAGGCAACAACAATCAGTTTAACAGTGGAACGTCAAAAGTACTGAACCCTGCAATTTTTTATACGCTCAATGCAATTTCTATCCTAGCTGGTCTGATATTGAGCAGATTCATTTACCTAAAGATATTTGTCGCTGCCTCTACCAAATTCAAGGATAAGAACTCAATTATCACAGCGGGATCTGTTTCAGCCATTATTTTAATATTTGCATCTCCTGTTTTTGTGAACGAACAAAGTATTAGGTACAATCTTTTCACAAAGCTGGCTATTCAGGTCGTGGTTAAATCGCTAGACATTGATGAAACGCACCAGTTTGAAGAATCACAAAAAACACGGGTTGAATTCCCTAAACGTTTCGTTCCGAACAAAGATTCTGGCGGAGCGATAAATGAATATAACGCGATTAGCTTTCAACTCTGCACTTCTAGTATGTCTATCCAAGAAGCTGCTAAACAGCAAATAATCAAATTCACAATTGACGAATCGAAAGGAGAAATCAAAGCTTTCCATCAGGTTGGCAGCTGCATTCTAGACATTAGCTTTTTGGTAGACATAAATACAGAAAGCATCTCCAAAAGATTTGGGCTCCCAAGCTACTTAGATTCTGCTATAGAAACAGCCAAAAGGATCGTGGAAACAGAGTACACACTGAATGCCAAGAAGATTGCAGACAACATCATAAAAGCGGGTAGGCCCACCTTGGGTGTGGCCGATACCTATACTCCAGGCCAGCTTGATTGCAACGACGAAGCCAGTTTCAACCTTAGAGGGATGAGCCCTAGCAGCATCAAGGACTACGCCTTTGATGCGGCAAAGTGCATGCATGGGCGTGCAATAGATGAGCTGAACAAAGTGCCCACATACACAGAGTCACTGATGCCAGCAGACAGAAACGTCAGGATCTGCTCGACGGTTGACCATAGCGCAGGGCAAGGGACAAATCTAAATCAGGACTCAAGCTCAACATCGTTTGTCGCTGATGAAACCCTAGAATCAACGTTGAGGGCGTGTGTAGAGCGTTCTTGTGCAGAGGATTCAAGCCCAAAGAATTGTTCTGACTCAATAAACTTCTACAATGTTTACTTTAACAATCGTTTCATGACGAATCCGAACATATTGACGATTCTACCAAAAATATTATTCACGGAATTTCAGAACAATCAGTACTCAACACCAGGAGAAACGCTAGCTAACTCAATGAAGGTTGATATGTACCAGTCTGGCAGCATTTTAATATCTGAGAATAACAACAAAGTCATTTTCACTGTTGACTATGAAAGGGCTGTATCAGACATCAATCTTCAATATTTTTTGAACAATAGCCTTGATTCAGTTCAGCTTACTAAAACCTCTAACGACTGGTCCGCTGGGTTATTGAAAGCAGTGACAGTGGGAGACAATGGCGTACTAGGTATTGATAAGCTAATCGACTGCCTAAATTATCCAAGCTCCACAACACCGAGTGGCAGGGAATGCGGCTCTGTGTTCGTTGAAATTCAGAATTTTGGTCAAACACTGGTATTCACTGCGTCATTAATAAAAGCTGAATTGCGTGTAAATCAACAATTGAGAAAAAATACCCAAAGCAGAAGCAAGGAAGCAGCAGCCGTAAACGGAACAAAAAGTATTATAGATTCTGCCATAGGTTTTTTCGGAACGACTGGGGGTAAGATTGGAATTGTCTCTGCTGGTATAGCAGCGTCCGCTGGATTCAATGACATTTACAACCCTGTTGGCTTAAACATCGGGCCTGAAGCAATGGTAGCCCTTTCGGTCGTGGTCAGTGTCCCGCAGATGCAAGAGTTCCTGGACTCTCTGTCATCGACGTTGCTATCACTTGGCTACATTCTCATTTGGTCTATTCCTATAGCCATCAGCGTGAGCGTAGTAAGCGTAATCGTTACTTTAATAGTCGCTTTAGTCGGCTTCCTTTTGACCTCAACAGCTTCATCACTGCAGATAATTAACGGCACGACCGTAGACAGGAAAACTGACTACCTCAAATTCATAATAGAACTGGCAATGCTGTTCATACCAACTGTCTGCTACACATCAGTTTTGTACATGACATTCAGATTCATAAAGGCTTTGTTTATATACAAAGTCATAACATTAGAAATGTTGACCGGTTCATTGAGCGTTTCGTACACCATAACGAGCATAAGTGATATATATTCAACCCTTGTAGCAATTTGCATCTACCTCTTTGTTGTTTTATTCATCTGTGTTCACATGATAAGAAAAGTATCGAAGATTCGAGAAATCATGAAAGTCATTCTTTTCTCGAAACAAGATTCAAACCTACCAGAGCATGCAAATGATATTGTTTTTGCCCCTAACAGGTATCACATGTAAATAGATTGGCCTTACGGCCAATTTCTGATTTGGGAAATGCTATAATTTGCAAAACAGCCTAATACTATAATGTCAATCAAAATTGAGAAACGAAGCGCACGATACACAGATGAAGAAAAACTAGAAATTCAGCAACAGTTTGACTACTCGTTAAGTCAATACAGTGAAGTCGATAACCTTTATAAAATCGCAAAAATCACTGCCCTATTTTTTCCCTATGCATTTTTTGCGACATCAATACCTATAATGAGACTGATACGTTCAAAAAACAAAATCTTCAAATTTTGGGTTATAGCTCCACTCATAATAATTTCCCTTTGGGTCTTCGCAAGCATATACATTTGGTACGCGTACTTTTCACTTTATGCGAAAGGCTTACAAGAGAATTTTCCTTTAGTGATATTTTTTGGATGTTCAGCTTGCCTTTACATTACAGCCATTGCTTTCAGACAATTAAGTAAATTTTTGTGGACCATCAGAGAGTTCATTTATTATAAAAACGTTGGCAGAGTTCAGCATTTCAAAGCCATTTTAGCTATGCGCAGAAAGAACTCTGGATTCAAAAACCTCTTCAACACATTCAGGAAAAGAGGTTAATCATGTTCAACGTATCAATACAGCAAGGGTTATCAACGTCTTTTTTCGAGTACACGTTTGACGAACCGCTAACCGCGCCTTTTAAATCTATTAATACAGGCCGAGAAAATGAACGCAAAGCCAGAAGCTGGCTATATTCAAGGCTTAACTATTTTGAAAACATAGACCTTGGCTCTAATTATGTGGGGAGTTTCATCAGCGAAGATGGTGATGTTAGCCATCATTATTTGGTAATGACGTTCGATCATGAACAATTTACGAAAGACAAGGTAGTATTGATGATTGCAGAAGAAACAGAATCTGCTGAATACGAATGTGGCTTTATGTATATGGATGACATAGAAAACGAAGTAACTATAGCTATTGAAGGTGTTAGCTATCCAGAAGCGTTAGATGCTTTCTGCTTTGAGAGTGAAGGAGTTATTGAAGCTGACACATTTGAAGAGTTTCTAATGGACCCGGATTTTGCTGAGATCGTGGCAACACACAAATTACTAACCTATTGAATAGCATTGCCTACGGCGAAGGATAAGGAAGAATGGATGGTCAATTTGCCATAGACGCCCCTCCTTCGTAGCTCGAATAGAAAAAGTCAGAAAAAGCTTTGTGCTGCTCACAGCCGAATCATTCATTCGTACAACCCTTACCAGATGCTTCTCGCGTCAGCGAATGCTCCTCCAGGTACTCAACCTTCTCTAGGCCGTTCCTAGGCCATTCCGAACAGAATCCGAATGCCTCTATCAACTCGATAGAATCTGTCCAAGTCCAGGGAGCGCAGGGCCGGTTATACTCACCCATACCGCAGGTTCAGGGAGTTGACCAGATGGACAAGGAATTCAGCTACAACCCTCAAATTCCCTGCATTGTGCTGCACAACGGCCAAGACGTTGGGGCAATGGTGGATGGCAAGCTCTACAGGTTCGATTCCAGCCTTACTGCGCAGAACCAGCATGCAGAGGTAGGAATCCTTGTTGATAAGGTTCTGTTCCAGTACGGAGAGCCCATAGGCCACCTTGAGGGCCGAAGGCTCATCATTGATAGCCGTTGCGAAATCCTAGAGCTGGTTGAAGCCTAACGACCCTTCTCTGCTCCACCGGCAAGCTGACTACGAGCAGCATCGAGTGATTCCAAAAGGCTCTGTGAATAGCTGACGGCATCAGCTAGAGCCAGCTCTGCAAAGCCAGTATCAACCTCTACGAATTTCTCCACAAACGCCATGCAGTACTCCTGCCATTCCGCATCCTCTCCCAAGCCATAAAGCCCGAGCCAACAAGCGATTATCTGGTGTACGTGCATAGCGTTCCTCGCCGTGTCACCTTGTGTCCGTAGAAAGGCTTCGCGGTCATCAGAGACCGAGAACTCACGGAAAGCTTGTAGGTGCTGATTCAGGTTCAGGACACACGCAGCAACGTCAAAATCTAGCTGAATGCGGTCCCTAGGGTTGTACCTGTTGCGTATCGGTCGAGACATGTGAAGGCGCCCTGGAGGAAGTCGATCTGATCCTAACTCCAGATCTCGCAGCGAAGCCACTTAGTAATCACAGAAAGCATAAAGCCCGCATGATTGCGGGCTTATCTAAAAACAAACCTAACTACAAGCAGCGGACTTTACTACAAGAAGAACAACATGCTGCTTGCTTTTACAGTTTACCATTTAAAACCTAAAACGAAGCCTTAACGAAGATTCTTTTTCAGAAAATTAGATTTTAGTTATGCAAATGCTATGATTTAAGAACAACAAACCTTTACCACAATGAAATTATCAATAATAACCTTCACAACACTAACCTTATTTTCCATACCATCCTTTGCAAAGGACGTTAAAGATTTGCAGCATCAATCAGGAAAACAGAATATAGCTGAACGAAATCTGATTGAGACCACAAGACAAATTGTTGACTCAGAGGGTTTCGTTGATATGGATGCACAGTCACGTTCTTTTTTAAGCACAGACTTCAAAGGAATTCCTATTGAAGATTATGAAGACACAAACGATTACGACGCTCATATAGACGCTTCGTGATTAACCACTTATCAATTAGTGCCTCATCAGAGGCTTTAATTTTGCCCACAGAAAAAATATGCAATCGGCAAAATGGTATAATTAAGCTAATAAACAAACCTTTTGAATCATGCAAAAACGAATTATTGCGTTACTCACGCTTTCCATAATTGGACTTACAAACACAGCAAATGCTTACACATGGCCTGCAGGCCAGCTTTACGAAGAATCATTGCATGCTGAATCTGTCGCAGTGACATGCTTCAACAAACCGCATGGACAACAACAATACAGACGTTTATATACAAACAACCCAGATGGCACTAAAAATTATATCAACAAAGGAAATGGAGTATACACACAAAGCTTTTCAAAAAATGATGATGGATATGAACTGACAGTAGATTGTTATGACCTAACAGCCGGACATATAGGCGACTGGGATGTTGGGTACGATTCACAAGTTACAAAATGCGATAACCCAAAAGCGGTTGGAAACGTAACCAAGTACAGAAAGTTCATAAAATGGAAAAGTGAAAAATTAACAAGCAATTTAAAAACTGGCTTTGACGTATATTCAATAATCGACAATTGCAAAGCACCAGAACTTACACAGCAATTTGAAACTCAAAAACAGAATTGCCCTTCGGGTTATACTGGACAAATCGTAAATTCTAGAACGTACAATTTATATTCAGACGGAACAAAAGACAACTATACAGATTGGGCAAAAACACAGGATACCTGCGTTTCAAGGCAAACAGAATCAGAGTGGAAAGCATGCCCACAAGCAGATTACGTGGGTCAAATCGTTAACGAAAGAACATATGATTTATATTTAGACGGCACAAAAAACAACTATTCGGCGTGGGTTAAAACACAAGATAGCTGCCAATTAATGAGTACAAAAACCGTTGAAAACTACAATTGCGCAACGAAAGCCCCAACACATCCCCTTGGATTTACATTAGAAACGTGGACTAGAACAATAAAAAACGGCATTCCAACAGAATGGTATTTGAATCCATTTTATCCCGTAAAAAAAGACAACTGCTATTATTTAGAAGATAAGGTGGCGAGCACTGATGTAGCTTCTTGCCCTGCGGGTCAAACTGGAAAAATTATTAGAGAAACACACACAAAAACTAAAAGATTTTTTTATGACAATTGGCAAAACGCTTCGTCGTCTATCATCGTTGAAAAAGAAAATACTTGTAAAGCAACAGGTCCTGTTACTGTTGAAATCAAGCCGGGTTCAGAAACCGTAAGCTGTGATTCTTACTACGGCACAGAGCAAGGAACGTACACAGGTAACGTTTCAAAAACCGGCGACAACATCACAATTTTTGACCCGGTTTCAGGAGCGACGAACACAACGTTTCAAGCGAAAAGCCAAGACACTACATCGTGTGTAAAAGAAATCACTACGACTACAAAAGAACTCATAGAAGAAGAATGCCCTGCTGGTTTCCTTGGAAAAATCACAACGTATTTAATCAAGGCCGAAAGCTCCACTGGTACGGTTTACCCATACGGAACCACACCAATTCTTGATTCAAATACCTGCATTGCTATTTCGGTAAGCGATGAAATAAACGCACCAAGCGCTGAACATTTGCAAGATTCAGTTCTTTCAAACTTGAGTTTCACTACAACATCAATTTCAAAAAGCGATTTGATAATCAATGAACTCAACAAAATTGACACATCAAAGATTGAAGGCAAAGCCTACATCATGAATATCAGTGCCGATGACTTAAGTGCTGGGGCTTTTGATAGCACAAAAATTTCAAACCTTGTTAAAACCTTCAAGGCGAAATTAGGCACACAATCTACAAGCGTGAAATTAGCGTCCGCGCCGGTCACTCTAGATAAATACATTGGTCAAGATGGTTTGACACAATCAAGAATTGCAAAAGAGAAATTAGCGCTTTCTGGAACGAGCATTGATAAAGGCACAGTCACTGTTAAGTACGTTTCTCTTTCAAAACCTACGCCTGCGCATTACAGCCTCACCGTGAAGGTATTTGAATAAGATAAGCAACAATAGAAGCCCTACGGGGCTTTTTTTGTGCCTTGAAATCACCGCCTTTTTTCTTTGGTGGTCATTCATCAGAAGGTCATGAGCTTCACAGCATGCTCCAATGCATTTTCCCTCGCTTTGACGTGGCCCTGGCTCATGAGGAAGGCCAACACGTCATCACCGCTGTAATGCTCTGCAAATGCTTGTCTAGCCACCCTCCTGTCGATCACATCATCGATCACGGAATCACCAAGAAGTCTTGATTTGTACACGAGCGTTTCACGTAACGCCTTTAGGTAGAAAGCGGCGTCATCAGGGCTACCAACTCCAACAGCAGGCGCTGTGAGCTTCATCCCCCTCACCTTCTGTATCTGATCCACACATTCAGTGCAGGAGCGCTTTAGCGAGCGATTACAGGTCACGAATGACCCTGTGCCATGGTGCTTGAATCCAGCAGCGTGGATCGGTGCTTCAAGGCTCTTTGGACGAGGTACGCGCAAGGTGCTGACACTCTTATTCAGAGCCCACACGAACATCTGTGCGTTGTATGCGTACAGGTCATCTGCTTGATCCTTATCAATCCTACACGCCAGGTCGTAAAGCTTGCTGTGAAGGCTTCCCTTGATGGTTGTTACCATAGTGGGGGCAAAGCCAAGGCTAGCCAGGTCTTTGAGCTTCAAAGACGTGACAGAGCTGATAGTGAGGTAGTGGTAGGTCTTAGACTTCGGGACAATCGTTACGTCATACCCTTCTATGTTTTTTGCGCTCATCAGCTTGAAAAGCTTGTCGGTCAGCAGGTCATCAGCAGTGAAGAACTGATCCTTCACCCCCTGCGCATTGAATGCTTTCAAGCAGAAAGCCGCCTTCTCTTTGGCAATCAAGGTTTCTGTAGCGGGGTTGAATATGACTTGGAATTTGTCAGCTTCAAATGATGCTAACTGGTTTGAAAAATGGTCGACTCTAGCTATTTTTGTTTTTGTCATGTTGTTCTCGTATTTGTTATTTTTTCTCCTTCGTAATATAAATCGTCAAATCAAAACGGAAGTCCGTCGTTGCGTTTGGTCCTACCTTTGAACTGCTTATATTTCCCAAACCTCTCTTTACAGATCTGCCCGTCTACCAGCAGTGAAGGACATAAATACTCATCAAAAGCACCTTCCATATTCACTTTGGTTTCAACGTTACCTTTGCAAGCAACTTGTACGCTTATTTTAAACTTAGTTTTTCCGTCTTTAACCGTATTTCTTTTGGTTTCTATAAAACTCATATACCTCAATACATTCAATGCTCGCTTTCTGGTATTTTCGCTCACGTCCAAATAGGAGTCGAGTTCTGTAATAATCACTTCACACTCATTAAATCTATCCATGCTCTCAATCGCGGCCATCATTATTCGCGCAGCTACATTATCGAATGCTATTATTGCACTAAAGAATGGCATAGCTTTTACAAAAATCGGCGCGTAAACGTTTTTTTCAAGCTTATTAAATGCTATACTTTTAAAAGGGTTCTCTTTCATATTAACCTCAACTCATTAATTAGACTGTTATCGCAGTCTTTTTTATTATTCTGCACATCAATTAAAGGTTAAGGAACTTAACTTCTATCCACATCATTCCAACATGCAACTTGTCTTGCTCAACGGCAATCATTCTCTGCTCACTTAAAATATTCATACATCTTCGAATATTTTCGCCAGAGCAATCCATGATTTTCATTAACTCCGGCTTGTCTGTGTAGACAACAAAATAACCACTCTCTGTTTTTTCCGCGAGTGTGCAGAGCTTGATTAAAAGAGAATGTGCGGCATGTCTCGCAAGGGCAACTTTGGATAAAGCATCTAGAGCTGTTTTTGAGGTAGGAAATCTAATGTAAGTCTTATTTTGAGAGTAGTTCATTTTAGTTATTAATGGTTTGTTTTAATACAATACCATTTAAAAACACCAAAACGTGTTTTAAACACCAAAAAGTGTAATAAATATTTTAATATCAGAAAACCAAGCTAAAACTACAGTGCAATATTTTGTACTGTAGCTAGTTAAAAACACGTTTTGGTGGAAAATATGCCACTTACAGCTCAGTATTTTGTACTGTAAGTTATGCCTACAGTGTAGTTTTTTGTACTGTAGCTACTCTACAGGCCACGGAAATCAAGGACTGAAAATGTATAGCGCGCCTATAATATCTAGAACTCTTTAAAAACTTAAAGGCGTCAGCAAATCTAGCCATCAATTGTTGGGTATTGAATCATGCATTAGAATTGAAAATGCATTCGACAGGACAATGACTTTTATTGATCCTTGTAGCTCATTCCTTTAAAGAGGTTAGGGCACTCGCTGCGCGAAATTGTTCAGCACTGCAAGCCCCAAACCTTTGGATCATGCCTTTGTCGCTTAAGTATCCGCCAAGACACTTTTTAATTAAAGCTGTTCCTGCAGAGTCTTTCTCATAGTCGTGGATTCACCGAGTCAATTTTCAGACTTGTCTTTTACAGATGGAAATCTAGAAGACGAAAATCTAACCACCAGAATTGCAAATGCCAATAGAAGCACCCCGCCACACACATAGATAATGCCTAGGTCTGGTGCGTTATGGTGAGAAACATCGCTAATCAAAAGCCTAATCAGTGCAGTCACGCCTATATAAAGCAAAAATCGCAGAGGCATATGATTTGTTTTAAAATAAATCCCGCTCATTGCTAACAATTCTAAATAAATGAATAGCAACAGAATGTCATCAACGCTTATTTTTTCTTGGCCGAGCATTCCTATGAATGCGCTAATCGCTGCCCAAATCGTAATCAGAGCTATGCCAAACAGTGCGAGGTAGTGAAAAGCCTCTACCACTAAATTCCCAAGCGAATCTGCACCACCATGAAGGCTTTTGCGCATCTTCTCAATTCCACGTATTTCGCTCATCACTCACACCCTTACCATCAAATAAAAAAACTGCCAAGCTGTCCTTAAGCGCACCAAAGGCCAGTAATCATAGGGGTTTCACCCGTATTTTGCTTAAAAGAAAAAATGTTAGTAACGAGGGGTTTGTTCTTGAAGTAAATCCCGACCATCGCGCCCAATTCCAGGTAGATGAACAGCAGCAGGATGTCATCGATCTTGATGTGCCCGTTCTCCAGCATCCCCAGGAATTCCATCACCGCTGCCCAGGCGGTCACCGCACCGATGGCGAACAACGCCAGGTAATGGAACGACTCGACAAACAGGTTCCCCAGGGACTCGGCCAGCCCATGGACTTGATGGCGCAGCTTTTCGGCCCAATTAAATTTCACGATGGTGCTTCCTTAGGTCGGTTCGACCGGATAATGCGGGTTGGACGTGACGGTTGTTCTGCATGCAGAAAAAAGGCCAGAGGCAGGTATAAGATGATGGCGGGGTGACATGAGGCACGTGGGAGGATGAGCAGAGTAGATACTTTGCCCATCCGAGAAGCGGATTTTTCAAGGATATCGCTGGCGGGCGTGTAAAACCGAGATGACCCGAATGTTGTCTGTCACCTTATAAACGACCAGATAATTCGGGTGTACCACCATCTCTCGCGTGCCGATGACACGCCCAGGGCGGTAAAGATGGGGCCTACGAGAAAGAGCCAGCACGGAGGCTTCTATTGCTTGGTTTAGCTCAAGCGCAGCAACTGGATTGCGGTCGCTGATGTAATCAGTAATTTGCCGGAGTTGCACCCGCGCTGCGGGACCCCACTCAATCAGCATCGCCTTTCTTGCGTTTGGATTCAATTAACGCGCGCATCTCTGCCATCACTTCATCATGAGAAATGCCAGGGCTTGGATCATCAAGAGCGGCCTGTACCTTGGCGCGAAACCAGCGGTCATAGCTGTCGGCCTGCTCTTCGGTATCTGCGGGGATACCTGAGGAAAAGGAAGTGTCCATAAAAGCCTCCGTTGTCGATGAAGAAGGAGTCTAGTCGCTGGAGTTTTTACTGTCGTGCTCCGAGCGATGAAGTGAGTAACAGGAAAAATCGAAGCCATTTGTGACTATTTTTTGACCGTTCCCATAAACGTAGGAACGGTCAGAGGGCTTGGCATCAAACTGGTGCGACTTTCTCTAGCGCTTGGTCGACTAACAGACCGCCAATCTCAACCAATTGGTGAATGGCCAATACCAGACTTCGCTGCGGACCTTCAAGGTCGAATGCCAGCATATTAGCCATTTCACGGGCGCTGTTCAGGGTTTCGCTGGCGTTAGCCAGTAAGGTTTCTGTGTCAGCTTCAGGCGTGACGCTGAATAGCGTCGAATCGGTGGACGGGGGGTTGGGAGTGATTTTTTTCATAGATTAGTTCCTTAGTTAAGAAACCATCACCGCCTGCCGCCAAGCAGGTTGGGTGACGGATTGCACAAGGTTGGCGGACCGGTAAGGAACAACCCGGCACCCCGAAGGGTCCATGCGCAACCCGCCATGACACAAGAATGCAAATGCAAAAAACGCCTGCAGTCTTATAGGGGTGTTGTTGCGCTTCCTTGTTGGGCCGCCAAGCCCGCTAGCTGCATTTGCAGCGCCCGGTGAAAGTAAGCCACCGGACAATTCCAGCGCAACCCCGGCAAGTTGTCAGAAATTTCCGGTGTAGCAAACCCCTATTTCCCGGCTACATTAAAAAACTGCTACCCAAACCCCACGGTTTGGCTTACCCTTTTAGCTGTATATAAATACAGTAGTCGCAAAAGACAACTATCGTGAAGGCATGTGAGGTGGTGAATGGCCGTCGAAGTGGTATACCGCAGCAGCCGAGATCTGGAGCGTTTGTTCATGGATAAAGCCGAAGCTGACCGTCATGACAAGATGCTTGAACTCGCTGAGTTGCTCGCAGAAGTGTTGCAAAAAGCCGTGCCGTCCCTGAGCGAACAGCAGGTGGAGGAAGCCGGGATCTACATGGCGAAGAATCGCGATGTATTTGCCAAGGCCTTCAAGAGCCAACCGGACGCGTTGTCCGAGTTGCTGAACGCGCCGGCGGAATAAAGCCCGAATTGAACAGGCCCTGAATCATGGATTCAGGGCCTTTTTAATGCGTGGTCTATTTGTAGAGCAATCGCTCGGCCAGTTCGTCCGCGACCCGTGCGGGTGAGCGTTTTTCGGCCTGGGCGTGGGCGAATATTTCCGTCAGGCGCGTGCCGATATTGGACAGGTGCGCGGTGATGGTAGGCAGCTCGGCGCCGCTGTGCTTGAGCGCGACGTAGATCAGGCCGCCGGAATTGATCACATAGTCCGGGGCGTAGAGGATGCCGCGGCCTTCGAGTTGGTCGGCCACTTGCAGGTTGGTCAGTTGTGCGCTGGCGGAGCCTGCCACGGCGGCGCAGCGCAGTTGGCCGACACTGGTGCGGTTGAACACGGCGCCCAGGCCGCAGGGCGCGAGGATGTCACAGGGGGTGCTGAGCAAGGCGTCGTTGGCGATTGGGTGCGCACCGAGTTGTTCCATGGCCAGTTGCACCTTGCCGTGGTCGATGTCGCTGACCAGCAGTTCGGCGCCAGCGGCGTGCAGTTGTTCAGCAAGGGCGTAACCCACGTTGCCCAGCCCTTGGATTGCCACGCGCAAGCCTTCGAGGTTGTCACTGCCCAGTCGGGCCATGGCGGTGGTGCGGATCCCGGCGAACACCCCCATGGCCGCATGGGGCGACGGGTCGCCGGCAGCGGTGGTGCTGGTAACGAAACGGGTGTGTTGGGCGATGCAGTCCATATCGGCGACCGAGGTGCCGCTGTCGGTGGCGGTGATGTAGCGACCGTCGAGTTGCTCGATGCAACGACCGAAGGCTTCAAACAGCGCCGCACGGTTTTCCACATGGGCGGGGCGCAGGATCACCGCCGTACCGCCACCCACCGGCAACCCGGCCAGGGCGGCCTTGTAGCTCATGCCTTGGGCCAGGCGCGCGGCGTCCGCCACGGCGCTTTCATCGTCGGGGTAGGCAAGGTAGCGACAACCACCCAAGGCTGGGCCCAGGCGGCTGTTGTGGATGGCTATGACCGCCTTCAACCCCGTCACCGGGTCGATGCTCAGGTGCAGCGATTCAAGGCGGGTGCTGTGCATGAGAGCAAACATCGTCGAGCTCCCGAATCACTTCTTGTGTCGCCAAGTATAGGCTTGCGGCAGAAAACTGCCGAAGTGCGCTGGAATAAGCCGTCCGGTTTTGTAGGTCTTGTGACATAAGCGGATAGGATATTTCTTAAGCCACTGGACGAAAATTCCCAGCAAGGCTAAAACGGGGGCATTCGCCGGAGAATGCAATGAATCCCCGTCACGCTTTTTTCGCCTGCCTGGAACGTTCGCCCCCCGCGCTGTTTGAAGCCGCGCTGTGGATCGCCGCCGAGCATGACCCGGCGGTGCAACCGGCGTTGATCATGCAGGACCTGAAACTGCTCGAGCAACAGGTCAGCCTGGGCATGCCCCTGCTGCCGGCGGATGAACTGGGCCAACCCTTGCTGCGACGCATGAATGACCTCGGCTTCGCCCAGGATGACTTCACCCCGCTGCGCCCCGCCGCCGCCCTGCTGGACAAGGTGTTGCAACGCAAACGCGGGCAGCCCCTGGCCATGGGGTTGATTGCCATGGAGCTGGCGCGACGCCTGGGCATTCCCATGGTCGGCGTCAACTTTCCCGGCCACTTCCTGCTGCGGGTGCCCGGTGCCGATCACCTGCTGGACCCCTGCGGCGGACGACGCCTGTACCCCAACGATTGCCGCGAGCTGCTGCAACGCCAGTATGGCCCCAACCTCAAGTTGCAGGTCGACCACTTGCACACCGCCGAACCCCGTTCGATCCTGCAACGGCTGTCCCGCAACCTGCGCCAGTTGCACCTGGCCAATGACAACCCCCTGGCCGCGCTGATCGACGCCGAGCGCGTGCTGGAACTGGGCAATGCCAGCGCTGCCGATTACCTCGCAC
Source organism: Pseudomonas sp. 1 R 17 (assembly GCF_900067035.1). Lineage (NCBI taxonomy): Bacteria > Pseudomonadati > Pseudomonadota > Gammaproteobacteria > Pseudomonadales > Pseudomonadaceae > Pseudomonas > Pseudomonas sp. 1 R 17. The sequence continues at coordinate 418,475 of NZ_FKLB01000069.1, forward strand.
GGGCCAGCCTGTATCAACGCCTGGACTGCCCCAACGCCGAGCGCTTCGACCTTGAACACGCGCTGATGCTCAGCGAAGACCCGATCCAACGCTTGCGCCTGACTGAGCGCCTGGGGCACCTGCCGCCCAACTCCGTGGTGCATTGAACCCACTGCTCTCAAGCGCCTATTTCCCTGTGGCAAGCGGCCTTCTGTGGTGAGCGGGCTTGCCCCGCGCTGGAGTGCGAAGCGCTCCCACGATTTTTGGGGCCGCTACGCAGCCCAGCGCGGGGCAAGCCCGCTCACCACAGTGATCCTGCTCGATGTAGATGCAACATCTTCAGTGATTGGCCGGTACCTTGAGGATATCGCCGTGCAAAGAGCTCTTCGGCGCGTCAGGCGCGGGCGAGCGCACTTGAATGATCAACAACGCCGCGATCACCGCCGGAATCGCGCAGAAGAAGAAAATCTGCTGCACCGGAATATGCATCGCCAGCAGCATGCTGCCCAGCAACGGGCCCAGGATCGAGCCGAAGCGCCCTACACCCAATGCCCAACCCGTACCGGTGGCGCGTACATGCGCCGGATAAAAATTGCTGGCGAAAGCATTAAGGGTCAGTTGCCCGCCGATGATGCAAAACCCGGCGGCAAACACACAGGCCACCAGATAGCGCGGATTGTCGTGGTTCAGCCCCAGCAGCACGGTACACACCGCCGCTGCCGCCAGCACGCCGGACAACAGCCGCACCTTGCGCTTCAATCGGTCGGCAAACCAGGCCATGCCGATGGCACCCAAGGTGCCGGCGAACAGGAACATCGAGGTCACCAGGTTGGCTTCACTCAACGCCAGGCCACTTTCCAGCAGCAGCGACGGCAACCAGCTGATCATGAAATACAGCAGGATCAGGCTGACAAAGAAGGTCGCCCAGATCAGCACGGTCGGGCGTGCATAGCCATGGCGAAACAGCTCCACCACCGTCAACGGGCTGCCCTGCTCGTGGCGGTTTTCTTCCTCGCCCGCCAGCGGCGCACGCCACCCAGGCAACATGCGCGCGGTGACCTTATGCAAGCGTGCATACGGCGGCGCATCGCGCAGCAGGCGCGGCAGGGATTCCGGCAGCAGCCACACCAGGAAAGGGAACAGCAGCAACGGCGTCACGCCGCCGGCAAGAAACACCGCCTGCCAGCCAAAGCCGTCGATAAATCCTGCGGCCACAAACCCACCGGCTGCGCCGCCGAACGAGAAGCCGCACGCCGCCAACGTCACCATCAAGGTGCGCAAACGTGGCGGGGAATAGTCCGACATCAACGCCATGGCACTGGGCATCGCGCCGCCCATGCCGATACCGCAAATAAAGCGCGCCGCCATCAGCGTTGTCAGCGAGCTGGCGAAGATCATCAACACCGTGAGGCTGGCATAGATCAGCACGCAGCCCAGCAGGATGCGGCGTACGCCAAAGCGGTCGGCCAGGGGTGTCACCAGCAACGAGCCCAAGGTCAGCCCCAGCAGGTTGGCACTGAACACCGGTCCGAACGCGGCCTTTTCCAGCCCCCAATCCGACGCCAGCGCCGGCACCACATAACCCAGCACCTGGGCATCGTAGCCATCGGTTACCAGCAACAAGGCCAGCAACAGGAGAATCAACCACTGGTAGCGCGACACCGGACGGGCATCGAGTGCCGCGCGAAAGCTGGCAATCTGATTGTGCATCGCAAGGTACCTGTTTTTATTATTGTGCTCACGCTCTGCGTGGGCACGATCACTCAGGAGTGTCGGGTTGATTGGCAGGATGGGCCTGGATAAATGCCGGATGCTGCGCCGCCAACGCCGCCACCCTGCCGATGCGTGGATACGCCCCCAACGGCACCTTGAAGCGCTCCGCCGCATACAGTTGGGGAATCAGGAAGGCATCGGCCATCCCCGGCTGCTCGCCGAAGCAATAGCCCTTATCGCCAATCAACTGTTCCACCGCACCCAGCCCCTGGCTGATCCAATGCCCGATCCACTCCAGCACCTGCGCCTCGTCATGTCCCCACTGACGCAACAGGTTCTGGGTGCTGGAGTTGTGCAGCGGGTGAATATCGCAGCCGATGATCGACGCCACTGCGCGTTCATGGGCACGGGTGGCCATGTCCTTGGAAAGCAGCGGCGCCTGTGGATAACGTTCGTCCAGGTATTCAATGATCGCCGCGGACTGAATCAGCAGCTCGCCGTCATCGGTGCGCAAGGCCGGAACGCGACCTTGGGGGTTGATGGCCAGGTATTCGGGCTGGCGATTGGCGCCACCCGCCGGCACCAGCAGGTTGATGGGCACCGCAGTGAAAACCAGGCCCTTGAGCGCAAGGGCGATGCGCACCCGGTAGGACGCCGTAGAGCGGTAGTAGGTATAGAGTTCCATCGCCCTGCCCTCCTAGCGCGCCGAGACCACAGTGCCACGGCATTCGCCGAAGCCGATGGAGGCGAAGCCTTCACGGTTGCAGCGGGCGCGCAGGATGACTTCATCGCCATCCTCCAGGAACCGGCGCACTTCGCCGGAAGGCAGCTCGATGACCTTCTTGCCGCCTTCGGTCATCTCCAGCAGGCTGCCGAACTGCCCGGCCTCAGGACCCGACAACGTCCCCGAACCAAACAGGTCGCCGGCCTGCAATTGGCAGCCGTTGACGCTGTGGTGCGCCACCAATTGCGCGACGGTCCAGTACATATGCAGGCTGTTGCTCAGGGCCAGGCGATGGGCCGGCAGGTTCTGTTCGCGCATGGCGGCGGTGGTCAACAGCACCTCAAGTTCGATATCCAAGGCGCCAGCGGCCTGGTCACGCTTATCCAGCAGGTACGGCAGTGGCTGCGGATCGCCTTCGGGCCGCGCCGGCTGTGCTTTGCGGAACGGTTCCAGGGCTTCGGCCGTGACCACCCACGGTGAAATGCTGGTGATGAAGCTCTTGGACAGGAACGGGCCCAGCGGCTGATATTCCCAGGCCTGGATGTCCCGCGCCGACCAGTCATTGAGCAGGCAGAAACCGGCGATATGCTCGGCTGCATCGCCGATGGCAATCGAGTCGCCGATGGCGTTGCCCTGGCCGATCCAGATGCCCAGCTCGAGTTCGTAGTCCAGGCGCGCGCAGGGGCCGAAGCTTGGTTCGGTCTGGCCGGCCGGCAAGGTCTGGCCTTTGGGGCGACGGACGTCAGCACCCGAGGGGCGAATGGTCGAGGCGCGGCCGTGATAACCGATCGGCACGTACTTGTAGTTCGGCAACAGCGGGTTATCCGGGCGGAACAGTTTGCCGACGTTTTGCGCATGCTCGATGCCGACGTAGAAGTCGGTGTAGTCGTTGATCTTCGCCGGCAGGTGCATCTGGCAATCGGCGGCGCGGTGCAGCACCTGCGCTTCACGGGCCTGCAGCTTGCTGCCCTCGGCGAGCAGCTCCAGGAGGCGCTCGCGCAAGGCCACGCGCGGGCCACGGCCCATCTCGAAAAAGGCGTTCAACTGGCCGCCCGCAGTCGCATCAACGGCGCGGCGGGCTTCGCCTTCAAACTCATCCACGGCGGCGTGCAGGTCGAGGATCGCGTCGCCAATCGCCACGCCACTGCGCGGCACCGAGCCGTTGATGCTGAACACACCCAGCGGCAGGTTTTGCAGGGGGAAATCACGGTGACCATTGGCGGAGGCTACCCAACTGCGGGTAGGGGTTGGCTGCGTCATGGGTTATCTCCGGTTCGGGTTGAAGGTGACGGGCAACGAGGCCCAGCACGCGTCATAGGAAGGTTGCAGTTGCGGGCACTCCAGGGCGAACTGAGTGGGACGCAGCACTTGGCTGGTCTCGAACATGAAGGCCATGGTGTTATCGATCTTGTGCGGTGCCAGGTCCACGTTGATGGCCTTGGTGCAGGTCTCGCCGTCCGGGCCGTGGGCGCTCATGCAGCTGTGCAGCGACGCGCCACCGGGCAGGAAGCCTTCGGCCTTGGCGTCGTAGGCGCCCTGGATCAGGCCCATGTACTCGTTCATCAGGTTGCGGTGGAACCACGGCGGACGGAAGGTGTTCTCGGCCACCATCCAGCGCGGCGGGAAGATCACGAAGTCGAGGTTGGCCAGGCCGTGCACGCTGGTGGGCGATGTCAATACGGTGAAGATCGACGGATCGGGATGATCGAAGCTCACGGTGCCGAGGGTGTTGAAACGGCCCAGGTCGTATTTGTACGGCACGTTATTGCCGTGCCAGGCCACCACGTTCAGCGGTGAGTGGTCCAGCTCGCACGCCCACAGTTCACCGAGGAATTTCTGCACCAGCGTGGTCGGTTGCCTGAGGTCTTCGTAGTGGGCCACCGGGGTGAGGAAGTCACGCGGATTGGCCAGGCCGTTGCTGCCGATAGGCCCCAGGTCCGGCAGGCGCAGCGGCGCGCCATGATTTTCGGCGACGTAACCGCGCGCCTGTGCATCCAGCAGTTCGACACGAAATTTGAGGCCACGGGGCAACACGACAATGTCCAGCGGCTCGACGTCCAGCACCCCCAGTTCGGTGGCGATGCGCAGGCGGCCCTGCTCGGGCACGATCAACAGTTCGCCGTCGGCATTGAAGAACACGCGGTCCATCGAGCGGTTGGCGCGGTAGGTGTAGATGCTGATGCCTGAGGGTTTTTCCGCCCCTGAGTTGGCCACCATGCCGACCAGGCCGTCGATAAAGTCCGTCGGCTCACTCGGAATATCCAACGGGTTCCAACGCAGGCGATTGGGCGTCACCGTCCCCAACGGGCCGCCGGCCAGCTGCCGCTCCAGCTTGACGAACGCCGGGTGATTGGCCGATGGCTGGATGCGGTACAGCCAGGTGCGGCGGGCTTCGCTGCGTACCATGGTGAAGGCGGTGCCGGAAAACAGTTCGGTATACAGCCCGTAGGGCGCTTTTTGCGGGGAGTTCTGGCCGACCGGTAAGGCGCCGGGCAGGGCTTCGCTGGCGAATTCATTGCCGAAGCCCGACAGGTATTCGAGGTTCATGGATCATCCTCTATGCGGAAGTTGTTTTTATCGTAATCCAGTTACGCATAACGTAATTTGATCACTATCGACCGTCAAGCTATAAAGACGCCCATTCATCTCTCGGATTCTCGCCTCTCCATGGAAAAGCCCCGCGACACCGGTAAACAGAAAGTCCGCTCGGCCGAAGTAGGCACCGACATCCTCAAGGCCCTGGCCGAACTGTCGCCCTCCACGTCGTTGTCGCGGCTGGCCGATCATGTGCAGATGCCGGCGAGCAAGGTGCACCGTTATTTACAGGCGCTGATCGCCTCGGGTTTTGCCGAACAGAACGCCGCCACCAACCATTACGGCCTGGGGCGCGAAGCATTGCGCGTGGGCCTGGCCGCACTGGGCAGCATGGACGTGCTGAAAGTCGGCGCGATGCCCCTGGCAGAGCTGCGCGACGAGTTGAATGAAACCTGCTTCCTGGCGGTATGGGGCAACCAGGGCGCGACGGTGGTGCAGATCGAACCGGCAGTACGCGCGGTGACGGTGGTGACGCAATTGGGGTCGGTGTTGCCTCTGCTCAGTTCGTCCACCGGGCTGGTGTTCAGTGCCTTCCTGCCGTCGCGGGAAACCGTCGAGTTGCGTGAGCGTGAAATCCAGGCCGGCACCGCCCATGCCCTCGCCGACGACCAGGCCTACGCCATGGCTTGTGAACAAATCCGCCGGCGCGGCCTGCACTTTGTGCATGGCCTGCTGATGCCGGGGGTGGATGCGCTGTCGGCACCGGTATTCAACGCGGTCGGGCACGTGGCGGCGGTGATGACCGTGGTCGGCCCCACCTCGCTGTTCCACGCCGACGAAGATGGCCCGGCGGCGCAGCGCTTGCTGGCAGCGACCCGGGCCGTGAGCTGGCGGATGGGCTACCAGCCCTGAATCAGTCGTGCCAGTGCGCCAGGGCCACGGCCAGGCGGTTTTCCAGGGCGCGGATCGGTGCCGCATCGCTCAGGTAGTTGTTGCTGATCATCGAAAACACCAGCCGCCGCCCGTCGGCATCGGTGATATAGCCGCTCAGCGATGACACGCCGGCCATCGAGCCGGTCTTGGCATGCAGGTTGTTTTCGGCCGCCGTCCCGCGCAGTCGATAACGCAGGCTGCCGCCGGTCATACGGTCGGCATTGCCGGCAATCGGCAAGGCGTTGTACCAGGCATCGAACCAGGGCTGTTTGGCGCTAGCCAGCAGCAGGTCGGTCAGGTTCTGCGACGAGACCAGATTGCGCCGCGACAAACCTGAGCCATCCACCTGGCTGAGCGTCGCCGGGTCCAGGCCCTGGCGCTGCATGAACGCCGCTACCGCCACCACGCCCGCCGCCGCCGTACCCGCGTTGGCCGTTTTGCGGCCCATGGCCTTGAGCAACGCTTCGGACATGTTGTTGTTCGAGAGCTTGAGCAGCGGTGTGATCAAGTCCTGCAACGGCGCCGATTGATGCTCCGCCAACACCGTCGCCGTCGCGGGGCTGGCGCCACCGATCACGCGCCGGCCCAGCACCTGGATGCCCTGCTGCGCCAAGGCCTGCTCAAACAGATTGGCCACCAGTTGCGTCGGTTCCCACACACTCACCCACTGCCGACTTTGCTTGCCCGGGGCGAGCGCGCCGCTGAGTTGCAGCAGGTTGGTACCGTGCTGGCGGGTAATGGCGTAGCTGTTGCCGGGGCCGCTGACGGCACGGTTGCTCAGTTGCACGTAGTCGGTGGACGGGCTCAGCATCACGCTTACTGGCTGGCCGAGCGCGACGGGCGCCTTCGCGGTGACAAGCAAGGTGCCCGCGTCAAAATCCGCATTGGGAGACACTGTCAATGCCGAAATCTGCGCGCCGTAGTAGGTGCTTTCATCGTCTTGCGCCCAATCCACGCCCAGGCGTTCGGCGTCGAACCAGGTGTCGTCGAAAACCAGGTCGCCTTGTACCTGGCGCACGCCCCGGCTCGCCAACTGGGCGGCCAATGCCTGGTAGTCGACGAACTGCGTGGTCGGGTCGCCGAGGCCGCGCAGGTACAGGTTGCCGGCCAGGCGCTCGCCTTGCCGGGTGCCGTTGCTCAACAGCTGGGTGGAAAAACGGTATTGCGGCCCCAGCACATCCATCGCCGCAGCGGTGGTGAGCAACTTAAGGTTGGAAGCCGGAATCAGACGGGTGCGCGGGTTGTGCTGATAGAGGGTACTGCCGCTGAGGGCGTCGCGCACCATGATAGAAACCGTGGCGCCGCTGAGGACAGGATCGGCCAACAGCTGATCCAGGGTTGAAGGCGTGGAAGGCTGCGAAACACTCGCGCAGCCGCCCAGTAAAACGCTCAGGCACAGCAGGTGCAGCCATCGTCCAAAGTGCATCAGTACTGTGTTCCGCAAAGCCATTAATGGCCGCAACGCTAACAGCTCCGTACCTTTGTGGCGAGCGGGCTTGCCCCGCGTTGGGTGGCGAAGCCGCCCTTAATGATGCCGTCGCGTTCTTTCAGGAACACCATGGAGTCTGTTTTGGGGCTGCTTCGCAGCCCAACGCGGGGCAAGCCCGCTCACCACAGGAAGCCCACTCACCAGAGGAAGCCCGCTCACCAGAGGAAGCCTGCCCACAACAAGGAGCACACTTGCCATAGGGAGCTCGCCAGGTTTTAGAACTCCAGGGTGCTGGACACCGATACCTGCCGCGCATCGCCCATGGACACAAACAAGCGACTGGCCGCCGAGGTGTAGTAAACGCGGTCGAACAGGTTTTTCACGTTGACCTGGAACTTGACCTTCTGCCCGTCGATCCTGGTGTCGTAGGTGGCGAAGGCGTCAGCCACGGTGTAGCCCGGCAGGTTGAAGTCGTTGGCGGCGTCGCCTGCGCGTTCGCCGACGTAGCGTGCACCGGTGCCCACGCGCAATTGGTCGCCGCCGAAAATGTTGCCGAAGTCGTAGGCTACCGACAGCGAGCCGGTGTGCTTGGCCACGTTTTGCAGGCGGTTGCCTTCCAGCGTCGGGTCGTTGTCCTTGATGTCTTCGGCGTCGGTGAAGGCGTAGCTGCCGATCAGGCTCCACTTGTCGGTCAACTGGCCGCTGGCGTCCAGTTCCAGGCCACGGGAACGCACCTGCCCTGCGATGCTGTAGATGGTGTTGGCGCCGGAGCCCACCGACACCAACACATTGCGCTTGTCGATAGTGAACAACGCTGCGCTGGCGGTGATGCGCCCGGGGATGTCGAGCTTGGCGCCCAGCTCCCACGACTTGGATTCCTCCGGCGTGAGGTCACCGGTCAACGTGCTGCCATCGGCCAAGGCGGCGATGGTGGAGTTGGGTTTGAACGACTCGGTGTAGCTGCCGTAGAACGACAACTCATCGGTGTAGCGATACACCAGGCCGGCACGCGGCACCCAGGCCTGGCCGTTGCCGTCGGTGTTGGCCTTGAACGGCACGCCCTTGCCGGCGTACTGGTCATACATCTGATAGCGCGCACCGGCCACAAAGATCCACTGGTCGGTCAGGTGAATCGCGTCCTGGAAGAACAGCGAGTCGCTGCGCAACAGGTCGGTCTGGGCGCTGTCGGCGGCGCTGACGGTAGTGCCCGCGACTTCGTTGCCGTACACCGGGTTGTTGTAGTTGAACGTACCGCGCGAGTTCTGGCGAATCAGGTCGGCGCGGTAGATCTTGCGGTACTCGTCGTCCAGGCCGAACACCAGGTCATGCTGCATGCCCAGCACATTGACCTTGCCTTCCAGGCTGGCCGTGGCGAAACGGTCGGTGGTGATCGCACCTTTGGTGCCGTCCATCTTGCGGGTCAGGGTGCCGTTGGTATTTACCGCGCTGACACGCACCTGGCTGGCATCATAGGTCTCACGGTTCCAGCTGTAGCCGAAATGGGCTTTCCAGTCGTCGTTCAAGTCGTGGTCGGCTTCAAAGCGGTACAGGTCGGAACGCCCTTCCATGTTGTTGAACGGCTCGTCCAGACGGCGAGTGGCCGGGATGTCCAGCGGGTGGTTGGACTTGTCGATGGCGGTGCCGCGGTCGAACGGCGAGAGAAATTCGCGGTGTTCGTAGGCGAACAACAACTTGGTTGAATCGCCGTACCAGGCCAGGGACGGCGCCACCAGCGACTCGCGGTGGGTGCCGAAATTGCGCCAGTAGTCTTCGTCTTCATGGTCGACGATCAGGCGATAGGCCAGGCCCGAGTCACCGATCGGCCCGGTGGTGTCGAGGCTGCCACCGCTGCCGTTCTTGCCGTTGCCGAAGGTGGAGCCGCGCACGGTCAGGGCTGTGGATTGGGTCAGCTCGGGCTTTTTGCTGACGATATTCACCACGCCGCCCGGGTCCTGGATGCCATACAGCAGCGAGGACGGGCCCTTGAGCACTTCGACACGCTCCGCCGTGGCGTTCAACGCACGGCCCTGCACCACCGGCATGCCGTCGCGCATGATCGAGCCGTTACGGTTGTCGCCAAAGCCGCGCAGCATCACCGCGTCCTGGGTGCTGGCCAGGGTGTTGGCCTGGGTGATGCCGCTGATGTTGCCCAGGGCGTCATCCAGATTGCGCGGGGTCTGGTCGCGCAGCACTTGGGCGGGGACCACGTTGACGGTCTGCGGGGTTTCCAGCAGCAAGGCACGGGAGCGCATCACCGAGCTGGTGGGCGGCGGCTGGTAGCTGGTGCTGTCCTGGGGTTGGCCGATGCCACTGATGGTGGTAGTGCCGAGGTTGACCGCGCCGTCGGTCGGCAGCGGCTCAAGCGCCAGGGTGCGGGCGTCGATCTGGCGGAAGGTGAACCCGGAGTTGCCCAGCAGGCGTTGCAAGGCCTGCGTCGCGCTCATCTGCCCGCTGACCGCCGGGGCGCTGAGGCCGTAGGGCGCTTCATCGGTGTAGATCACACTGATACCGGTGACCCGGCTGAAATCACTCAGGGCCTGGGGCAGCGGTTTGGCAGCCAGGGCAAACTTGAACTGGGCGCTTTGCTGCTCCTGCGCCTGTGCCACACACAGGGGCAGCAAGGCCAGCCCCGATACCGCCAGTACCGAGGCTCCCAGCCACTGTTTAACCAAACCGCCCGCCGTCGACTTCATGCTGTGAGAACCCGTGTAGAAAACGCTGTTAATGCGAATAGATCGCAGTTTCAAGCACTACACGGATGGGCCGCCGGTTTACCTCACGTTTATTTGCAAATATTTTCAGTTAGTGCGCCTGAAGGCGAAAACCAAAGCGAGGGAAGTGCACGTGCACGGTGCCGGCGCGTGGGTCGGTACGGCGCAGGATCAGTTCTTCGCGCCCGGCAAACAGCAATTCGCCGACGACCGGGTCGACGCCGTAGTCGATGGCGCTGATGCTCACCTGCTGGCCGGCCTTAAAGCCATTCAAGTCCTCGAACACTTCGTCCGGCAACGCTGCCGGTGTGGCGTCGCGCGCAACCTTCAAGGCCTGCTCGGCCGTCATCTGGCTGGACGTGCCGTGGCCGAAACCGAGCACGCGGCCCAGCCATGCAGACACAGCCGGATAAGCATCCACCAACGGCGCAGTCACCGGCGTGGCCTTGAGGAACCACAACGGGTGGGCCAGGGCAAAGTCGGCAATCGACGGCTCGCCAAACAGGAAGTCCCCGGCCTCGCGCTGCAATTGCTGCTCCAGGCGCGCCATGATCGCTGGCCATTGGTGCTTGGCCAGTTCGGCTGGCAACTTGCTCGCGGTGCCGCCGCTGAACAGCGCGGCGCGGTCGGCGAGAAACGCCTTGATCGCTTCCGGCGGCAGTTTGCCGAAGCGCACCGCCACCGATTCCGGCTGAAACACCAGGCTCACCGCGTGGGCAAACACCACGCTGTCGGCCCAGGTAGCAAAGGTTTGGGTGATCATTTCCTGGCCGAGCGGGAACAGCGCGGGCGCGGTTTTTTCCTGCTCCAGGCGGCGGGCGATCAAGGCGGTGTCGCAGTAGATATCGGCGCCCACTTGCAGCACTGGGGTTTTACGGTAGCCGCCGGTGAGGGCTGTCAGGTCTGGCTTGGGCATCACCGGCGAGATATGCACCGAATGCCAGGACAAACCTTTGAAGCCCAGCAGCAGCCGAGCTTTTTCCGCGAAAGGAGACGTTGGGTAGTGGTGCAGGATTAGCTCAGGCATGCTGGGGTCCACGGGGTAAATGAACCCGCAGCTTAGCGTGCAACCGGCTCTGGTGGCGTGATGGGAGCCTATCAGTCAGATCAATGAGCCCTGCGCCGCCAGACATTCCTTGGCGCTCTTCTTCAGTTTCTTGATCAACCGCTCCTGGCGCAGCGCCTCGCCCTTGCTCGCGCATTGCTCCGTATACACCAGCGCCACCGCCGGGCTGCTCAGGAAAAACCGCGCGCCTTTACCGCTCTGGTGCGAGGCGAACCGGCGCAGCGGGTCATTGCTGATGCCGCAATACAGCGCGCCGTTGGCGGCGCGCACCAGGTAGACGTACCAGGGTTTGGGTTCAGCGGGATCAGTCACGGCAAGCTTCAACACACCAGAGGAGCGCCAAGCTTATCAACGACTGGCCTGGAATGCCTTCAAGCCTTTGTTCGCCTGGGCGCGCACGGCGTTTTTCACCAGCGGCGTCCAGCCCAGCAGCAGGCCCTTGGTGCCCAATGCCTGGCGCGACCAACGCCACAGGTCGAAGTGATCGTGGTGCTCGCAGATCTTGCCGTCACGAAACACAAAACGCGCCTGGATATCGTTGACCACAACATTGCCGGTCTGGCTGAACAGGTAAGTTGCCACCCAATGGGCACTGCCCGTGGTGTCATCGCTGCGAACCTGGTCGAACGTCAGCGAAAAATCCTTGGCCCGCGTGGTCAGCATGCGCCACATGTCGCCGGCATCGCGCCCGCGCAACTCGCCGAAAGCCGGGTCGCTGAACAGTACATCCTCGGTGTAGCAGGCACTCATGGCCTCGGCATCCAGCCGTTGAAACGCACTGTAGAACGTGGTGATCAGCGCGGTGTGGGCGTCACTCATGGGCAGCTTCCATCCATCAGGTTCAGGGCTCGGTACGATAAGCCCTGGCGCGGTTGAACACTATCGGCATTTATCCGGCGAATGCCGGTGCAGCTACGGCACCATGCCGCAACTGCGGGCATAGGCGAACAAGTCGACATCGGTAGAGATGCACAGACGCTGCATCGCCGTACTTTTCTGCTTGCTGATGGTCGAGATGCTGCGATTGACCCGAGCGGCGATCTGGCTGACCGTCAGCCCACTGGCCAGCATGCGCACCACCTCCCGTTCCTTGCCCGACAACTGTGGCTGTTGCGACTGGTCGCCGGTTCCAGCCTGTATCAATTGCACCCGCAAGCACTCGCTGACAAAGGTCTGGCCTGCGCTGACCGAATTGATCGCCAGCGGCAACTCTTTGGCCGAGGCACTTTTGGCCACAATCGCCTGGGCCCCATGGGCAAAAGAGGCGCGCAACGTGGCGACGTTGGCGAACATCGTGACCAGAATCACCGGCAACGTCGGGTACTGGCGGTGCAACAGGCTCAACAAGCCATACCCGTCGGCCTGCTGGCCACCCGGCATGGCGAAATCGGTCACCAGCACGTCACAGGGGGTCGTCTCCAGCAAACGCAGCAGTTGGTCAGGGCCATCGGCCTCGCCGACCACTTTGCACCTGCCATTGGCCTCGACCACCACTCGCTGCCCGATACGCACGATGGGATGGTCGTCAGCAATAATCACGCGAAGCATAAACACCCACAGATGATGGCAACTTGATTCAGCGCAAAATACCCTCGCCCGCGGCCCTCAACAACCGTCTAAATCCAGGCGTTTGCGTTGCGATCAACGTTTCGTAGCTGCTCTATGCAGGCCTACAAAATAAAAAGAAAAACCCTACATCCATAGACTGCAATTCAGGCTTTATTTTTCCTACAAACAGCAATGGCTTCACAGGGAACCCAAGTACGTGAGGTAGTCACGCAGCTCCCGCTCAAAGGCTTCCAACGCAGGCGTGCTCTGCCTGATGCCCTGAGCATGGACTTGATCGATCAAGCTCATGCCTCGCCCCTCCAGTTCAGCCACGCCGAGAAACGCCAGGCTTCCCACCAGGCGATGCAGGCGTTCGACAGTCGAAGGGACATCCGAGGCCAGTCGGGCTTGAAACAAGGCAGCGCTGTCCTCCTGGGCTTCACAGAGCAGGCTGGCCAGCATCTGGCTCACCACTTGGGCATCTCCAAAGGTATCAATCAGCCCGGCACGGGTTGGCCAACGCGCTGACAGCCGATAAACCGGTGCAGCAACGGGCGGGCCGGGAAGCCACAGTGCCAGCACTTCACGCAGTTGATCGAAGGTCAATGGTTTGAGCAGCCAGGCGTCCATGCCTGCTTCGCGGCAACGTTGCGGATCGTCGTCTACCAAGTTGCCGGTCAAGGCAATGATCGGTACGCGTGCCGACGCATTCGCGCATTCGCGCCGTCGAATCGCCCGGCTCATGCTGTAGCCGTCCATGACGGGCATCTGGCAGTCGCTGATCACCAGATCGTAGGGGTATTCGGCGAGCGCCGCGAGGCCGTCCAGCCCATCGACGGCCAGCTGATGGCCAAGCCCCAGTTTATGCAGAAACCACCCCATCAAGGCGCGGTAGGCGGAGTGGTCTTCCACCACCAGCACCTTCAAATGCTGCCAGTGTGGTGGCAGCGCGGTCGAGGGAGTCAATTCACGGGAAAGCACTGCGCTCAACGATACGCCAGTCTCCATGGTCACCTCAGTGTTGCGATCGGTTCGCCAGCGCCCGGTTGGCGCTGGCGCAAGAGTCAGAGATGCGCCTAAGCACACTCATATGACCGTCATCGCCAGACTAAAATATCTTCATGACCACTTCTAAGACGATGCAACAACTACGAAAAACCAATTTTCCTACATGATCTCGCATCTATTCCGACATGGACCCGATTGACTTTCAGGCCCCCTCGGCATTGTCGTAAAAGTTGTATTTCTCGCGGCCCCTCCCCTCGCTACATTGCGCCCCACCCCGATCAGAGGGAACGGGCTCGCCGCACTGCGGCAGCCTCGACACAGCGCGCCAAGCCACCTTGCAACCTGCCCCTCAACGGGACTGGTAAAGGCTTGCGCACGCCTTAAACAGCCGACCTTGCACTGGAACAATCTGAACAATGAACAAGTCCCTGAATCTGGTGGGCACCGCCCTGTTACTCGCCAACACAACATCGGCCTTCGCCGCCAGCTCCGTAGACCTGACAGTAAAGGGGTTGATCACGCCGAGCGCCTGTACCCCCAACCTGCCTGGCGCCGTCGACTTTGGGAAAATCTCCGCCAAAGACCTGAGTCAAGAGAGCCAAACCCTGCTTGAGGTCAAAACCCTGCAACTGACCGTGAGTTGTGAAGCCTCCACGCTGTTTGGCATCAACCCCGTCGACAACCGTGCAGGCTCCTCAATGCGCGCCGGTGCCTATGGCCTGGGTCTGATCAACGGAACAGAGAAGCTGGGGCGGTATTACATCACGCTGCGCAATCCCGTCACCGATATCCCCTCGATCATGCTGACGATGTTCACTGACGGGCGGTGGTCAGAGCTTTATGAGGACGATGCGGTAGAACCGAATCGATTGTTTGCCTTCGGCGATTTCAACGGTGAGAGCGGTTGGGCACCTCACCCCCTCAAGAATGCAGCCGTGGAAATCGTACTCAACACCGCTATCGCGCCAGCAAAAGACCTGACCTTGACCAATGAAGTGGCATTGGACGGCTCAGCGACACTGGAAGTGAAGTACCTGTAACCCGGTCGACGCTACGTAGACCCCTCTTGTAAAGAACCCTTTGCCTATGAACGCTTTTGCCTCCCGACTCATGTTGACACTGTTGTTCGCGCCGCCGGTAATGGCCGACAGCAACACCGACCTCACGGTCAAAGGCACCATCACCCCGAGCGCCTGTGCGCCACTGATCTCCGGCGGCGGCACAATCGACTTCGGAAAAATGGCAGTCAAGGACCTCAACGCCGGGCAATACACCTCATTGCCCAACCAATCCATGCAATTGAGCGTGCGTTGTGAAGCACCGACGTTCTTCACCCTGACCACCGTCGACAACCGCGCCGGCTCCTCTGCCAACCACCAGTACTGGCATGGGCTGGGCCTGACCCAGGAAGGCGAAAAGCTCGGCGGCACGGTTTTCCATCTCTATGGTCCCGTGGCTGATGGTGTCGCGGTACGCACCATCACCTCACAAGACGGCGGCGTGACGTGGCTACCAACCAGCCTGCTGACGCACACCCTGCTGACCGCCGTCGCGGTGGGCAACCAACTGGTGCCGATCGCGGTGAAGGATTTCGACGCTGAAATCCGCCTGTTCACCCACATCGCCCCCGCCGATAGCCTGACGCTGACGGATGAAGTGCCCGTCGACGGGCACGCCACGGTCCAGGTCAGCTACTTGTAAGTGCCACACACAGACTCACTCGAAAGGAACTCGCCCCTATGAAAGCCCTGTTAACCACCCTCACCACCAGCCTGCTGCTGCTCGGCTCCGCCAGCACCTACGCCGCGTCTACCGTCGACCTGACCGTCAAGGGCCTGATCGTGCCTAGCGCCTGCACGCCAAACATGAGCAGTGGCGGGATCATCGACCACGGCAAGATTTCCGCAAAAGACCTGCGTCCGGACAACCCTACACACATCGGGACCCATGTCATGACCCTGGTGGTGGTGTGCGATGCGCCCATTCAGTTTGCCCTGCACTCCATCGATAACCGTGCTGGTTCATCCATTTCCTCTTCCGACTACGGCTTGGGCCTGATCAACGGCACCCAGAAGCTGGGCTGGTACAAGCTGATGCTGCGTAACGCCGTTGCCGACGGCGCACAGATGCAACCGATTGCCTCCTCGGATGGCGGCAACACCTGGTACAGCGAAAAGTTCTGGGACGCCGGCTTGTACATGGCGCTGGCCACCCTGGACGACGCCACCCAACCGGCCTCCATCAAGGAACTGGTGACGGAGTTGGTAGTAGACACCTCCATCGCCCGCACCGATGGCCTGGACCTGAGCAACGAGGTGACGCTCGACGGCTCGGCCACCTTGGAAGTGAAGTACCTGTAAGCCTTGGGCGCCCATGCCTGGCGGGAACAGGCAGGCATGGGCATTTCTTCCGTTTCGGCCGTTTGCACGTCGGCCAGTGGCGCAAACCGATGACTACCTACCCTCGCCTCTTGGCGACAGTCCTTTTACTGACGAACGCCACGGCGGCCTTTGCCGCGTCGTTTGTCGACATCACGGTGACCGGTCGGCTGACGCCGGACGCTTGCCACGTGACGCTGTCTGACGAGGGCACGGTCGATCACGGCAAAATCCCGGCTCACACCCTCAGTCCCAGCGAGTTCACCCTACTGCCCAGCCGGGCATTGGCGCTGAATGTGCAGTGCGCCAGGCCCATGCTATTTGCCCTGGTTGGGATCGACAACCGAGCCGAGTCCGCCTTGGGCCCCGGGCTTTACAGCCTGGGCAGAAACATCCACGCGCCCGCCGAACGCCTGGGGTCGGTGGCGCTGTCTTATCGCAACCCGTTGGGCGATGCGCAACCCATGCAAGCGCTGGCTTCCAGCGACAACGGCGAAACCTGGGCACCGCACCCCAATGCCTCCCCCAGGACCTACGTCGGTTTTGCCCCCATCGGTGATCGCCAGCCCGACTTCATCGGCCAGTTGAGCGCCCAACTGCAAATCGACACCGCCATCAACCTGGCCCAGTACCTGACCCTGAACCAGGAAGTGCCGCTCGATGGCTCCATCGTCCTGGATTTGCGCTACCTCTGACTTCTTTATGCTGCCCCTATGGGAAACCCCGTCATGACGACGACATTGTTGAAAACCGCGGCCTGCCTGGCTGCCCTGACGTTGCTGCCGGCCACTTATGCACAGGCCGATGGCATGGTCCCAGACACCTCCGTGGTGATCATTTACGAAACCGATGGCGAAGCCGCCGTATCGGTGACCAACACCGACAGCCAACTCGCCTTGCTGCACGTCACCCTGGAAGATGTTCCCGAGGACACCGAGTCGTTACTGGTGGTCACGCCGCCACTGTCGCGGGTCGAACCGTCCAAATCGCAACTGGTGCGTTTCATCCTGCAAAGCCAGCAACCGTTGCTCACCCAGCGACTCAAGCGGGCAATCTTTGAAGGCATGCCCCAGGGCCGGCCGGCCACTGAAGCCGGGCATGCACGGGTAGGCGTGACGGTGCGCCAGAACTTGCCGGTGATCATTCATCCCAAAGGCCTGGCGCGCAATCGCACACCGTGGACTCTACTGAGCTGGTCGCAGCACGGCGCCACCTTGCAGGTGCGCAACGACAGCCCGTATGTGGTGCGCCTGGCCCAGGAACTGCGCCTGCTGCCCGGTGATGGCAAGGCGATGCTGCCGCGCACCTACGTGTTGCCGGGAGAAACCCTGAGCATGCCGGCCACCGGCGGCCCGGCCAGCACCGTACGGCTGCAACCGGCCACGGTGTATGGCTTTGCGGTAGCCGCCTACGAAGCCCCTCTGACCTGACGGCATACACCAGGCGCCCGGCGCCTGCATAACGAAGTGACGGCTCGAAGACCGTCACCAGGGCGCACAGACGCCCATCACTTGAGTGCCTTTCGTGAAAACAGTATTTAGCGACCGTGACGGCGAAGCCGTGCCCGACACACCTGCCCGCATCACTCGCCCGGCCATGCTGTTGGCGTGTGTGCTCTGGCCCGCAGCACCCTGGGCCGAAGCACGACCGGGGTTTGATGCCACGACCCTGCACCAGCGGGGCATTGATCCACAATTGGCCAGCCTGTTGCTCGACGCACCACGCTTTGCCGCTGGCCGGCATGCTGTCAGCCTGCGGGTCAACGGCCAGCGCCGGGGGCGCCTGGAGGTGGGGTTTGATCAACAGGGCGCGCTGTGTTTTGACCGCGCCCTGCTGGACGCCGCCAACCTGATCGTCCCCGCAGATGACGGCCCCTGCCATGACTTTCTGGAACGCTACCCACAAAGCCTGGTGGAGCCCGACCCGGCAAGCCTGACGGTGTCGCTGGTGGTGCCGACCGAGGCGTTGCGGCCTGTGCAACAAGACGTCTCGGGCTATGAAACCGGTGGGGTTGCCGGTTTGCTCAATTACGACCTCACCGGGTTCTACAACCGCTTCGGTGACGGTGACAGCCGTTTCGGCTCGGCCAATACCGAAGTCGGTTTCAACGCCGGCGACTGGATCGTGCGCAGCCGCCAGGTACAGACCTGGCAGGACGGTCTGTCGCGCAGCACGCACCTGGAGGCTTACGCCCAGCGCACGTTCGCCAGCCACCAGGCCGTGCTGCAACTCGGGCAGATCAACCTCTACAACCCAGTGCTGTCCGGCGCGCAGATCACCGGGGTGCAGGTCCTCACCGAACAGGCCCTTCAAGAGCAAGGCCAGGGTGCGACCATCGAGGGGATCGCCAACAGCCCGGCGCAGGTCGAGGTGCGGCAGAACGGCGCGTTGATTCACTCCACAGTGGTCCCCGCCGGGCCGTTTTCCCTGACGGATGTGCGCCGTTTGAACTCGCGCTCCGACGTCGACGTCACCGTCCGCGAAAGCAGCGGTGGCGAGCGGCGTTTCACCGTCCCGGCGGCCATGCTCGGCCTTGGTTTGCCAGCACCGGGCTATTCGGTCGCAGCAGGGCGCGTGCGCAACATCGGCAATGCCCAGGGCGATGACCCTTGGGTGGTCAGCGCAGGCTGGACCGGCGCCGTGCACCCGCAACTGTCCCTGGGCAGCGGCGTGCTGGCGTCCAGCGAATATCGCGCGGGCGGGTTGAGCCTGGGCTGGCTGCCGTGGCTGGACAGTCAAATCCAGCTGTCCAGCCAACTCGCCGATACCCAGGCACGGGACAAGGTTCGCGGGCTGCAGACCGACCTGTCATGGGCCCAGCGCCTGAATGATCAGTGGTCGTTCAGCGTGGCCAATTCCTGGCGCACGGCGGGCTATCGGGAGCTGGAAGAAGCCACCTACGAACCCGAGACCACTCAGCAACGGCGCTCGCGTTATCGCGATCAACAAAGCGCGACGTTGGGATGGTCCCACCCGTGGTTGGGCGCGTTCAGTGCGGGGGCTTCACGCTCCAGCAGCTATGTTGGCGACAGCAGCAGCCGGGGCCTGGTCTCCTGGGGCACCAGCGTGCGCGGGGTGTCGCTGTCGGCCAGCGGCGAATGGCAGATGGGCGGCCGCCAGCAACAAGACAATGCGGTGTACCTGAACATCAGCGTGCCCTTGGGCGAGAGCCGCCGGGCCCGCGGCTGGGTGCGCAACTCCGGTGGCGAACACCGCACCGGGCTGGGTTTGAGTGAGCAGATCGACGATCAACTGAGCTACCGCGTCAGTGCCGAACACGACACCCGCGATCGACAGGTGGAAACCACGCTGGGCCTCTCCGCCCTGCCGCGCTATAGCCAACTGGACTTCAGCTACAGCCGCTCCGACGCCGAGCGTTCGAGCTACCAAGGCAGCGCCCGAGGCGGTGTGGTGATGCATGGCGGCGGCGTCACATTATCGCCCTACCCAGTGCGCGACACCTTCGCCGTGGCATCGGTGGGCGACATCAGCGGCATCAAACTGAGCACCCCCAGCGGGCCAGTGTGGACCGACTGGCAAGGCCAGGCCGTGGTGCCGCAGGTCAGCGCTTACGGCCGCAGCCCGGTGGAAGTCCAGACCCGCTCGCTGCCACGCAATGCGGATATCAACAACGGCCTGGCAATGATCGCGGCCGGGCGCGGGGCCGTGGATCGGGTCGAATTTGGCGTGACCCGCACACGTCGGGTATTGCTGCACGCGCGCACCGAACAGGGCACACCCCTGCCGCGCGGGGCGTCCGTCAGTACCGCTGGCGGGGAGTTCGTAACCCTGGTCCAGGACGGCGGCCAGGTGTTCCTGCCCAATGTGCTGGAGCAACCGCAATTGTGGGTCAGCGCCCCTGGCATGGCGCGTTGCGCCCTGCGCTTCGAGTTGCCGGAAAAGAGCGACCCCCAGGTGTATTTCGAAACCGCGTCCGCACGCTGCGATAAATCATGAGGACCCTCACCATGAATACCGCTTCTACCCTGTCCCGCCTGGCCATGAGCGTGATGCTGCTGATAGTCGCCAGCAACGCCCTTGCCGAGGACGAGTGCCAACTGAACCTCAGTGAATCACTGCTGGATTTCGGCCTGATGAGCCGGATCGCACAACAGGACAGCGCCCTTGAGCGCCCGTTGGGTGAGCGCCGCGTCAGCCTGAATGTGAGCTGCGCGCAGCCGACCGACATGAGCCTGTTTTATCAGGCGCTGGCGGCCACTTCGCAGCGGCTGCGGTTCACCGAGCATGGCAGCTACGCGATCCAGGCCAGCGACGCGGTGCTGGACGGCACCGCCGTGGAGCTGGGATTGATCCCCGCACTCGGCCAGCCGCCAGTGGCCCGTGGCGCGCTGCTGAACTGGCGCACAGGCCACGGCATCGCACCGGTCAACGGCGAGACGCTACTCAACGGCCAGCATTTTTCCGTGCAATTGACCTTCAGCGCCTTCGCCGACATCGCCGCCACACGGGTCACGGACGCCACCACCTGGGAAGCCTCCGGGACGTTCCATGGCCGTCATAGCGCGCGCGAAGTGAGTCTGCGCGCCCACTTCGCGCCCGCCGCGTGCAAACCTCAACTGTCCAACGGTGGCCTGGTGGACTACGGCACGTTGCTGGCGAAAGATCTGAGCCCCACCCACGAAAACCCACTGCCCACCCGCACCTTGCAGTTCTCTGTCAATTGCGACGCGCCCACCCCCTTTGCCCTGCTGATGCACGACAACCGCTCCGGCACGGCCACCGGCGGCACCGATGAAACCGCCTATGGCCTGGACCTGGACAACAGCGGGAACAAGATCGGCCGCTACTACCTGAACATCGACCCGGCAGACTTCACCGCCGACGCCTACCGCACGCTCTACCGCACCGACTCCACCAGCAGCGGCCAGGCCTGGAGCACCTCCAGTGCGCGGCAGATTCCCATCGCCGCCCACAGCCTCATGGGTTTTACCGACAGCGCCGGCAACACCCGCGGCCCCATTGCCCTGCAGAACCTGGCCGGCACCGTGCGTATCAAGGCGTACCTGGCCCCCACCCAGTCCATGGACCTGCGCACGGTGGTGCACATCAATGGTTCCGGCACCCTTGAAATCATCTACCTCTAATCACTGGAATCCGCTGAATGAACAAGTACTGCCTGGTTTTTTCTTCACTGCTATTGCTGCCCTCGACCGCGCCGGCACTGGCGGCGTCGACCGTGGAGCTGATCGTCAAGGGCAGGATCACGCCCGTCGCCTGCACGCCGCTGCTGTCCGCTGGCGGCTTGATCGACTACGGCAAGATTTCCCAGCAGGACCTGAACCTCGACAGAGGCACACGACTGCCGATCAAACATCTGCAAGTCAGCATTGGCTGCAACGCGCCGAGCCGCTTTGCCTTGCGCATGCGTGACAATCGCGATGGCACTGCCACGGTCAATAGCGAGATTTACTACGGGTTGGGGCTGGACCACAGTGGCAATCGCATCGGCCTCTATTCCATGAGCTTCGACCCGCGTAGCACCCAGGCAGACAGCGCCACACCCCTGTACGGCACCGAGTCCACCACCGGTGGCCTGGCCTGGCGCACCGCCAACCTCAACCCTATCGATATCGGGGCCAACAGTTACCTGGGGTTCACCACCGCCGAAGGCAGCACCGCCGGGCCCTCGGCGATCCAGGAGCTGATCAGCACGGTCAAGGTCGAAGCCGTGATCAATGCCCGGCAGAACCTTGACCTGAGCCGCGATACCCCACTCGATGGCTCGGCGACGCTTGAAGTGGTGTATCTCTAAAGCTTCTCACTGCTGACCTGCACATACCGTGCACGCCCGGCGCCCAGGCCGGCGGTGATCGCGCCCACGCCCAGCAGCGCAAAAATCCAGCCGGTGGCGGCCCAGCCGCCGGTCCAATCGTGCAATAGCCCCACCGCCAAAGGGCCGAGGGAGGCCAAGGTGTAACCAATCCCCTGGGCCATGCTCGACAGGTTGGCCGCCACATGGGCATCACGCGAGCGCAGCACAATCAGGGTCAGTGCCAGACTGAACGTGCCGCCTTGCCCCAGGCCCAGCACAATTGACCAGCCCCACAGACCGTCCAGCGGCGCATACAGGCAACCGAACAGGCCGCCCAGGGTCAACAGCATCACCACGACGATGGCCACGCGTTGATCCTTGCCGCGTGTCGCCAGCCAGGGTGCGGCCAGGGAGCTCAACAGCTGCACAATGATGGAGCCCGACAGTGCCAACCCGGCTTCGGTGGCGCTCAGGCCACGGCCGATCAGGATCGATGGCAGCCAGCCAAACACGATGTACGACAGGGACGATTGCAGGCCCATGTACAAGGTGACTTGCCAGGCCAACGGATCACGCAGCAGGCCCTTCACTCGATAGGCGACCTGGTGGGTAGCGTGTTTGCGGCCGACCTGCGGTAACCAGAACAACGCCGCCGCCAACGCCGGCAGAATCCAGAAGCCCAGGCCAATGGTCCAGCGGTCACCGAAGTAATGACTCAGCGGCACCGTGGCACCGGCGGCCAACGCCGCGCCCAGGCACAGGGCCATGGTGTAGACCCCGGTCATGGCACCGGCCTGCCTGGCGAAATCACGCTTGATCAGGCCCGGCAGCAAGACGCCGATGATGCCGATGCTCGCACCGGCGATCAGGCTGCCGGCGAACAAGCCCACTTCGCCAAAAGCGCTGCGCAGGATGATGCCGGCGGCCAGGGTCAGCAAAATCCCCAACACCACCCGCTCGGCGCCAAACCGCCGGGCCAGGATCGGCGCCGTGGGTGCGAACAGGCCGAGGCACAACACCGGCAGGGTGGTGAGCAAACCGGCCTTGGCCGCCGACAACCCCAGGCTGCTGGAGACGTCGGCCAGCAATGGCGCCACGCTCGACAGCGCCGGACGCAGGTTCAAGGCCACCAGAATCAGGCCCAGCAGCAGCAACCAGGGGCGACTCACCACCGGGTGGCTGCTTTGCACCACTTCGTCGTCGGCCTCGGCGTCGATCAACAGTTCGTCCAACTCGCTCGTACGTTTGGTTTCAGGGTTCATTGATCAACTGCCGGCAAAGGGATTTGGCGCGTTCCGGGTCCTGGTGTTCCACGGCTTCGAGCAGGGCGATATGCAGGTCGAACACCGCCTGGCGACGCGGCGAAATGTTCAGGGTCTGGCGCAACTGCGCGCCGACGATGGCGGAAAAGTACTGGTACAGCTCGCTCAATGCCGGGTTGTGCGCGGCGTCCACCAGGCGTTTGTGGAACAGCAGGTCGGCGCTGATATAGGCCTCGAGGTCACCGTGGTACAGCACCGCGCTGGCCTTGAGTGCCTCATGCAAAGCGGTGAGGTCGGCTTCGGTACGGCGCACCGCCGCGAGCCCGACGGCCTCCACTTCCAGTATCTGCCGCGTCTCCTGCGCCTGCTCCAAGGTGCAGTGGGATAACGCGCGCATGGCCCCCAGCGGGTCGGTCATGGAGCGCAGGTAACTGCCGTCGCCCTGGCGGATCTCGATCAACCCGGAAAACGCCAGCACGCGCATGGCCTCGCGCACGGTATTGCGGCTGATGCCCAGCTCGGCGGCCAGCTCCGGCTCGGTGGGCAGGCGTTCGCCGATGGCCCACCGGCCTTCGCTGATACGCCAGCGCAATTGCTCAAGGGCCTGGTCCACCAGGGAGCGTTTGATCAAGGGGGCGATGTCTGTCATGGGATGCAGGCTTTCGTCCAATCATAGGATGAATTTTCCTACAGCCTATTCAGAGTTGCCTACAAAGGCAACGCACTACGGTTCTTAGGCAGCAAAAGGAGCAGTATTTTCGATTGGTAAAATTACCCTCAAAGGGTAATTATTCAGCTCAGGTGTCTTATGGAAAAGTACACACCTCATTACGATCTGGCGGTGATCAAGGCGGATGTCAGGCGGCTTGGAGGCCGGGCATTTACGCTCGCAGCAAAGCAAACAGGCGCGCGGCTCGGCCTGAATATCAACGAGATGCAAGAGGTCGTTTTCGAACTACAAAACAGGATGTTGTACAAATCGATGACCACGTATGCCGATCACCGGGTGTGGCAGGACGTGTACCACATCAATTCACACGGTCTGGAGATTTACATCAAGGTCACTTACTGCACAGCCGGTAACCCTCCAGTGATCTCCTTCAAGAAGAAGAGCTCATGAACACTCAACATTGCTTCATTTGCGGTGCACCCGACGCCATGACGCGCTTCGAAAGCCGCAGCGAAACCCTCCGTGTCAACGGCATGGAACGGCGTGTCGATGACCTGTCTGGCTGGGAATGCCAACTGTGCGGCGACGGCATGCATGACCCTGACAGCTCCGACCGCTATAGCGCCGCCAGCGATGAACTGGTCCGTACCGCGCGGACAATGATCGGCAACGAGATGAAACGCATCCGTCGCAAGCTGCACCTTACGCAGAAAGAAGCCGTGCAACTGTTGTCCGGTGGCGGTCACAACGCTTTTTCACGTTATGAACGCGGTGAGCTTCTGCCACCGAAGCCACTGGTTCTATTGATGCGATTGTTGGACCGTTACCCTCACCTCCTCGCCGATGCCAGGGTATTGGCCGAAGGCGCTGACCTGCGGGGCTTCACCCATACCGCGAACACAGGGCAGGAGGCGCTCAAGGCCTCCTGAACAGACAAAAATAAACCCGGCCAAGCCGGGTTTATTTTTTCAGGCATCGATCAATGCAGGATCTGGCTCAAGAACAGCTTGGTCCGGTCATTCTGCGGGTTGTCGAAGAAGTCATTCGGCGCCGCCTGTTCGACGATCTCGCCCTTGTCCATGAAGATCACGCGGTTGGCCACGGTGCGCGCGAAGCCCATTTCGTGGGTTACGCACAACATGGTCATGCCGTCTTCGGCCAGGCCGATCATGGTGTCGAGTACTTCCTTGACCATTTCCGGGTCGAGGGCCGAGGTCGGCTCGTCGAACAGCATGATTTTCGGCTTCATGCACAGGGCACGGGCAATCGCCACGCGCTGTTGCTGGCCGCCGGACAGTTGCCCCGGAAACTTGTGAGCCTGCTCCGGGATGCGCACACGCTCCAGGTAGTGCATGGCGATTTCCTCGGCCTTGCGCTTGGGCATCTTGCGCACCCACATCGGCGCCAGCGTGCAGTTCTGCAGGATGGTCAGGTGCGGGAACAGATTGAAGTGCTGGAACACCATGCCGACTTCACGGCGGATCGCTTCGATCTGCTTGAGGTCGTTGGTCAGCTCCACGCCATCGACCACGATGCGGCCCTGCTGGTGCTCTTCCAGGCGGTTGAGGCAACGGATGGTGGTGGACTTGCCCGAACCCGACGGGCCGCACAGCACGATACGCTCGCCCTGCTTGACGTTGAGGTTGATGTCTTTCAACACATGGAACTGGCCGTACCACTTGTTGACGCCCTGCATCTGGATAATGCCTTCAGGGCTCACAGGCTGTTTGATCGCTTCGCTCATAACATCAACTCCTAACGCTTGTGGCCTGTGTCGAGCTTGTGTTCCAAATGAATGGAATAGCGCGACATACCAAAACAGAAAATCCAGAACACCAGGGCGGCAAACACATAGCCTTCGGTGGCCATACCCAACCATTTAGGGTCGGCGGCGGCTTGCTTGACGCTGTTGAGCAGGTCGAACAGGCCGATGATGATCACCAGGCTGGTGTCCTTGAACAACGCGATAAACGTGTTGACGATGCCCGGGATCACCATCTTCAGGGCTTGCGGCAGGATCACCAGGCCCATGCTGCGCCAGTAACCCAGGCCCATCGCCGCGGCCGCTTCGTACTGACCTTTGGGAATCGCCTGCAAGCCACCGCGCACCACTTCGGCCACGTAGGCCGACTGGAACAGGATCACGCCGATCAACGCCCGCAGCAGCTTGTCGATGCCCATGCCTTCGGGCAGGAACAAGGGCAGCATCACCGAGGACATGAACAGCACGGTGATCAACGGCACGCCGCGCCAGAACTCGATGAAGGTCACGCAGACCACACGAATCGCCGGCATGTTCGAGCGCCGCCCCAAGGCCAGCACAATGCCCAGAGGCAAGGCGCCGGCGATGCCGACGGTGGCGATGACCAGGGTCAGCATCAGGCCGCCCCATTGGCTGGTGGCCACATTGGTCAGCCCGAAGATCCCGCCGTGCAGCAGGAAGTAGGCGATGATCGGGTACAGCACCAGGAAGCTCAGGCCATAGACCGCCTTGCGTGGGAAACGCGAGATGAACAACGGCGCCACGCCGACGATGGCCAGCCACACGGTCAGGTCCACACGCCAGCGCAGGTCGCCGGGGTAATAGCCGTACATGAACTGCCCGAAGCGCTGCTGGATAAACACCCAGCACGCGCCTTCCTTGGTGCAGTCGGCGCGGGTGGTGCCGACCCAGTTGGCATCGAGGATGGCCCACTGCAGGATCGGCGGCACCACCAGGTAGATCAGGTAGAACGCCAACAGCGTCAGCAGGGTATTGAGCCAACTGGAGAACAGGTTGGCGCGCATCCAGGCCATCGGTCCGAAGACTTTGCTCGGCGGCGGCATATCAGGTTTGAAAGTATGCGAACTCATGTGCGTTTCCTCACCGCTCGATCAGCGCAATGCGCTTGTTGTACCAGTTCATCAGCAGGGAAATGCTGATGCTGATCGCCAGGTACACGCTCATGGTGATGGCAATAACCTCGATGGCCTGGCCGGTCTGGTTGAGCACCGTGCCGGCAAACAGCGAAACCATTTCCGGGTAACCGATACCGGCGGCCAGCGACGAGTTCTTCGCCAGGTTCAGGTACTGGCTGGTCAGCGGCGGAATGATCACCCGCAGGGCTTGCGGGATGATGACCTTGCGCAGCGTCGGCCCAGGGCGCAGGCCCAGGGAGCGCGCAGCTTCGGTCTGGCCGTGGCTGACGGACTTGATGCCCGAACGCACGATCTCGGCGATAAACGCTGCCGTGTACACGGTAAGCGCCAGGGTCAGCGCCAGCAGTTCAGGGATCAGTACCCAACCGCCGACAAAGTTGAAACCTGAAAGCTTTGGTATTTCCCAGTGCAGCGGCGCGCCGAAGATCAAGGCACACAGCGCCGGGATCACGATAAACAGCGCCAGGCCCGCCCAGAACTTATGGAAGGGTACGCCGGTCGCTTCAAAACGCTTGTTGGCCCAACGCGCCATCAGCACGATGGCCACGATGGCAACCACGATACTGGCCACAAACGGCCAGAACCCGTCAGCGGCCAGCGCTGCCGGCATGTTCAGGCCACGGCTGCTGACAAAGAAGGTGTCACCGAAGTTATGGCTGTTGCGCGGTCCCGGCATGGTCAGGAACACCGCGAAGTACCAGAACAGGATCTGCAGCAGCGGCGGAATGTTGCGGAACACTTCCACATACACGGTCGCCAGCTTGTTGATCATCCAGTTCGGTGACAGGCGCGCCACGCCGATGATGAAGCCCAGCAGGGTCGCCAGGATCACCCCGATAAAGGTCACCAGCAAAGTGTTGAGCAGCCCGATCACAAAGACGCGGGCATAACTGTCCGATTCGGTGTAGTCGATCAGATGCTGCGCGATGCCGAAGCCGGCACTGCGCTCAAGAAAGTCGAAACCCGAGGTAATGCCCCGGTGCTGAAGGTTGGTCTGGGTATTGTCGAAGAGGTACCAGCCCAGCGAGACCACCGCC
The DNA here is from genome assembly GCF_900067035.1 of Pseudomonas sp. 1 R 17. Taxonomy (NCBI): domain Bacteria; kingdom Pseudomonadati; phylum Pseudomonadota; class Gammaproteobacteria; order Pseudomonadales; family Pseudomonadaceae; genus Pseudomonas; species Pseudomonas sp. 1 R 17. The sequence goes on from NZ_FKLB01000069.1 coordinate 446,160, forward strand.
ACAATCGTGATGATCTGGAAGAGCCACGCACGCACTTTGGGATCGCTGAAGCTGAGCTTCTGCTTTGGTGCGCCGATTTGATTTTGCATGAAGTGCCCCGGAAAGAATGGAACAGAACATCACCCGGCGGTTGGCCCACCGGGTGACAGAACCATCAGCGATCAGCGCACAGGGGGTGCGTATTGAATGCCGCCAGCGTTCCACAGCGCGTTCAGGCCACGGTCGATTTCCAGCGGGGTGCTCTTGCCCAGGTTGCGCTCGAACACTTCACCGTAGTTACCGACTTGCTTGACGATCTGTACGACCCAATCCTTCTTCACTTTCAGGTCTTTGCCGTATTCGCCGTCAGCACCGAGCAGACGCGCAACGTCCGGGTTCTTGGTGGACTTGGCTTCAGCTTCAACGTTTTTGGACGTGATGCCGGCTTCTTCAGCGTTGAGCATGGCGTAGCCCACCCAGCGCACGATGGCCAGCCACTCGTCATCGCCGTTACGCACGACCGGGCCCAGCGGTTCCTTGGAAATGGTTTCCGGCAGAACCACGTAGTCCTTCGGCGCGGCCAGCTTGCTGCGCTGGGCGAACAGTTGGGACTTGTCGGAGGTCAGTACGTCGCAACGACCGGATTCCAGCGACTTGGCGCTTTCATCGGAGGTGTCGAAGGTGATCGGGGTGTATTTGAGGTTGTTGCCACGGAAGTAGTCGGAAACGTTCAGCTCAGTGGTGGTACCGGCCTGGATGCAGATGGTTGCACCGTCCAGTTCCTTGGCACTTTTGACACCCAGCTTGTTGTTAACCAGGAAGCCGATGCCGTCGTAGTAAGTGATGAAGCCCGGGAATTTCAGGCCCATGCCCGCATCGCGGGAGCTGGTCATGGTGGTGTTGCGCGACAGGATGTCGACTTCGCCGGATTGAAGCGCGGTGAAACGCTCCTTGGCGTTCAACTGGCTGAATTTGACCTTGGTGGCGTCGCCGAAAACGGCAGCGGCCACGGCGCGGCAAACGTCAGCATCGATCCCGAGGATCTTGCCGCTGGCATCCGGTACCGAGAAGCCCGGCAAGCCGTCACTCACGCCACATTGCACAAAGCCTTTCTTCTGCACGGCGTCCAGAGTGGCGCCAGCCTGGGCGAAACCACTGACACCCAGTACAGCCGCCGCGCTAACGATGGCCAGGGTGGATTTCAATACCTTCATTCAAACCTCCAGTTGCTCTTGTTGTGTCGAAGCTCCAACCTCAGCGCACCCTTATGAGGCGATATCGACCCGTGTTGGCTTTTTTTGGGGTCAAGCGGCATGAGGCTTTCGCGGTAATTCCAGCGGCTATCCTGAAAGCGGCAGTCACTGATAGTGTTACCGTCCCAGGAAAGTTCTGACATCGACCTACACATAGCAAGGCGCGTACCAGAGTGGCGGCTGAGTCGTTTCAGCCCCTCGTCAATGGAAAAAGATTCAACCTTGCGACATTCTCTTAACAGATCAACCTGTCGCGCACCGTTACGACGCACCCAATCGGAGCGCGCGCACATATATGGAGCAGACATGACCGAACCCTTGATTCTTCAGCCCGCCAAGCCCGCAGACGCCTGCGTAATCTGGTTGCATGGCCTGGGTGCCGATCGCTACGACTTCCTGCCGGTGGCCGAGGCGCTGCAGGAAAGCTTGCTGTCCACCCGCTTTGTATTGCCCCAGGCACCGACCCGTCCGGTGACGATCAATGGTGGCTACGAGATGCCCAGTTGGTACGACATCAAGGCCATGAGCCCGGCCCGCTCGATCAGCCTGGAAGAACTGGAGGTGTCGGCAAAAATGCTGACCGATCTGATCGAAGCACAGAAGAGAACCGGAATAGACGCTTCGCGGATTTTCCTCGCGGGCTTTTCCCAAGGTGGCGCCGTGGTATTCCACACCGCGTTCCTGAATTGGGAGGGGCCATTGGGCGGCGTCATCGCCCTCTCCACCTACGCGCCCACCTTCAGCGATGAGCTTGAATTGTCGGCCAGCCAACAACGCATTCCAACGCTATGCCTGCACGGCCAGTACGACGAGGTGGTACAGAACGCCATGGGCCGCAGCGCCTACGAGCATCTGAAAACCCGTGGTGTCACCGTGACATGGCAGGAATACCCAATGGGCCACGAAGTGTTACCCCAGGAGATACACGATATAGGGACTTGGTTGACCGCTCGCCTGGGCTGAACCCCAAGTTTATGTAGCCGTATGACAGACGCACTACGCCGCGCCCGATTCTTGCATTACACTGGCCGGCGTACATTCCTTAACCAATTAATGAGATCACCGTGCTCAAAGCACTCAAGAAGATGTTCGGCAAAAGCGAGGCTGAGCCGCTCGCGCCTGTTCCCAGTGCTCCTGTCCCCACCTCCGGCAGCCGCAATGACGGTCAACAGCCAGGCCGGACTGCACCTGTCGCCCAGCCTAAGACGCCGACGGTGACACCGCCCGAACAGGCAAAACTCGAGACGCAAGCCGCACCCGCCCCCAAGCCTCGCCGGGAACGCGCGCCCAAACCGCCGGTGATCCCGTGGAAACTCGAAGACTTCGTCGTCGAGCCCCAGGAAGGCAAGACCCGCTTCCACGATTTCAAACTCGCCCCGGAACTGATGCACGCCATCCAGGACCTGGGTTTCCCGTACTGCACGCCGATCCAGGCGCAGGTCCTGGGCTTCACCCTCGCCGGCAAAGACGCCATCGGTCGTGCCCAGACCGGTACCGGCAAGACCGCCGCGTTCCTGATCTCGATCATCACCCAGCTGCTGCAAACGCCGCCGCCGAAAGAACGCTACATGGGTGAACCGCGTGCGCTGATCATCGCGCCTACCCGTGAACTGGTGGTGCAGATCGCCAAGGACGCCGCCGACCTGACCAAGTACACCGGTCTCAACGTCATGACGTTCGTCGGCGGCATGGACTTCGACAAGCAGCTCAAGCACCTCGAAGCCCGCCACTGCGACATCCTGGTGGCGACCCCCGGCCGCCTGCTGGACTTCAACCAGCGCGGCGACGTGCACCTGGACATGGTCGAAGTGATGGTGCTGGACGAAGCCGACCGCATGCTCGACATGGGTTTCATCCCACAAGTGCGTCAGATCATTCGCCAGACCCCGCCAAAGGCCGAGCGTCAGACCCTGCTGTTCTCCGCGACCTTTACCGAAGACGTGATGAACCTCGCCAAGCAGTGGACGACCGAGCCGTCGATCGTCGAGATCGAAGCGCTGAACGTCGCCAGCGAAAACGTCGAACAGCACATCTATGCCGTGGCCGGTGCCGACAAGTACAAGCTGCTCTACAACCTGGTCAACGACAACGGCTGGGAACGCGTGATGGTGTTCGCCAACCGCAAGGACGAAGTGCGCCGCATCGAAGAACGCCTGGTGCGCGATGGCGTGAATGCCGCGCAGCTGTCCGGCGATGTGCCGCAACACAAGCGCATCAAGACCCTGGAAGGCTTCCGCGAAGGCAAGATCCGCGTGCTGGTGGCCACCGACGTGGCCGGGCGCGGGATTCACATCGACGGCATCAGCCACGTGATCAACTTCACCCTGCCGGAAGTGCCGGACGACTACGTGCACCGCATTGGCCGTACCGGCCGGGCGGGGGCTGCGGGCGTGTCGATCAGCTTTGCCGGGGAGGATGACTCGTATCAGTTGCCGTCGATCGAGACGTTGCTGGGGCGCAAGATCAGTTGCGAGACACCGCCGACGCACTTGCTGCGGGCTGTAGAACGCAAACGCCCGTAAGCTGAAATGCGATAAAAAATGTGGGAGGGGGCTTGCTCCCGATGGCAGTGGCACATTCAACATCTCTGTTGACTGATCCACCGCCATCGGGAGCAAGCCCCCTCCCACATTTGGTTCTGTGTTCGGCTGGCTATTTCCAGCGATCCGCCGCAGCGTGGTCGCTGTCTCGCCCTTCCACCCAGCGCGCGCCTTCGCTGGTATTTTCCTTCTTCCAGAACGGCGCACGGGTTTTCAGGTAATCCATCACAAACGCACAGGCATCGAACGCGGCCTGGCGATGGGCACTGGCGGCGGCCACGAACACAATCGGCTCGCCAGGCTCCAGCGCACCGATACGATGCAGCACTTCGAGCTTGAGCAGCGGCCAGCGTTGCTCGGCTTCGACGGCGATCTTGGCCAAGGCTTTTTCAGTCATGCCCGGATAGTGTTCGAGGAACATGCCAGACACCTCGCGCCCCTCGTTGAAGTCGCGCACATAGCCGACAAAACTCACCACCGCGCCCACGCCCACATTCGCCGCGTGCATCGCGTTGACCTCGGCACCGGGGTCAAACGGTTCGACCTGTACACGAATGGCCATGTTCAGCCTCCGGTCACGGGCGGGAAGAACGCGACTTCATCACCGGCCTGCAACGGCTCGTCGAGAGCGCACAACTCCTGGTTGCGAGCACACATCAAGCTGGTTTCGTTGAGCACTTCAAAGCCCGGATCAGCGGCCAGCGCCTGGCGCACGGCATCGACCGTGGCGAAGTCGCCTTCCATCTCAAGTGAATCCAGGCCTATTTTTTCGCTGTAACGCGCGAAAAACAGTACGTTGATGCTCATTGTCCATCCGCCTTGAAATGCCCGCTCTTACCGCCAAGCTTTTCCAGCAGGCGAATGTTTTCGATGGTCATGCCGCGATCCACGGCCTTGCACATGTCGTAGATCGTCAGCGCCGCGACGCTGGCCGCCGTCAACGCTTCCATCTCTACGCCGGTCTGCCCGGACAGCTTGCAGCGTGCGACGATGTGCACCGAGTCTGCGCCATCGGCACTCAGTTCGACCTTGACACCGGTCAACATCAGCGGGTGACACAGGGGGATCAAATCACTGGTTTTTTTCGCCGCCTGGATCCCGGCGATGCGGGCCACGGCAAACACGTCGCCCTTGGGATGGGCGCCGTCGACAATCATTTGCAGGGTCTCGGGCAGCATGCGCACCCGCGCTTCGGCCACCGCCTCCCGGAACGTCACGGACTTGTCGGTGACGTCGACCATATGGGCGCGACCTTGGGAATCGAGATGAGTCAGCACAGGGATACTCCTGATCAGGAGCGGCGATTGTAAACCCAACACACAATAAATGTGGGAGCAGCGGTGCGACGCACCGCCGCTCCAACGGTTACAGGTGCGACTCTGCGTATTCAGCCAGAATCGAGCGAGGCACCCCTTGCAGCGCGATATGCACGCCGTTCGGGAAGTCCTTGAAGCGTTCCGTCAGGTAGGTCAGCCCGGAGCTGGTCGCGGACAGGTAAGGAGTGTCGATCTGTGCCAGGTTACCCAGGCACACCACTTTGGAACCGGCGCCGGCACGGGTGATGATGGTTTTCATCTGGTGCGGGGTCAGGTTCTGGCATTCATCGATCAAAATCAGGCTCTGCTGGAAGCTGCGACCTCGGATGTAGTTGAGGGATTTGAACTGCAACGGCACTTTGCTGAGGATGTAGTCGACGCTGCCATGGGTGTTTTCGTCATCCATGTGCAAGGCTTCGAGGTTGTCGGTGATCGCCCCCAGCCACGGCTCCATTTTTTCCGCCTCGGTACCGGGCAAAAAGCCGATTTCCTGGTCCAGGCCCTGCACGGAGCGAGTGGCGATGATGCGGCGATAGCGCTTGGTCACCATGGTCTGCTCGATGGCGGCAGCCAGGGCAAGGATGGTTTTACCGGAACCGGCAGCGCCCGTCAGGTTGACCAGGTGGATGTCCGGGTCGAGCAGCGCATACAGCGCCAGGCTCTGGTAGATGTCACGCGGTTTCAAGCCCCAGGCTTCCTGGTGCAACAGGGGTTCCTGATGCAGGTCGAGGATCAGCAGCTTGTCGACCTGGATCTCTTTGATCCAGCCCACGAAGCCCTGTTCGTCGACGATGAATTCATTGATATGCACGGCCGGCAGATTGTCGATCAGTTGTACCTGGTGCCAGGTACGGCCATGGTCCTGACGGGTTTCGACCTTGCTGACACGGTCCCAGAACGAGCCGGTCATCATGTGATAACCACGGGACAGCATCGACACGTCGTCGACCAGTTGGTCGGTACTGTAGTCCTCGGCAGCGATCCCACACGCTCGTGCCTTGAGGCGCATATTGATGTCTTTGGTCACCAGCACCACGCGCAGGTCCTTGTCGCGAGCGTGCAGGTCGATCAATTGGTTGATGATTTTGTTGTCGTTCAGGTTTTCGGGCAGCAGGCTGTTGGGCTCGCTGCGCTTGCTCATCAGGATCGACAGCAAGCCCTTGGGCCCGCTTTTGCCGCGCTGGATCGGCACGCCGACCTCAACGTCCTCGGGTGACGCTTCGCCCAGGGTCTTGTCGATCAGGCGGATGGCCTGGCGGCATTCGGCAGCCACGCTGTGGTGCCCGCTTTTGAGTTTGTCGAGCTCCTCAAGCACGATCATCGGGATGGCGACGTGGTGTTCTTCGAAGTTAAGCAGTGCGTTTGGATCGTGGATCAGTACATTGGTATCAAGCACATAAAGGATTGGCTGGTCGGAAGAAGGGTTACGTCCATGATCATCCATACTCGGTCACCTTTGTGGGAGCCAGTCGACGCAATACCACAACAGTGCTGCGCCTCGATTCGACCACCGACTGCACCTGAGTGACGTCAAGCGCAGTGCCCACATGAGGAGTCTTGGAAGACGCCACCTGTGTTGCAGGTTTCGGCGATCTGACTTCGTAATACCGCAAAACCCATGACAGGAAAAAGTACTTTGACGCTTTTTTGAAGTTTATTTTTCAGGATGACGAATAGCACTAGCCGAGTGCCCCATGCACCGTTAAAGTCGGAAGTCCGCCTGCATCGAAATGTCGCACAAAATCAGCGTAAAAATGCCTCGCACCCAACAGGGCCGGGCACTTCATCCTTTTAACGAAACGCCTCCCGGCAGTCCTGCCAACCCAGCCCACTCTGCGCCGTTGCCTGCAGCAACATCGGCAGTGTTACCCGCGCCTTGTCCTGGGTGTCGTGAAACACAATCACGCCTTTGCGCCACAACAGCATCAACGTCAGCACCCGTTGCGCCGACTCATCGGCCTTGAGCTTGCCCGGCTCGTCCTGGGAATCGATGTCCCATAACGCCACCTGCAAGCCCTGGGACTGGAAGAACCCCTGGCTGTCCGCGCGCCGCTGCCCGTAAGGCGGGCGGAACAGCGGCACGTAGTTTTCCGGCATCAGGTTCTGCACCAACTGCGCGCTGCGGGTGATGGAACTCTGCCAGTCCACCCAATGGCTGTGGGAACGGTACTGCCAGCCCTGGGTGCCGACGCACTGGCCCTGGTACAACGCCTCCACCTCAGCGGCGGAACTGCGCTCCACACGGGTTTGCAGGCTGCTGCCGAGGACAAAGAAGGTGGCGTTCATCTTCTGCTTGCGCAGGTAGTCGGCGAGCCAGTCGGTATTGCCGCTGACCGGTGCCGGACCGCCGTCGAAGGTCAGCAGGAACAGGCGGTCGTTGAACTCGTCGCCGTTGCGTTCATGGTCGCCAAAGCGCGCGACTTCGCTGCTGATCTGCGGAAACAGCGCGGCCTTGCGCAGCAGTTCGTCCAGATAACGCTCATGGAAGGCATGGCTGGGTGCAGCCCAGCCTATATAGAAAGAGTCTTCGCTGATCGCCAGCTTGCCGGCCTGCTCCCGCAGGTCGTCCATGCTCTCCACCAGGTAGCAGAACGAGGCGTCGACTTCGCAGCTCTGCTGGGCGAACGTGTAGTTCTCCAGCAGGCGCTGCCACAGCTCGCGGCGCAGGTCGTCGATGGCCGCCAGGTTGATGATCTTCAAGCCCAGGCGCTGCTTGAGTGCGGTTTCATCCTGGGATTCACTGGCCAGCAGGCTGTGGGCGAACATCAGGATTTCCGCACGCGAGGCCACATCGAACAGCGCGGGACTGCTGAGTTTTTCCGGCCAGGTGCCACGGTCCAGGCTGGCTACATCCACCGGCGCCGCCTGGGCATTCAGGCACAGCAGGCACGCCGACAACAAAAGCGCTATTCGCACACAGGGTCTCCCTCTCCAGAGTCACCGGCCATCATAGCGGATCGCGTCTATCGCCATCATAGGTGGAGTCAAATCGCCCCAGCCCCTAGAATCCCCGCACGATTTACAGGAGACGACTTCATGCTGATGGTGATTTCCCCCGCCAAGACCCTCGATTTCGAGACCCCAGCGGTGACCCAGCGCTTTACCCAGCCACAGTACCTGGACCATTCCCAGGCGCTGATCGAGCAACTGCGCGAACTGAGCCCGGCGCAGATCAGCGAATTGATGCACGTGTCCGACAAGATCGGTGGCCTCAATGCCGCCCGCTTCGGCAGCTGGAACCCGGCCTTCACCCCGGAGAATGCCAAGCAGGCCTTGCTGGCGTTCAAGGGCGACGTGTACACCGGCCTGAACGCCGAGACCTTCAGCGATGCCGACTTCAGCTACGCCCAGGACCACCTGCGCATGCTCTCGGGCCTGTACGGCCTGCTGCGCCCCCTGGACCTGATGATGCCGTATCGCCTGGAGATGGGTACCAAACTCGCCAACGCCCGTGGCAAGGACCTGTACGCCTTCTGGGGCACACGCATCAGTGAGTGGCTGAACGAAGCCCTGGCCGAACAAGGCGACGACGTACTGCTCAACCTGGCCTCCAACGAGTACTTCTCGGCGGTCAAGCGCACAGCCCTGAACGCGCGGATCATCAACACCGAGTTCAAGGACCTGAAGAACGGCCAGTACAAGATCATCAGCTTTTACGCGAAAAAGGCCCGGGGCATGATGAGCCGCTTCGTGATCGAAGAGCGCATCAACGATCCGACCAGGCTCAAGCAGTTCGATGTGCAGGGTTACCGCTTCAATGCGGAGCAGTCCAAGCCGGACAATCTGGTGTTCCTGCGCGATCGTGCACCGGAATAAGGCCGTACCCGCCTCTTTCAGACAATGAAATCCAAATGTGAGAGGGGGCTTGCCCCCGATTGCGGTGGTTCAGTCACGAATCTATCGAGTGATGCACTGCCATCGGGGGCAAGCCCCCTCCCACATTTTTATCCGCGCTTCACGCCAAGAATCGTCATTTATTTGACGTCAAAAAATATCCCGACACATCCATAACATTTCTTTCACTCGACATTTGCGATTTTTTTTCGTAGTGGCACCACTTTTTTAAAACACTAGTGGCACAAAACTATCCCTTCGCGCCAACTACCCGTAACTACTGGCCCAGATAGCAAGTGCTATCAATATAGTACCAGTGCCATCTTTACCTATATTTCAAGAAATTTCGGGAAACAGGATGAGCGGCCAGGAACTTCGTCCTGAAGCGCCGCTCATACCACCGGTAACGAAATTCTCTGTTTCTGTAGGAGATGACTTACAAGGCGGACCAACGGAAGTAGCGAAGTTGTCATATTCAACTTTGACTCAGTGGTCACATTACCAACCGATTAGTTGAGAGCGGCGATAAGGATCCATTGCCACGAACTATAAGGCCAAGGCTGTGCTTACCCTAATGGGTCAGTGAGACAACCCAAGGCATTGATATCTAAAGGCTTACAGCCTCTATCAAGGCCCTGCGGCACTGGCGCCAGGCCCTTCTCCCAGGAAGGCTGGCTGCATTTCAGGGCAGGCCCCAATAACAAGGCCAAGTTGCGCACAACTTGAGTGCAATAGTTAGTCACTCGTTATTCAACATGCCTGTACGCGGCAAGTCGGCGTCTATTCGCCCAACTTTCGCGGCATTTGTGACGTTTGCAAACATGAACTCCGGCCATCTAATGGCATGATTTAAATACAGAGGTAATTGCGATGCGCATCAGCATATTTGGTTTGGGTTACGTTGGCGCAGTGTGTGCCGGTTGCCTGTCTGCCCGTGGCCACGAAGTGGTCGGCGTAGACATCTCCAAGGAAAAGATCGACCTGATCAACGCCGGCAAATCGCCGATCGTCGAGCCGGGTCTGGGCGAACTGTTGAGCCAGGGCATCGCAAACGGTCGACTGCGCGGCACCACCAACTTCGCCGAAGCCATCCGTGATACTGACCTGTCGATGATTTGCGTCGGTACGCCGAGCAAGAAGAACGGCGACCTGGAACTCAACTACATCGAATCGGTATGCCGCGAGATCGGTTTTGTCCTGCGTGACAAGACCACCCGCCACACCATCGTGGTACGCAGCACCGTGTTGCCGGGCACCGTCGCCAACGTGGTGATCCCAATCCTCGAAGACTGCTCCGGCAAGAAAGCCGGCGTCGACTTCGGTGTTGCGGTCAACCCGGAATTCCTGCGCGAATCCACCGCCATCGCCGACTACGACCTGCCACCGATGACCGTCATCGGCGAATTCGACAAAGCCTCCGGCGATGTCCTGCAGTCACTGTACGAAGAACTCGACGCACCGATCATCCGCAAGGACATCGCCGTAGCCGAGATGATCAAGTACACCTGCAACGTGTGGCACGCCACCAAGGTCACCTTCGCCAACGAGATCGGCAACATCGCCAAGGCGGTCGGCGTCGACGGTCGCGAAGTGATGGAAGTGGTCTGCCAGGACAAGACCCTCAACCTGTCCCAGTACTACATGCGCCCAGGCTTCGCGTTCGGCGGCTCCTGCCTGCCTAAAGACGTGCGCGCCCTGACCTACCGCGCCGGCTCCCTGGACGTGGAAGCGCCGCTGCTCAACTCGCTGATGCGCAGCAACGAATCCCAGGTGCAGAACGCCTTCGACATCGTCGCCGGCCACGACAAACGCAAAGTCGCCCTGCTGGGCCTGAGCTTCAAGGCCGGTACCGACGACCTGCGCGAAAGCCCACTGGTCGAGCTGGCGGAAATGCTGATCGGCAAGGGTTACGACCTGAGCATCTACGACAGCAACGTCGAGTACGCCCGTGTCCACGGTGCGAACAAGGACTACATCGAAGGCAAGATCCCCCACGTGTCGTCCCTGCTCAACTCGGACTTCGATGATGTGATCAACAACTCCGACGTGATCATCCTTGGTAACCGCGACGAGAAGTTCCGTGCCCTGGCGCAGAACGCACCGCACGGCAAGCAAGTGATCGACCTGGTGGGCTTCATGTCCAAGGCCACCAGTACGACAGGCCGTACCGAAGGCATTTGCTGGTAACAGCAACGGTAAGTTTCGAGCTGCAGGCGTACCAATCCCCAGCGCTTGCAGCTCGAAGCCTTCTTCACCTTCGGATGACGCTTATGTCCAAGTTAAAACACGTACTGCTCCAATCCGCCGGCTGGCTGTTCTTTCTGAGCCTGCTGATGGGTCTCGCCCTGCTGTTGCCGGCGAGTACGTTCGACTCCGAGTCGAAGAATTTTATTTTCCTGATTGGCGCCGTCGGTATCTGGCGCTACTCGATGGGTGCTACGCATTTCTTTCGCGGCATGCTGTTCCTGTATGTGGTCTACCCGCATCTGCGCCGTAAAGTGCGCAAGCTGGGCAAGGCTGCCGACCCGTCCCACGTGTTCCTGATGGTCACCAGCTTCCGTATCGATGCGCTGACCACCGCGCAGGTCTACAGCTCGGTGATTCGTGAGGCCATCGAATGCGGCTTCCCCACCACCGTGGTCTGCTCGCTGGTGGAAATGTCCGATGAGCTGCTGGTCAAGAGCCTCTGGGAACGCATGAACCCGCCGGATCACGTCAAGCTCGACTTCGTGCGGATCGCCGGTACCGGCAAGCGCGACGGCCTGGCCTTCGGTTTCCGCGCCATCTCCCGCCACCTGCCGGACGACCGCGCGGTGGTTGCCGTGATCGATGGCGACACCGTGCTCGCCGAAGGCGTGGTGCGCAAGACCGTGCCGTGGTTCCAGCTGTTCGGCAACGTCGGCGGCCTGACCACCAACGAATTCTGCGAAGTGCGCGGCGGCTACATCATGAGCGAGTGGCACAAACTGCGCTTCGCCCAGCGCCACATCAACATGTGCTCCATGGCCCTGTCCAAGCGCGTGCTGACCATGACCGGCCGCATGTCGGTGTTCCGCGCCAACGTCGTGACTGACCCGGGCTTTATCGCCGACGTGGAAAGCGACTCGCTGCAGCACTGGCGCCTGGGCCGCTTCAAGTTTCTCACCGGTGACGACAAGTCCAGCTGGTTCAGCCTGATGCGCCTGGGCTACGACACCTTCTACGTGCCGGACGCCGCGATCCACACCGTGGAACACCCGCCGGAAAAGAGCTTTATCAAAGCCAGCCGCAAGCTGATGTTCCGCTGGTACGGCAACAACCTGCGCCAGAACTCCCGCGCCCTGGGCCTGGGTGTACGCCGGCTGGGCCTGTTCACCAGCATCGTGTTGTTCGACCAGCGCGTGTCGATGTGGACCTCCCTGCTCGGCCTGACCGTGGCAATCATCGCCACCTTCAAGTACGGCGGCGCGTTCATCCTCGCGTACCTGCTGTGGATCGGCATCACCCGCCTGATCCTGACCCTGCTGCTGTCGTGCTCCGGCCACAAGATCGGCCCGGCTTACCCGGCGATTCTCTATTACAACCAGATCATGGGCGCGTTGGTGAAGATCTACGTGTTCTTCCGCCTTGATCAACAGTCCTGGACCCGCCAGGACACCAAACTGACCCGCGATTTGGCCAGCTTTCAACGTTGGTTCAACACCTGGTCGTCTCGGACCATGACCTTCTCCGCCGGCAGCATCTTCGTTGCCGTGTTGCTGATGATGGTCTGACCCTGCCAAGCCTGAATTAACCAAGGAATTACACCGTCATGAACAGCCAAGTAAACGCCAACGTTGTCCACGAATCCGAAGCCCAGCGCCAACATGCCCGGGTCAAAATCCCGGCCAAGCTGCGCTTCTTCAACACCGACCGCACCCAGACCGAAGCACGGGTGATCGACCTCTCGGCCGGCGGCCTGGCGTTCACCGCCACCCAGCCGTTGACCGTGGGTGAAGTGCACAAGGGTCGCCTGCAATTCGTCATCGATAACCTCGGCCTGGCCATGGATGTGGAGCTGCAGATCCGCTCCTACGACCGCCAGAGCGGCCGCACCGGTTGCCAGTTCCAGAACCTCGACGCCCAGGATATTTCCACCCTGCGCCACCTGATCACCTCGCACCTGTCGGGCGACATCGTGACCATGGGTGACGTGCTGGCAACCCTGCAACGCGACAACTTCACCAAGGCGCGCAAGGTCAAGGACAGCGGCAGCAACATGAGCGCCTTCGGTCGCCTGCGCGCCGTGACGTTCAGCCTGGCGATCTTCCTCGTCGGCCTGGCAGCCTTCGGCTTCGTGTTCAAATCGGTGTACGGCATGTACTTCGTCAGCCACGCCCAGGCCGGCCTGGTCAGCGTGCCCGGCATGAACGTGACCATGCCCCGCGACGGCACCGTGCAAAGCCTGCTCAAAGGTGACGCGGTGGCGGCCAAAGGTGCACCACTGGCGACCTTCAGCACCAGCATGCTGGATGTGCTCAAAGGCCACCTGGACGAAGACCAGCTGCAGCCGGCCAAGGTCGAAGAGCTGTTCGGCAAGCAAATGACCGGCACCCTCACCTCGCCGTGCGATTGCGTGGTCGCCCAGCAACTGGTCGCCGACGGCCAGTACGCCAGCAAAGGCGACGTGATCTTCCAACTGGTGCCACGCGGCAGCCAGGCTAACGTCGAAGCTCGCTTTACCTATCGCCAGTTCGGTGACGTGCGCCCAGGTACCCCGGTGAGCTTCCAGGTGGCCGACGAAGAACAAGTGCGCACCGGCACCATCGTCAGCAGCACCAGCCTGAACAGTGCCGACCTGTCCTCCGACATCCGTGTACAGATCAAGCCTGACGCCCCGCTGGACAGCGCCTACGCCGGCCGCCCGGTGGAAGTGACCAGCGACCGTGGCCCATCCCTGAACTGGCTGATCGATAAAGCCATGGCTGCGGGTCTTTAATCATGAGCGCCCTTCGAACCCTGCCGGTGCCCCTGGCGCTGGCCATCGCCCTCGCCGGTTGCGCCGGCCTGCCCGACCAACGCCTGGCCAATGAAGCGCTCAAGCGTGGCGATACCGTCACCGCGCAGCAGAATTACCAGCAACTGGCAGACCTGGGCTACAGCGAGGCCCAAGTGGGCCTGGCCGATATCCAGGTAGGCACCCGCGATCCGGCGCAAATCAAACAGGCCGAGGCCACTTACCGTGCCGCGGCGGATACCTCGCCGCGCGCCCAGGCCCGCCTCGGTCGCCTGCTGGTGGCCAAGCCGGGCTCCACCGAAGCCGAACACCATGAAGCCGAAGGCCTGTTGAAAAAAGCCTTTGCCAATGGCGAAGGCAACACCCTGATCCCGCTGGCGATGCTGTACCTGCAATACCCCCACAGCTTCCCCAACGTGAATGCCCAGCAGCAGATCAGCAAGTGGCAGGCCGCCGGTTACCCGGAAGCCGGCCTGGCCCAGGTGCTGCTGTATCGCACCCAGGACACCTACGACCAGCATCTGGATGATGTGGAGCGCATCTGCAAGGCCGCGCTGAACACCACCGATATCTGCTATGTCGAGCTGGCCACGGTCTACCAGAAAAAAGCCCAGCCGGAAAAACAGGCCGAACTGCTCAAGCAGATGGAAGCCGGCTACAGCCGCGGCACCGTCACCGCACAACGCGTCGACAGCGTCGCCCGCGTATTGGGCGACGCCACGCTGGGCAAGACCGACGAGAAAACCGCCCAGGCCCTGCTGGAAAAAATCGCCCCCGGCTACCCGGCTTCCTGGGTCAGCCTGGCGCAACTGCTCTACGACTTCCCCGAACTGGGCGACGTCGACCAGATGATGAAATACCTGGACAACGGCCGCGCCGCCGACCAGCCGCGCGCCGAGCTGTTGCTGGGCAAGCTCTACTACGAAGGCAAGTGGGTGCCGGCGGACGCCAAGGCGGCTGAAGCGCACTTCCAGAAAGCCGTGGGCCGCGAAGTAGCTGCCGACTACTACCTCGGTCAGATCTACCGCCGTGGTTACCTGGGCCAGGTCTATTCGCAAAAAGCCCTGGACCACCTGCTGACCGCTGCGCGCAACGGCCAGAACAGCGCCGACTTCGCCATCGCCCAATTGTTTTCCCAAGGCAAGGGCACCAAGCCCGACCCATTGAATGCCTATGTCTTCAGCCAATTGGCCAAAGCCCAGGGCACGCCAGAGGCCAATGACCTGGCCACGCAGCTCGAAGCCCCGCTCACACCGGAACAACGCGCCCAAGGCCAACGCCTGGTGCAACAGGAACTGGCCGCCCGCGGCACCCTGGCCCAGAGCACGCTGCAACTGCACGCCCTGGAAGAAGAAGACGGCGAGGAATCCCTATGAAGCTCAATCCATTCGTGCAGGCCGGCATCGGCCTGACCTTCGCCCTGCTGTGGTCGTGCCCGACCCTGGCCGCGCTGACCGAAGCCAAGAACTTCGGCCTGGAAGTCAAAGTCACCGGCCAGTCCGAAGATGACCGCGACCTCGGCACCCAGAAAGGCGGCGACGTCAACGGCATCGGCCTCGACCTGCGCCCGTGGATCTACGGCGAAAGCGGCAACTGGAGCGCCTACGCCATGGGCCAGGCGGTGGCTTCGAGCGACATCATCGAGACCGACACCCTGCAACAGTCGGCGGATGACGAAAACCAGCAAACCACCAACAACGACCGCAAGACCAAGAAAAACTACCTGGCCATGCGCGAGTTCTGGGTCGGCTACAGCGGCTTCACGCCCTACCCCGGCGAGATCCTCAAGCTCGGTCGCCAACGCCTGCGCAATGACGACGGCCAATGGCGCGACACCAACATCGAAGCGCTGAACTGGACCTTCGACACCACCCTGCTCAAGGCCAACGTCGGCGCCGCCGAACGTTTCAGCGAATACCGTACCGACCTCAAGGAACTGTCGCCCAAGGATAAGGACCGTCAGCACCTCTACGCCGACGCGTCCTACCAGTGGACGCCGGGCCAGTGGATCGGCCTGCGTGGCCACCACACCCATGACAACGGCAAGCTCGACTACCCGGAACCGGGCGTCGCCACCGACTCCCTGGACAAGCGCGAGAACGGCGACCTGACCTGGCTCGGCATCGAAGCCAACAGCGACGCCTACAACTGGCGCAACACCAACACCGTCAACTACTGGGCCAGCATCACCGGCATGAAAGGCGACCGCGACTCGGTCAATGCCTTGAACGCCGACGGCACCCGCCCGACAGAGGCCAAGCGCAGCGATGACGTGAGTGGCTGGGCGACCGACCTGGGTATCCGCCTGCGTCTGGACCCGCAATGGCAAGTGGGTGCGGCCTATGCCCGCGCCAGTGCCGAGTACGAGCAGAACGGCCTGCAAAGCAACCGTTCGAACTGGACCGGCACCCAGTCCCGCGTGCACCGTTTCGGCGAAGCGTTTCGTGGCGAGATGAACAACATGCAGTCCATGAGCCTGTTCGGTTCCTGGCAGCTGCGTGAGGACTACGACGCCAGCCTGGTGTACCACAAGTTCTGGCGCGTCGACGGCAACAAGCCGGTGGGCAGCAATGGCATCGACGCCGTGCAGAACAACACCGATGACGTGACCGGCGCGATCCTGTCCAGCACTTCCCTGCCCCTTGAAGACGGCAAGAAAGACCTGGGCCAGGAGATGGACCTGGTCGTCACCAAGTACTTCAAGACCGGCCTGCTGCCGGCCGCGCTCAGCCAGTCGGTTGACGAACCATCAGCCCTGGTGCGGTTCCGTGCCGGTGTGTTCAAGCCAGGTGATGCCTATGGCAGCCAGGTCGACTCGTACATGCATCGCGCGTTTGTCGACGTGATCTGGAAATTCTGATGGGAGCCTGCGCAATGAATGCTCAAAGCCTACTCGTCGCGGCAATGCTGATGGCCAGCGCCACAGCGTTTGCCGATACGGCGGCCAAGGCGCCGACCATCGCCAAGGAACTGCAACAGGCCAAGACCTACACCATTTCCAGCCCGCCGACCGCGCCGCTGGAAATGGCCAAGCCAGCCCTGCCGGACCTGTCGGGCTACACCGCCGCAGCCATGGAAAAGAAGATCGTACGCACCAAGCCCGGCAAGATCAGCATCCGCCGCATGATGCAGGAAGACGCCCTGAAGGACTTTATCGGCGGCGACAACAAGATGGCCGAATGGGTGGTGCGTCAGCACGGTATTCCCCAGGCGATCTTTGTCGACGACGGTTACATGAACCTCAAGGACCTGCTGGGCAAAGTGCCCAAGCAGTACTTCAGCGAAACCTCGCCGGGCGTGTTCCTGGCCAAGTTGCCGATCGTGGTCGGCCGCAAGGGCATCCTGGACATCGATAAAAACACCCAGGAGCTGCGCCTGTCCCAGCAGGCCGGTTCGTTCCTGATCAACGACGGCCAGTTGTTTGTGCGTGACACCAGGATCACCGGTTGGGACGAAAAAGCCAATGGCCCGGCGCTGTTCAAGTCGCCCAAGGAGTTCCGCCCGTTCCTGCTGGCCTGGGGCGGCACCGAGACCTACGTTTCCAAGACCAAGATGGCCAGTTTCGGCTATGCCAACAGTAAGTCGTATGGGGTGAGTATTTCCCAGTACACGCCGAACATGGCCAAGGTGCTCAAGCGCCCTGAGCCGACCGGCTGGATCATCGATTCCGAGTTCTCGGACATGTGGTACGGCTTCTACTGCTACGAGACCACGGGCTTCGTGATCAAGGGCAATACCTACAAAGACAACATCGTCTACGGCATTGACCCCCATGACCGTTCCCACGGCCTGATCATCGCGGACAACACCGTCTACGGCACCAAGAAGAAGCACGGCATCATCATTTCCCGTGAGGTGAACGACAGCTTCATCTTCAACAACCGCAGCTACGACAACAAGCTTTCGGGCCTGGTGATCGACCGTAACAGCGTGAATAACCTGATCGCCGACAACGAGATCTACCGCAACCACACCGACGGCATCACCCTCTATGAGAGCGGCGACAACCTGCTGTGGGGCAACAAGGTGATCAGCAACCGTCGCCACGGCATCCGCGTGCGTAACAGCGTGAACATCAAGCTGTACGAAAACACCTCGATGGCCAACGGCCTGACCGGCGTGTACGGCCACATCAAGGATTTGACCGACACCGACCGCGACATCGCCCTCGACCCGTTCGACGCCAAGGTCTCGCTGATCGTGGTCGGCGGTGAACTGGCGGGTAACGGCAGCGGGCCGCTGTCCATCGACTCGCCACTGAGTATCGAGCTGTACCGCGTATCGATGCTGGCGCCGACCAAATCCAGCGGCATCAGTTTCTCCGGCGTGCTGGGCGATCGTCAGGAAGAAATTCTCGACCTGCTGGTGCGCCAGCAGAAAGCCGTGCTGATCGACCCTGTCGAACGCCAGACCGAAATGCAGGACTGAGGATGACCCTTATGCACCCACACATGATCAAACTGCTGAGCCTCTCGGGTCTGACCCTCGGCCTGCTCGCAGCCAGCCAGGGCGTGCGCGCCGACGAAATCAAGGCCCCGACCTTCACCGCCGAACCCTGCTGCAGCCTGTGCCCGGCCGCCCATGACGCGAAAAACTACACCACGCGCTACCAGCAGAACTTCACCACCCTGGTGCAAGCCCAGGGCGACTGGCTGTTCCGTACCCAGGAAGACCTGCGCACCGAATTCGACACCAGCCCGGCCGGCTACAAGCGCATGCAACAACTGCACGACGCGTTCAAGGCCAAGGGCGTGGAACTGGTGGTGGTCTACCAGCCGACCCGTGGCCTGGTGAACCGCAACAAGCTCAACCCCGCGGAAAAAGCCTCGTTCGATTTCGACAAGGCCCTGGGCAACTACAAGACCATGCTCGGCCGTTTCGCCAAGATGGGCTACGTGGTGCCGGACCTGTCACCGTTGACCAATGAGCAACTGCCGGACGAACTGCCGGCCCATGATTTCTACTTCCGCGGTGACCAACACTGGACCCCGTACGGCGCCCAGCGCACGGCGAAAATCGTCGCGGCCAAGGTTAAGCAGATGCCTGAATATGCCGAGATTCCCAAGCGCGAATTCGAGACCAAGCGCTCCGGGCGCATGGGCAAGACCGGCACCCTGCACAACATGGCCGGGCAATTGTGCGGCACCAGCTACGCGATCCAGTACATGGACCAGTTCACCACCGAGCCGAAAGGCGAAGCCGGCGACGGCGACCTGTTCGGCGATTCGGGCAACCCGCAGATCACCCTGGTGGGCACCAGCCACAGTGGCAAGAACTACAACTTTGCCGGGTTCCTGGAAGAAGAAATCGGCGCCGACATCCTCAACGTCGCCTTCCCCGGCGGTGGCCTGGAAGGCTCGATGATCCAGTACCTGGGCAGCGACGAATTCCAGAAGAGCCCGCCGAAAATCCTTATCTGGGAATTCTCGCCGCTCTATCGCCTGGACCAGGAGACCATCTACCGCCAGATGATGGCGCTGCTCGACAACGGCTGCGAAGGCAAGACCGCGCAGATGAGTGCGAGCACAACATTGAAACCCGGCAAGAACGAATTGATGGTTAACAGTTCGAATAAAGACCTGCGCAACGCCAACCATCAGGTTGATATCCGCTTCGCCGACCCGTCGGTGAAAACCTTGCAAGCCACCCTCTGGTACATGAACGGGCGCCACGAGGACATCAAGATCGAGAAACCCGAAACATCCGATACAGACGGGCGTTTCGCCTTTGAACTGCGCACCGATGAAGACTGGGCCTCGCAGAACTTGCTGGCCGTGGAAGTGCAGGGCCCCGAAGCGGGCGCTGCTGCGCAGAAGGTCGAAGCGAAAATTTGCACACGCAACGTATTCCCAGCGGGCGGTCAACAGACCGCCTCGACGCCGTGAAATAAGCGTGCAATGAGGTTACTTATGCAGAAGTTATGGATTCCATCGTTGCTGGGCCTGGCGATCTTCGCCGGTGCAGCCAACGCCGCCGCCCCGCTGCGTCCGCCCCAGGGCTACTTCGCACCGATTGAAGCGTTCAAGACCGGCGACTTCAAGGAAAACTGCGACACCATGCCAACGCCCTACACCGGGCCTCTGCAATTTCGCAGCAAGTACGAAGGTTCCGACAAAGCCCGTTCGACCCTGAACGTGCAGTCGGAAAAAGCCTTTCGCGACAGCACCGCCGACATCACCAAGCTGGAAAAAGACACCAGCAAGCGCGTGATGCAATTCATGCGCGACGGTCGCCCGGAGCAGCTCGAATGCACCCTGAACTGGCTGGTGTCGTGGGCCAAGGCCGATGCGTTGATGTCCAAGGACTTCAATCACACCGGCAAGTCCATGCGCAAATGGGCCTTGGGCAGCATGGCGTCGGCCTATGTGCGCCTGAAGTTCTCCGACTCGCACCCGTTGGCCAACCACCCGCAGGAATCGCAACTGATCGAAGCCTGGTTCAACAAACTGGCCGATCAGGTGGTCAGCGACTGGGACAACCTGCCGCTGGAAAAAACCAACAACCACTCCTACTGGGCCGCCTGGTCGGTGATGGCAACGTCCGTCGCCACCAACCGTCGCGACCTGTTTGACTGGGCCGTCAAGGAATACAAGGTTGGCGTCAACCAGGTCGACGACCAAGGCTTCCTGCCCAACGAGTTGAAGCGTCAGCAGCGTGCCTTGTCGTACCACAACTACGCGTTGCCGCCGCTGGCGATGATCGCCAGTTTTGCCCTGGTCAACGGTGTCGACCTGCGCCAGGAAAACAACAGCGCACTCAAGCGCCTGGGCGACAAAGTGCTGGCCGGGGTCAAGGACCCGGAGATCTTCGAACAGAAGAACGGCAAGGAGCAGGACATGAAGGACCTCAAGGAGGACATGAAGTATGCCTGGCTCGAACCCTTCTGCACCCTCTACACCTGCGCACCGGATGTGATCGAGCGCAAGCACGGGATGCAACCGTTCAAGACCTTCCGCCTGGGGGGTGACCTGACCAAGGTCTACGACCCGACGCATGAAAAAGGCAACAAAGGTAGCTAAGGCTGAATGGATTACCTGTAGTGAGCGGGCTTGCCCCGCGCTGGGCTGCGAAGCAGTCCTAATCGATCCGCCGCCGTGTGCCAGGCATACCGCGGTGTAGGGTTTTGGGGCGGCTTCGCCACCCAGCGCGGGGCAAGCCCGCTCACTACAAAAGCTGCATCGCCGCCCATGAAGTTGTGGGGGGTTTGGGGGGGCTGCGGCCCTTGACTGTTGGTTAAACATGGAGAGATCGGGATGGTTTTCTCGTCCAATGTGTTCCTGTTTCTGTTCTTGCCGATCTTTCTCGGCTTGTACTACTTGAGCGGGCAACGCTATCGCAACCTGCTGCTGCTGTTGGCCAGCTACGTGTTCTACGCCTGGTGGCGAGTGGACTTCCTGGCGCTGTTCGCCGCCGTCACGCTGTGGAACTACTGGATCGGCCTCAAGGTCGGTGCCGCCGGCGTGCGCACCAAGCCGGCCCAACGCTGGCTGCTGCTGGGCGTGGCGGTCGACCTGTGCATCCTCGGCTACTTCAAGTACGCCAACTTCGGCGTCGACAGCATCAACGTCATGATGAAGTCGGCCGGCCTGGAGCCGTTCATCCTCACCCACGTGCTGCTGCCGATCGGGATCTCGTTCTACATCTTCGAGTCCATCAGCTACATCATCGACGTGTACCGTGGCGATACCCCGGCGACCCGCAATCTCATCGACTTCGCGGCGTTCGTGGCGATCTTCCCGCACCTGATCGCCGGCCCGGTGTTGCGTTTCCGCGACCTGGCCGACCAGTTCAATAACCGCACCCACACCCTCGACAAATTCTCCGAGGGCTGCACGCGGTTCATGCAGGGTTTCATCAAGAAGGTCTTCATCGCCGACACCCTGGCGGTGGTGGCCGACCATTGCTTCGCCCTGCAAAACCCTACCACCGGCGATGCCTGGCTCGGCGCGCTGGCCTATACCGCGCAGCTGTACTTCGACTTCTCGGGCTACAGCGACATGGCCATCGGTCTGGGCTTGATGATGGGTTTCCGCTTCATGGAAAACTTCAAGCAGCCGTACATCAGCCAGTCGATCACCGAGTTCTGGCGGCGCTGGCACATCAGCCTGTCCACCTGGCTGCGTGACTACCTGTACATCACGTTGGGCGGCAACCGTAAAGGCACGCTGACCACCTACCGCAACCTGTTCCTGACCATGCTGCTCGGTGGCCTGTGGCACGGTGCGAACATCACCTACATCGTGTGGGGTGCCTGGCACGGCATGTGGCTGGCGATTGAAAAAGCCATCGGCCTCAACACCGCACCGCGCAGTTTCAATGTCCTGCGTTGGGCCTTCACCTTCCTGCTGGTGGTGATGGGCTGGGTGATCTTCCGCGCCGAGAACCTCCACGTCGCCGGCCGTATGTACGGTGCGATGTTCAGCTTCGGCGAGTGGTCGCTGTCGGAACTCAACCGCGCCAACCTCACCGGCCTGCAGGTGGCAACCCTGGTGGTGGCGTACGCAACATTGGCGTTCTTCGGCCTGCGCGACTTCTACACCAACCGCCCTGCCGAGAAAACCAAGCCGGCCGACCCGAGCCTGATCAAGGCCGTGCCGGGCGACAACCCGGGCAGCATCCACGAGCCAGGTTTCACCGTAGGTCGTGACGCTGCCGTGCAACCGGCCTACTGGACCGCTGACTGGCCACGCTACGCCATGCGCGCAGCGGTGCTGCTGCTGTTCGTGGCATCGATTCTCAAACTGTCGGCGCAGAGTTTCTCGCCGTTCCTTTACTTCCAATTCTGAGGGAGCCGACCATGACCCGTTCATTACGCGTCCTCTATATCGGCCTGTTCCTGGTGCTGCTGCTGGCCCTGGGCGCCTGGTCGCTGCGCAGTTTCCTGGACTTTCGCACCAACGCCGACGCGACCGTGCTCAACGGTCGCTGGACCAAGGCCGTCGAGACCCATTACGACGAGGAGTTCCCGATCAAGCGATTGGGCACCAACCTCTGGGCCGCGCTGGACTACAAGCTGTTCAATGAAGGCCGCCCTGGGGTGGTGCTGGGCCGCGATCACTGGTTGTACAGCGACGAGGAGTTCAACCCCGCCGTCAACGAAGACCAGAACCTTCAAGACAACTACGCGCTGGTCGAAGGCGTGCGCCAGAAGCTCAAGGCCCAGGGCATCCAACTGGTGATGGCGATCGTGCCGGCCAAGGTGCGCCTGTACCCGGAACACCTGGGTGAAGTGAAACCGGCGAGCATCCACGCCAACCTGTACCAGGACTTCCACGCCCGTGTGGCCGCCGACAAGATCATCGCCCCGGACCTGCTCGGCCCGCTGCAACAGGCCAAGCTGGGCGGCAAGCAGGTGTTCCTGCGCACCGACACCCACTGGACCCCGGACGGCGCCGAAATCGCTGCCAAGCAATTGGCTAAAACCATCGCCGACAAGACCCCGCTCCACGGCGAGCCGCAGCGTTTTGTCACCGAGGCCGAGAAGACCGAGCCGCATAAAGGCGACCTGCGTCTGTTCCTGCCCCTGGACCCGCTGTTCGAAAACCTGATGCCACCGAAAGAGCCGCTGGAAAAACGCGTCACGCACCTGGCCGAAACCAAAGGCGACGACGCGCTGTTCAGCGACAGCGAAACCCCGGTGGCGCTGGTGGGCACCAGCTACAGCGCCAACCCCAACTGGAACTTCGTCGGCGCCCTCAAGCAAGCCCTGGGCAGCGACGTGGTCAGCTACGCCGAAGACGGCCACGGCCCGATCCTGCCGATGCTCAGCTACCTGAAAAGTGACGACTTCAAGAACAGCCCGCCACAGGTGCTGATCTGGGAGTTTCCTGAACGTTATCTGCCCGTGAACAACGAAATCGGTGATGCCGACCCATCGTGGGTTGCGCAACTTAAACAAGCCGGTTCGCGCCAACAAAACATGGCACTGAACACCCCAGCTAAAAACCCAAAATCCGAGACGCCCGACCGGGCGCAAAACTGAAAGAGAGGTAACTCACATGACTTTCACTACTACTCCGCGTCGTCTCGCTAAGACTCTGGCCCTGGCTGCCGGTATGAGCTTGGTATCCCTGTCCGCCTTCGCCGGTGACGCTGCCTTGTACGGCCCAGTCGCACCGAAAGGCTCAAGCTTCGTGCGGATCTACAACGCCTCCAACCAGGAAGTCAGCGCCACTGTCGGCAGCACCAACCTCAGCGACGTGGCCCCGCTGGCCAGCAGCGACTTCAGCTTCATGCCCGGCGGCGACTACAGCGCCAAGGTCGGCAGCCAGACCGTGCCGGTCAAGCTCGCCCCGGACCACTACTACACCCTGGTCAACAACAACAGCGGCCAGCCACAGCTGATCGAAGAACCGCCGTTCAAGAACAAGCAGAAATCCCTGGTGCGCGTGCAGAACCTCAGCGACAAGGCCCTGACCCTGAAAACCGCCGACGGCAAGACCGACGTGGTCAAGTCGGTGGCTGCCAAAGGCCGTGGCGAACGTGAAATCAACCCGGTGAAGGTGAGCCTGGCGTTGTATGACGGCGACAAGAAAGTCGGCGACGTGAAGCCAGTGGCCCTGGAGCGTGGTGAGGCAGCGGTGCTGTACGTCACCGGTTCGGGTTCGAGCATTTCGCCAGTCTGGGTAAAACGCCCGGTGTCGACCCGCTGAATGAATTTTCCGGGTCGGCTTCGGCCGGCCCGGACACGAGACAAAAACAAGAGTGAAACGACAAACCTTCGTAGCTCTGACCCAAATTGATTCAAGGAGAAACACATGATCCCAGTAATCCTTTCCGGTGGTAGCGGCTCACGTCTTTGGCCGCTTTCCCGTAAACAGTTCCCAAAACAATTCCTGGCCCTGACCGGCGAGCACACGCTGTTCCAGCAAACCCTGGAACGCCTGGTGTTCGAAGGCATGGACTCCCCGATCGTGGTCTGCAACAAGGACCATCGCTTCATCGTCAACGAGCAACTGGCCAACCGTAAACTGGAGTGCCAACGCATCCTGATGGAACCCTTCGGCCGCAACACCGCGCCGGCCGTGGCCCTCACCGCGATGATGCTGGTCAACGAAGGCCGTGATGAACTGATGCTGGTCCTGCCGGCCGACCACGTGATCGACGACCAGAAAGCCCTGCAACGCGCCCTGGCCCTGGCCACCGTGGCCGCCGAGCGTGGCGAGATGGTGCTGTTCGGCGTGCCGGCGACCCGTCCGGAAACCGGCTACGGCTACATCAAGTCCACCAACGATTCGCTGCTGCCCGAAGGCGTGAGCCGCGTACAGCAATTCGTGGAAAAACCCGATGAAAAACGCGCCGTCGAGTTCGTCAAAAGCGGTGGTTACTTCTGGAACAGCGGCATGTTCCTGTTCCGCGCCAGCCGCTTCCTGGAAGAGCTGAAAAAGCACGATCCGGACATCTACGACACCTGCGTGCTGACCCTGGAACGCAGCCAGCAAGACGCCGACACCGTGACCTTCGACGAAGCCACCTTCGCCTGCTGCCCGGACAACTCCATCGACTACGCCGTGATGGAAAAAACCCAGCGCGCCTGCGTGGTGCCGTTGAGCGCCGGCTGGAGCGACGTGGGTTGCTGGGCTTCGCTGTGGGCGGTCAACGATAAAGACGCCAACGGCAACGTCACCAAGGGCGACGTGGTGATTCAGGACAGCAAGAACTGCATGATCCACGGCAACGGCAAGCTGGTATCGGTGATCGGCCTGGAAAACATCGTCGTGGTGGAAACCAAGGACGCGATGATGATTGCCCACAAGGACAAGGTCCAGGGTGTCAAGCAGATGGTCAACACCCTCAACGAACAGGGCCGCAGCGAAACCCAGAACCACTGCGAAGTCTATCGTCCGTGGGGCTCCTACGACTCGGTGGACATGGGCGGCCGCTTCCAGGTCAAGCACATCTCGGTCAAGCCGGGCGCGTGCCTGTCGCTGCAGATGCACCACCACCGCGCCGAACACTGGATCGTGGTCAGCGGCACCGCCGAAGTCACCTGTGACGAGAACGTGTTCCTGCTCTGCGAGAACCAGTCCACCTACATCCCGATCGCCTCGGTGCACCGCCTGCGCAACCCGGGCAAGATCCCATTGGAGATTATCGAAGTGCAATCGGGCAGCTACCTGGGCGAAGACGATATCGAGCGGTTTGAAGATATCTACGGGCGCTCGACGCCGGTTGAACGCGGCGTTTCGGTGAAAACTATCGCGCAGTAAAACAGTCGTACAAGAAGCCCCCGTCCAGCCGACTGCGTCCCCTATCCGCAGCCGGTTGGGCGGGGGCTTTTTGTTTGGGATTTGCGCTGGCTGTCAGGGCCTCATCGGGGCATGGGTATCTACACAACTTCCAGTGAATACGGAATCTATGGCAATCAGGCTTCTGTGGTGAGCGGGCTTGCCCCGCGCTGGGCTGCGAAGCGGCCCCTAAAACGTTCACCTCGACTGATTCTGGCACTCTGCGGTGACCTTATTGGGGCTGCTGCGCAGCCCAGCGCGGGGCAAGCCCGCTCACCACAGAGTTATGTGTCAGCCTTTAAGAGTTGTGTAGATACCTATGCTCATCGGGGGCAAGTCCACCACAGCACTCAAGCTACCCAATCCCACCTACGCTTAAGTTAGGATGCTCGTTCCCTATTCGAGGTGGTCTCCATGTTCTTCGGCGTTCTCCTGATCATCACCTGGCTGATCCTCCTGCTGCGCTACCCGGCCAAGGCCCTTCCGGTTTCCCTTGCTGCCTTGGCAGGCCTGGGTTGCGTGGCCGTCTGGGTGGTCTGGCTGGACAACCGCGAAGCCTCGCAACTGGCGCGCCTTGAACTGCGCATCAGCTACGCCCCGCAGGAATGCCCTGCCGACCGCCCATTGAAACTGACCCTGAACAACGGCAACGACGTCCCCCTCACCGAACTGCGCTGGCGCGTCGCCGCCTATGCGCCGGGCGATACGGTCAACCTGGCGGACAACGTCTACGCCGCCCCGCGCTATCGTGGGCCCGGCGAGTTGCAGGCCGGCGCCACGTGGGACGACTGCCTGCCGACCCCGCCCCTGCGCCCCGGCTACCGCGCGCAAACCCTGGAATTTCGCGCCGAGCACCTGCAAGGCAGCTTCTCGGACTGACAAAGGACTGATCCATGCCCAACGTACTCATCACCGGTTGCTCCAGCGGTATTGGCCGCGCCCTGGCCGAGGCCTTCAAATCCGCCGGTTTCAACGTGTGGGCCAGCGCCCGCCGCCCGGAAGACGTCACCGCCCTCGCCGCCGCGGGTTTCAATGCCGTCGAACTCGACGTCAATGACAGTGCCGCTTTACAGCGCCTGGCCGAACAACTGGGAGAGCTGGATGTACTGATCAACAACGCCGGCTACGGCGCCATGGGCCCGCTGCTCGATGGCGGCACCGAGGCGATGCAGCGCCAGTTCGAGACCAACGTATTTTCCATCGTCGGCGTGACCCAGGCGCTGTTCCCAGCCCTGCGCAAGCGCAAAGGGCTGGTGGTGAATATCGGCAGCGTTTCCGGCGTGCTGGTCACGCCGTTTGCCGGCGCCTACTGCGCGTCCAAGGCGGCGGTGCATGCGTTGAGTGATGCACTGCGCATGGAGCTGGCGCCGTTTGGCATCCGAGTGATGGAGGTCCAGCCCGGCGCCATCAATACGAGTTTTGCCAAAAACGCCGGCGCCCAGGCCGAGCTGTTAATCAACGAAAAATCGCCGTGGTGGCCGTTGCGCGAGGGCATTCGCGCACGCAGCCAGGCCTCTCAGGACAAGCCCACCCCGGCCGGCGTGTTTGCAGCGGATGTGCTCAAGGCCGTGCAACAACCACAGCCGCCGCGCCTGTTACGCTCGGGCAATGGCAGCCGGGCGTTGCCGTTGATGGCCGCGTTGTTGCCCAAGGGATTATTGGAAGCCGTGTTGAAAAAACGCTTTGGTTTGAATGGGAGTTTGTAAATGATCGACTACAGCGATTTTTTTGAAGAAGTGATCCAGACCCACGTCGAGATCGAGCAATGGTTTGCCGGGGTTGCGCCAGAAGGCACCCTGCAAAGCCTGCTTGCGCGCTTCTCGCCCGAGTTCAGCATGATCGCCCCCGCCACCGGCACACGCGTCAATGCAGCCGGGGTCAACGCGCTGTTCACGCGCCTGGGCGGAATGCGTCCGGGGTTGAAGATCACCTTGAGTGAAATGGCTGGGATTGACCGGCATGCACGCGGTGCGACGGTGACTTATCGTGAGCATCAGGTGGACAACAGCGGCACCCAAACGGATCGGCGGGCCACCGTGGTGTTTGAGAAGCAGGCGAGTGGCGCGCTGTTGTGGCGCCATTTGCATGAAACCTATGTAGCTCAATGAACTAACTGCCCAGCCGGATCCTACAAAAAACAGCGAATGGGCTGACAGCATTACAAGGAAACTATCCCCAGGCTCTTTCACCTCTGTCTACTCACAGGTGAAAGGATGCCAAGGGATTTTATGCGAAGCGGTGTGCCGGATGCGCACACCACGACTCGCCAGCGGCTGACCAGCCTGCTGGACCTGCCCAAACTTTATCGAACCATTGACGCCGACCCGGCCATCGTCGGGGCAGGTGTGGTGCATATCGGCAGTGATTATCAGGTGACGGTGCTGCGTGAGTTTGTGCCGTTGTGCAGTATCAGGCCCAAACGGGTGATTCTTCGGGAAGTGGCAGGTCCGATGATGACTGCCGAGGAGTACGCACAGTGGATGGCAAACTCGCCGCGCGAGTCGCAGCTATGGCGCGAGGCAGCGGGGATGACCCTAGCGTGTGGTGGGGCTGTGATCGGGATTATCGTTGCCAAGGCAGGTATCGCATCGGCGCCTCTCAGCTTAGGTTCCAGCCTTGCAGTTACTTACATTGCTTACACCGCTGCGGCTGCCAGTGCTTTGCAGTGTGGCAACGGCATATGGAGAACCTACAAAGAACTAACCAACCCGGCTGAAAACGATTATTACGACAGCCTTAGTTGGTATCAGGCAATGACCGTAGCCTTGGATGGCATTTCGCTGGTGGGCGCGGGCAGTACCACGTTTGTCACGGTAAAGGCTGTGATGACGATCAAAAATACGACGGGCCGCAACCTGACCGACATTTTGAGGCGCATGAGCCGCCAGGAACGCGCAAAGCTGACAAACGAAGTTCTGCGCCTGCAGAACCCTAGTCATCCTCGCGAAATAATTCGGCTAAAGCAGCTGGCCGGAACACTCCCCAAGCGCTTCAACAATGCCCAGTTACGCCAAGACCTTCTCATTCAACTCTCCGATCAGGTGGGTGCCGCTCTGGCAGTTACCGGCAGCGGCCTGTCCGGAAACATCCACGCTATTGTTATCGGCATTTATGAAGAGTTCAGCAGCCATGAACAATGACATCAATACCCTGCAAGATCCCCGAACGTTAACTCGATACACCCGACGGTTTGCATTTACCGTGGGTATGGGGATCTCAATGAACCTAGTCAGTATTTCAGGCAGCCTGTCACATAGCCTGTCGTATTACGCACGAATAAATTATCTCCCTGGCGAATATGCGGTCGTGGCGAGCATGGCACTGCTACTGGCCATGTGCATTGGCCTGACCTTGGTGGCGCTGGGGTTTCGCTCTGGGCCGCCACTGCTTGCAGGCGTCGCGGCCTTGAACGCCTTGCTGTCGGCAGGCTACCTGGGGAACAACCCAGTTACGTTGTTTGCACTATTCCCACTATTTCAATCGCTGTTCTGCCTGCTGATTCTTAATACAAGAAACCACCGCCGCTTCGTCAGCATGCTGCGGGTAAAACGTCGACGAAAAATCAGAGCCAACGCACAAACCTGAAGCGGTGCCCAATCGGCCTATCAACAAAAATCGAATGTGGGAGGGGGCTTGCTCCCGATAGCGGAGTATCAGTCACTTGATACGTTGACTGACTCACCGTGATCGGGAGCAAGCCCCCTCCCACATTTCAGTTCGGCGTTTGGTTGACGATCACCGTGCACGTAATCCCCGCCGCCAACAACACCCCCTGCGGCACTTCATCAATGTGAATCCGCACCGGCACCCGCTGGGCCAGGCGCACCCAGTTGAAGGTCGGGTTCACATCGGCGATCAATTCGCGGCTCTCGGGGTTGTCGCGGTCGTAGATACCGCGGGAGATGCTTTCTACGTGCCCCTTCAACGTCTCGCCGCTCATCAACTGCATGTCAGCTTTGTCGCCGACGTTCACATGGGGCAGCTTGGTTTCTTCGAAGAAGCCATAGACCCAGAACGAGTTCATATCCACCACGGCCATCTTGGCTTCGCCGATGCGCGCGTAGTCGCCGCGATGCACGTTGAGGTTGGTGACGTAGCCGTCCACCGCTGCCACGACCTGGGTGCGTTTCAAGTTGAGTTCGGCCGCCTCGAGTTGTGCCAGTGCGTGCTGGTAATCGGCCAGGGCCGAGTCAGCGATGTTGCTGGCGTCGTCGCGGTTTTCCCTGGAGATCACCAGGGCGTCGAGGTCGGCGCGGCGGTGGGCGTTGACCTTGCGCATTTCCCAGGTGGCCTTGCGCGAGGCGACCAGGGACTGCGCCTGCTTGACCGCGATGCGGTAGTGCTCGGGGTCGATCTGCATCAACAGGTCGCCCTTTTTCACCAACTGGTTATCGCGCACCGGCACGTCGACCACTTCGCCGGTGACGTCGGCGGCGACGTTGATGATGTCGGCACGCACGCGGCCGTCGCGGGTCCACGGCGTTTCCATGTAGTGCACCCACAACGTGCGGCCAATCCAGATCGCCAAAGCCAGTACCAGCAAGGTCGCGAGCAGGCTGAAAAACTTTTTCATCGGGGCATTCTCAACGGTAGACGGTCAGCGCCAGGGCGCCGAACAGGCAAACGAACAGGCTCAGGCGCAGCAGCGCCGGGTGCCAGAAAAACCGGTACAGGTCGAAGCCGGCCAGGAAGCGGTCCAGGGCCCAGGCCAACGCGGCCGCGATCAGGAACATCAGGGTCATGGTCGGCATATAGATGCCGTGGAATGCGATTTCACGAGGCATTCGGGGTTCCTTTGAGGGCCGCCAGCGGTGATTGCGGGTCCAGCAACGAGGTGCGGATAAAGTGCAGGTAGCTTTTCACCCGGCGCAGGGCCGAGGTGTCGAAGTGTGAGGCGAAGGGTTCGTCGGTGGCCTGCACGCGGCTGATCGCGTGGTCGACGGCGATCAGGCCACGCTCCAGGTTGCTGGCGCTGGGTTGCAGGAACAGTCGCACCAACGAACGCCCCATGACCCGGATCGCCTGGCGCCACGGCTGGGATTCGGCATAGGCCGGGTGTACCGGCAGGATCGCCTGTTCCTTGCGCAACTCGATGATCGCGTGGCCGACTTCCAGCACCACGAACATCCAGCGCAGCAGGTCGCGTTGCACTTGCGGCTGGCCGACAGCGAGGCCGTAGGCCTGGTGCAGGAGGTCTCGGGTGCGGCTTTCGAAACTCGACGCCAACCCCTTGAGCTTGCCGCTGATGGCATACACCACCTGTTCGCGCAGGT
This sequence comes from Pseudomonas sp. 1 R 17, assembly GCF_900067035.1. Lineage (NCBI taxonomy): Bacteria > Pseudomonadati > Pseudomonadota > Gammaproteobacteria > Pseudomonadales > Pseudomonadaceae > Pseudomonas > Pseudomonas sp. 1 R 17. The sequence goes on from NZ_FKLB01000069.1 coordinate 477,557, forward strand.
CCTGCTCCAGGCGCCGCCACAGCCAGCGGCTGTTGGGCGGCAGGATGATCGCCCCCGCCGCCGCGCATACCAGCATGCCAATGATCATGGCGATGTAGTCGTTGATAAAGGTGTAGGGGTTGTAGACCGTGAGGTTGTCCGGCACCGAACCGGTGCTGAAGAAAATCAGCAGGCCTACGCCCACACCGGCATATTGCGGGCGTGAGGCGAGGAACGCGCCGAGGATGATCACCGGGGCGAGCATCACGCACAGCAGCGGGAAGCCGTCGATCCACGGGAACACGAAGAACATTTCCACAAAGCCCACCAACGCGCCGATCAAGGTGCCGCAGGCCATCTGGAACGCCATGCGCTTGGGGTTGGGCGTGGCGGCGGACAGGCCGACGGTGGCAGCGGCGATCAAGGTCATGGTGGCACCGCTGGGCCAGGCCGTGGCCACCCAGTAACTGCCCAGCACAATCAGGATGAACGACGCGCGAATCCCCGAGGCGGCGCAGGCCAGCCAGTTGGTTTTCGGGCTGAAGGTTTCGTCCCATTGCTCCCGTGCATGGCTGTGATCGGCCAGGGAGGCATGGGTTTGCGCGTAGTTGTGCAGGTCATCGACGAAGCGGTAGAGCAGTTCATAAGCGGTGTGAAAGTCCAGCTGTTCGGCCTCACTCGGGTTGCCCTCCTGGAAGGTCGCACGCAGGCTGCGGACTTTGGCAGGCAGGCTGTCCTTGTAGGCACTGAGCTGGTTGACCAGGCGCGCGGCATCGGGGCTGGTGAGGGCACGGCCGGAGAAGCCGTCGAGGACTTCGGCGAGGTCCTGCAGGCCCGGTTTGATCGCCGCCACCACATGATCCGCGGAATCCGTGCGCAGGCGTTCGAGCAACTGGTGCAAGGCATTGAAGCGCGTGGTGATGCTCATGAACTCGCTGTTGAGGCGACTGAGCCGACCGTTGCGCCGGCGCATATGCGGGTCTTCGAACACCGTGAGGCTGCGCAGCCCTTCCAGGCCCACGGCCTCGGCGATAAAGCGCACGTTGCTGGCCTCGAACCCTTCACGTTGGCTGCGCCCGCGCAGGCCGTCGGTGACGAACAGCGCGAACACGCCAAAGCGCTGATAGAGCGCGTTGCGCATCGCTGCACTGGAGGTCTGCGGCAGGATCGCCGCGCTGACCAGGGTGGAACACAGGATCCCCAGGGAGATTTCCAACACCCGCCACACCGCCGCCATAAAGGCGCCGTCCGGATGGGCCAGGGCCGGCAGGCCGACCATCGCTGCCGTGTAACCGGCCAGCACGAAGCCGTAGGCGCGAAAGTTACGGTTGCGTGTCGCGCCAGCGGTGCAAATGCCGACCCAGATCGCCAGCGCCCCCAGGAACAACTCGGTGTTCTGCGCAAACAACGCGATCAACACCACCATCACCGCCGACCCCGCCAGGGTGCCGAGGAAGCGATAGAAGCCCTTGGCGAACACCTGGCCGCTCTGCGGTTGCATCACGATAAACACGGTGATCATCGCGGTGCGTGGTTGCGGCAGCTCCAGGCGCATGGCCAGCCACAGCGTGAGGAACGCGGCGATCAGCACCTTGAAGATGTACACCCAGGTCACGCCGTCGCTGCGTGCCCAGTCGAAAAAACCACGGCGCCACTCAAGGGAATGCAGCCAGCGCAGCGGTGCAGGCATCGGAGTCATTAAATCCTACTCAGTGACCAAACTATTCAGTGATCAAACATGGCAAGCGCCGCCGGGGTCTTGCTCGGGAGGGTCTTGGCGTCCTGCGGTAGGTCTTTGCCGGCGTCGAGACCGCCACCCAGTGCGGTCACCAGTTCGGCATGGGCGCCAAGCCGCGCGGCCTGGACCTGCTGCTCGACCTGTTGTTGGCGAAACAGCAGGGTCTGGGCATTGAGCACATTGAGGTAATCGGTCAGGCCGCGCTGGTAGGCGATCATCGCGATGTCGTAGGTCTTCTGCGCCGAGGCCACCGACTGCGCCGCAAATGCTGCTTGTTTGTCCATGGATTCACGGCGAATCAACTGGTCGCTGATGCCCTTGAGCGCATTGACCAGGGTCTGGTTGTAGCGCGCCACGGCGATGTCATAGCCGGCGCTGGCTTCCCCCAGCTCGGCACGCAGGCGGCCGCCGTCGAAGATCGGCAAACTGATCGCCGGGCCGACGCTGTAGTTGAATTTCTTGCCGGCGAGAAACGCCAGCATGCCGCCGCCGGTGGCCATGTAGCCGAGGCTGCCGACCAGGTCGACGTTGGGGTAGAAACCGGCGTGGGCCACATCGATGCCACGGGCTTGCGCCGCGACCTGCCAACGGCTGGCAACCACATCCGGGCGCTGGCCGAGCAATTGCGCGGGCAGGCTCGAGGGCAGTTTCAGTGGTGCGGCAAGGGACAGCGTCGGACGCTGCAACGTGGCCCCCTCCCCCGGACCTTTACCGGCAAGCGCCGCCAGCTGGTTACGGCTCAGGGCGATTTCTTCGTCCAGGGCATCCAATTGGCGATGGGTTTCCGGCAGCGGCGTTTCGGCCTGGCTCACGTCGAAATGGGTGCCGATCCCGGCGTCCAGGCGTTTGTTGGCCAGGTCGAGGATCTGCTGTTGCTGGGCCAGGGTCGCGGCGACGATATCGCGGTTGGCGTAATGCAACGACAGCTGGATATAGGCGCGCACCACGTTGTTCTGCAGTTCAAGCTGGGCCTGGCGTGCTTCGGCCGCGCTCATATGGGCCAGGTCGACGGCACGTTCGGTGGCGTTGCTTTCGCGGCCCCACAGGTCGAGGGCGTAGCTCAACCCCAGGGACGCATTGTTGTCCCAGGTGTTGGCGCCGCTCAATTCCCCCGGGCCGTAGAACTGATCCTTCGGCCAATTGTGGCGTTTGAGGGTGGTATCAGCGTTGATCTGCAGCGACTCGGCCGACTCGGCAACCCCGGCCATGGCCCGCGCTTCCCGCACCCGCGCGGCGGCCATCGCCATGCTCGGGCTGTTTTGGGTGGCGAGTTCGACCCAGCGGTTGAGCTGGGGGTCGCCGTAGGCCTGCCACCATTGTGCGGTGGGCCAATGGGCATCCTGGGCGGCGCTGCGGATCGCTTCGTCGGTGGCCAGGGTAGTGGCATTGAGGGCCCGGCCTTGGGGGGCGATTCCTCCGGTTCCGATGCAGCCGCTGATTGCTAACGATAAAGCGCAAACACTGAGAGCCTTCAGCGCTCGGTTAATGAGAGTCTTCAGCTCTCTGCTGATGCGACGCGGCACGGCGAACGAATTCCTGAGGTGGTGTTGCGGGGGGAGGTGGCGCAATTCTAGGCGGCGGCATGGAGGACGATAAGCTGGCATTCCTGTGAATCTTTGTTACCGTTCAAGCGATAATCCGTTGGTAGGGATCACTGGACGGCGTAACTTTCTGTCACAATTTGGCATCTCCCCTGAGAACTCTCCATGGACACTTTGCAAAACATGCGCGCCTTCAGTTGCGTGGCCGAAGCGGGCAGCTTCACCGCCGCCGCCGCGCAACTGGACACCACCACCGCCAACGTCTCGCGCGCGGTCTCCAATCTTGAGGCCCACCTGCAAACCCGCTTGCTCAACCGCACCACCCGCCGCATTGCCCTCACCGAGGCAGGTAAACGCTACCTGCTGCGCTGCGAGCAGATCCTGGCCTACGTCGAAGAAGCCGAAGCCGAGGCCAGCGACGCCCACGCCCGCCCCGCCGGACAGCTGAAAGTGCACACCATGACCGGTATCGGCCAGCACTTCGTCATCGACGCGATCGCCCGCTACCGCCGCACCCACCCGGACGTGACCTTCGACCTGACGCTGGCCAACCGCGTGCCGGACTTGCTGGACGAGGGCTACGACGTGTCCATCGTGCTGGCCAGCGAGCTGCCGGACTCGGGCTTCGTCTCCCAGCGCCTGGGCATCACCTACAGCATCGCCTGCGCCTCGCCGGACTACGTCAAGGCCAAAGGCTGTGCGCAGCGCCCCCAGGACTTGCTCAACCACGCCTGCCTGCGCCTGGTCAGCCCGGTGATCCAGTTGGACAAGTGGACCTTCAACGGCCCTGAAGGCCAGGAAAGCGTGGCGATCAATACGTCGCCGTTCCTGGTCAACTCCGCCGACGCGATGAAAACCGCGATCACCAGCGGCATGGGCGTCGGCCTGCTGCCGGTGTATGCGGCCATCGAAGGCCTGCGCAACGGCACATTGGTGCGGGTCATGCCCACCTATCGCTCCCAGGAGCTGAACCTGTACGCCATCTACCCGTCTCGCCAGTACCTGGATGCGAAGATCAAGACCTGGGTGGAATACCTGCGCGGTTCGTTGCCGGAGATCCTGGCGGCGCACCAGGCGGAGCTGGTGGCGTATGAGTTGAGCGGCAGCCTCAGCGGTGCACGGCCGGCGAACTGATTTCTACCAGGCGATACACGTCTTTAAATGTGGGAGGGGCGGTGTCCTGACAATTGCCGGCAGGAATGTTAGCGTGCTTGGCATTCTTCCGTAGTCGATGAGCCCGCCTGCAATGAAAAAGACCGTCCTCGCCTTCAGCCGTGTCACCCCGCAAATGATCGAACGCCTGCAACAGGATTTCGACGTGATCGCGCCCAACCCCAAGCTGGGCGACATCAACGCTCAATTCAATGAAGCCCTGCCCCACGCCCACGGTTTGATCGGCGTGGGTCGCAAGCTGGGCCGCGCGCAGCTCGAAGGCGCGGGCAAGCTGGAGGTGGTGTCCAGCGTGTCGGTGGGCTACGACAACTACGATGTGCCGTACTTCAACGAGCGCGGGATCATGCTCACCAACACCCCCGACGTACTGACCGAAAGCACTGCCGACCTGGCCTTCGCCCTGCTGATGAGCAGCGCGCGCCGGGTGGCCGAGCTGGACGCCTGGACCAAGGCCGGCCAATGGAAAGCCAGCGTCGGCGCGCCGCTGTTTGGCTGTGACGTGCATGGCAAGACCCTCGGTATCGTTGGCATGGGCAATATCGGCGCGGCCGTGGCCCGGCGTGGGCGCCTGGGCTTCAATATGCCGATCCTGTACAGCGGCAACAGCCGCAAGACCAAGCTGGAACAGGAACTGGGCGCGCAATTGCGCAGCCTCGACCAGTTGCTGGCCGAGGCGGATTTCGTCTGCCTGGTGGTGCCGTTGAGCGACAAGACCCGCCACCTGATCAGCACCCGCGAGTTGGGTCTGATGAAGTCCAGCGCGATTCTGATCAATATCTCCCGTGGTCCGGTGGTCGACGAACCGGCGCTGATCCAGGCCCTGCAAAACCAGACCATTCGCGGTGCCGGGCTGGATGTGTATGAGCAGGAGCCGTTGGCCGAGTCGCCGCTGTTCCAACTGAGCAACGCGGTGACCCTGCCGCATATCGGTTCGGCGACCCATGAAACCCGCGAAGCCATGGCCAACCGCGCGCTGGACAACCTGCGCAGCGCCCTGCTGGGCCAGCGTCCGCAGGACCTGGTGAACCCGCAGGTGTGGAAGGGCTGACACGGGCCCGGCCCGACACAAAATCGGGTTAAAGCCTGGCTCTCCCGAGTCGATAACCCTCAATAGAAGTTCGTCATCCCTGATCCACAGAAGGTTTTTATGTCCACCACCAAAGCCCGCGCAGACTCACTCTCGCTTCTGCTCTTTACCTTGCGCAGCGGCAAGCTGATGGCCATCAACCTGCTGAAAGTCAGCGAGATCATCCCTTGCCCGCCGCTGACCAAGCTGCCGGAGTCTCATCCCCACGTCAAAGGCATCGCCACCCTGCGTGGCAATTCGTTGGCGGTGATCGACCTGAGTCGCGCCCTGGGGGAAATGCCCCTGGAAGACCCGAACGGAGGCTGCCTGATCGTCACCGACGTGAGCCGTTCCAAGCAGGGCCTGCATGTGCAGGCCGTCAGTAAGATCGTGCACTGCCTGACCACCGATATTCGCCCACCGCCCTACGGTTCCGGCGGCAACCGCGCGTTTATCACCGGGGTAACCCAAGTGGAAGGCGGCCTGGTGCAGGTGCTGGACATCGAAAAAGTCATCCACGGCATCGCCCCGGCGCCGATTGAAGCGGCGCCTACCGACCTGACCATGGAAGAGGCGGAAGTGCTCGGCAATGCGCGGATCCTGGTGGTGGATGACAGCCAGGTCGCCCTGCAGCAATCGGTGCACACCCTGCGCAACCTCGGCCTGACCTGCCACACCGCGCGCAGCGCCAAGGAAGCCATCGATGTGCTGCTGGAGCTGCAAGGCACCGCCGCGCAGATCAATGTGGTGGTGTCGGACATCGAGATGTCCGAAATGGACGGTTATGCCCTGACCCGCACCCTGCGTGAAACCCCGGACTTCCAGGATCTCTACGTGCTGCTGCATACCTCCCTGGACAGCGCGATGAACAGCGAAAAGGCGCGCCTGGCCGGTGCCAACGCGGTGCTGACCAAGTTCTCCTCGCCCGAACTGACCAAATGCCTGGTGGTCGCCGCCCAGACCGTGGCGCAACAGGGGCTGTAACCGGTGGCGGAGCATTTCCAACTGCTGCGCCGCGACCTCACCGGCAGCCTGCCTGCACCTCAATGGCCGGCCCATACGCAGTTGGATCACTACCGCGACGAGCTGGCCCCGGCGATCCATGCGGTGCTGCGCATGACCCAGGAGCAAGGGGGAGGCCGCGTTCCTCATCTGCACGCCTGGCAGCATCTGTTTGTCAGCGACGCCGAATTCGATCCCACGCTGTGCCTGGTGGCCAGCAATGGCGATGGCATTCTCGGCGTGGCGCAGTGCTGGACCAGCGCGTTTATCAAGAACCTGTCCGTGCATCCTTGCGCTCAAGGCCAAGGCTTGGGCCGCGCATTGCTGCTGCACTGCTTCCAGGTGTTCAAGCAGCGTGGCGAACCCTATGTCGACCTCAAGGTGCTGGAGAGCAACCGGCGCGCCCGACAACTGTACGAAAGCGCGGGCATGGTCTTTGTGTTGCGGGATGTGGTCGCCGAGGACTGACAGGCGCTGGCGCATAACTTGCTTCCAGAGCAGCACAACGGTGGATAGAGGTAAAAACCCGTCACTGTTCCTGTGTGCCCTCTGACCTAGCCTGGTGACAGATCCGCCATGAACACCCATTTTTCCTGCGTCGGTTGCGGCAAATGCTGCAGCGATCACCACGTCCCCCTGACCCTCCAGGAAGCCCGCCAATGGGCGGCTGACGGCGGTAACGTCATCGTTCTGGTGGAGGGTTTCCTGAGCAATGGCCTGGGCCTGCCTCAGCAGCAGCGCGAACATGCCGAGCGCCGTTCGGTGGTGGTGCCCAGCGGCAACACCGAGGCGTTTGTGGCAATCACCTTTGCCGCCTACAACGCCGGGCGCTGCCGGAATCTTGACGCAGACAACCTATGCCGCATCTACGAGCGCCGCCCGTTGGTGTGCCGCATCTACCCGATGGAGATCAACCCCCATATCCCGCTCAACCCCGCCGCCAAGGATTGCCCGCCGGAATCCTGGGAACAGGGCCCGGCGTTGATCGTCGGGGGTGAATTGATGGACCAGGAACTGGTGGAGCTGATCCAACGCTCGCGCCAGGCCGACCGAGACGACGTGCAGACCAAGGAGGCGGTGTGCGCCTTGCTCGGCATTCGCACCACGGCCCTCAAGGGCGATGGGTTTACCGCGTATCTGCCGGACATGGGCGCGTTTGCCCAGGCGATTGAGTTGGCGGTGGACCAGCCGTCCGTGGCCAGTGAGTGGGTGTTTCATGTCTCGGGGATGGACATCGCCGAGCAGATGCTGGATGCCGGGGCGCAGATTGCCACCGAGGTGCCGGCCAACTATGCGTTTATCTCGCTGCGGGCGGCGTAGACCTTAAAGGCCGCCTCGTGCGGCGGTCGATCAGTGCTCGGCAGGAACGGCGTCAAGGCGGTAGGGCTGGATGATCCGCTGGTACTCGCCGCTCTGCTTCAGTTGTTCAAGGGCGCAGTTGAGTTCGTTGCGCAATGCGGTGTCAGGTTTGCGCACTGCGATGGCCACACCATCGCCCAAAAGCTCGGACGAAATGGCAGGGCCGACGAAGTCGAAATCGTGGCCGTCTTCGGTGTCGAGCAAGGCTTCACGAATTTCTACCGTGCCTTGCAGGGTCGCATCAATCTCGCCGGCTTTAAGGCTGCTGACTAATTCATTGTTGAGCCAGAAGCTCTTGACGATGACGCCATTTGGCGCCCACATCGAGCGGGCAAAAGCCTCACGGTTACTTCCCAGCAACACGCCGACACGCTTGCCCTTGAGCGACTTTACCCGCGGCTGCAAGTTGGACATGCGACGGGCCACCAGGCGCGTGGTGAAGGGGTAGAGGTTATCGGTGAAGCCCACCCAGCGTTGCCGTTGCGACGTCGGCGCCATCCCCATGATCGCGTCGAATTTCCTGGCTTCAAGGGAGATGAAATCTTCGGCAAGCACCTGGTCGACCCAGATGCAGCGTGCATTCAACTGCACGCACAGGGCGTTGCCCAACTCGATATTCAAGCCGACCAACTGCCCTTGCGGGTCGCGGCTCTGGAACGGGGGGAACTGTGCAGCAACGGCGAAACGGATTTCACGCAGCGGTGGATCATCGGCCGCAGAGACATCCGCCGCAAGCAACAGGGCAAACACTACACAGATGTGTATCAGAGCCAAGGGAGACGTCCTTTTCCGGAAAGACCAGCATCGCCCTGCTTCCCCCTGAAATCACAGGGGCAGAGCAAAGGCTGTGCAAGCTTTCAAGAAACGGTCGTAGGCCTACAATCAGAAATTTCAGCAGAGGCTGTAGGCAATAATCGACACGATGTGCGACTTGTTAATCTCAGCGTTTACCCATCGAACGACGAGTACCCGGCGGTGCCATGCCTGGCGACTTGGTATGGCCGTTCTTGGCGCCGTTTTTGTACCACGGTTGGGCCGCATTCCTGGCCCCAGCCAACTCACCCGGCTTGAACGGAAACTTGAACGCCGGGATCTCGGCTTTTTCAACGCCTTCGGCGCTGGCCGGATCGACGATGTCGGTCGCTTCAACAGGGGGTTGTGTCGGGGAAGTCATGAAAGCTCCGGGGCGTGCAAAAAATGATGCGGGGCCGGCTTGCGGGCCACACTGGCGCGCAGTATACCTGCGAGCTTCGGATCTTTAACCACCACAGGTACGAATGGTCGGAGTTTGCTGACAGCGCTGTCAGTTAGCCGTCACCGTGCTGACCGGGTTGAAGGGCTATAACGACCGCTCACTCTCCCCATCCTTTGCCCCGGCGCCTCACCCATGCACATTCAACGAAAAACTGCCCTGATCGTGGGTGTCCTCGTGGTCGTGGCGGTTGCAGCCTGGGCGCTGACCCGGCCAGCCAAGGCCAGACTGGCGGCACCCACCGCGATCCCGGTGCGGGTGGTGAGCGTAGCGCAGCAGGACATTCCACGCTTTGTCAGCGGCATCGGCACGGTGCTGTCCCTGCACAGTGTGGTCATTCGCCCGCAGGTCGACGGCATTCTCACCCAATTGCCGGTCAAGGAAGGCCAGTGGGTCAAGGCCGGCGACTTGCTGGCCAGAATCGATGATCGCTCGATCCGCGCCAGCCTCGACCAGGCCAGGGCGCAACTGGGCGAGAGCCAGGCGCAGTTGCAGGTGGCGCTGGTCAACCTCAAGCGCTACAAGGAATTGAGCGTCGACGACGGCGTGTCCAAGCAGACCTACGACCAGCAACAAGCCCTGGTCAACCAACTCAAGGCCACCGTCCAAGGTAACCAGGCCGCCATCGATGCAGCCCAGGTCCAGCTGTCCTACACCCAGATTCGCTCACCGGTCAGTGGCCGCGTCGGTATTCGCAATGTGGATGAAGGCAACTTCCTGCGCACCAGCGATACCCAGGGCCTGTTCTCCGTGACCCAGATCGACCCGATTGCCGTTGAGTTCTCTTTGCCGCAACAGATGCTGCCGACCCTGCAAGGCCTGATCGCCGCGCCTGCCAAGGCCAGCGTCGACGCCTACCTGGGTGCCGACACCGACGGCCAGACCGGTGACCTGCTCGGCGAAGGCCACTTGAGCCTGATCGATAACCAGATCAGCTCCACCACCGGCACCCTGCGCGCCAAGGCCGAGTTCAACAACGCCTCGCAACGCCTGTGGCCGGGGCAACTGGTGACCATCAAGATCCAGACCGCCCTCGACAAAAATGCCTTGGTGGTGCCGCCGACCGTGGTGCAACGCGGCCTGGATTCGCACTTCGTGTACCGGGTCAACGGTGACAAGGTCGATGTGGTGCCGGTGCAAGTCACCTATCAGAACAGCGACGTCAACATTATCAAGGGCGTGCAGGCCGGTGATGTACTGGTCAGTGATGGCCAGTCGCGGCTCAAGGCCGGTGCCCAGGTGGAGGTGCTCAAGGAGCCACCGCAGGTGATCCAGACCGTCGACGCCAAGGTGCAGCCATGAACGGCAGCCGGTCGCCCTCGGCCTGGTGCGTCGACCACCCGGTCGCCACCCTGCTGCTGACGTTTGCCCTGGTGCTGCTCGGGGTCATTGCCTTCCCGCGCCTGGCCATCGCGCCACTGCCGGAGGCGGAATTTCCGACGATCCAGGTCACGGCACAACTGCCTGGCGCCAGCCCGGACACCATGGCCTCCTCGGTGGCGACGCCGCTGGAAGTGCAGTTCAGTGCCATTCCCGGCATGACCCAGATGACCTCCAGCAGTGCCTTGGGCTCAAGCCTGTTGACCCTGCAATTCACCCTCGACAAGAGCATCGACACCGCCGCGCAGGAAGTGCAGGCAGCGATCAACACCGCATCCGGCAAGCTGCCCAGCGACATGCCGAGCCTGCCCACCTGGAAGAAGGTCAACCCGGCGGACAGCCCGGTACTGATCCTCAGTGTCAGCTCCGACAGCATGCCCAGCACCGAGCTGAGTGACTATGTGGAAACCCTGCTGGCTCGGCAGATCAGCCAGATCGACGGCGTCGGCCAGATCAACATTACCGGCCAGCAGCGCCCGGCGATCCGCGTGCAGGCTTCCCCCGACAAACTCGCGGCCATCGGCCTGACCCTGGCCGATATCCGCCTGGCCATCCAGCAATCGAGCCTCAACCTGGCCAAGGGTGCGATCTACGGCGAGAACAGCGTGTCGACCCTGTCGACCAACGACCAACTGTTTCACCCGGAGGACTACGCCCGACTGATCGTGTCCTACAAGGATGGCGCCCCCGTTCAACTGCGCGATATCGCCAAAGTCATCAACGGTTCGGAAAACGCCTACGTGCAGGCCTGGTCCGGCGACACGCCGGGCGTCAATCTGGTGATCTCGCGCCAGCCCGGCGCCAACATTGTCGAGACCGTAGACCGCATCCAGGCCGAACTGCCGCGCCTGCAAGGCATGCTGCCGGCCTCGGTGCAGGTCAGCGTATTGTCTGACCGCACCAAGACCATCCGCGCGTCCCTGCATGAAGTGGAAGTCACCCTGCTGATCGCCATCCTGCTGGTGGTGGCGGTGATGGCGCTGTTCCTGCGCCAGTTGTCGGCGACGCTGATTGTGTCCAGCGTGCTCGGCGTGTCGCTGGTCGCCAGTTTTGCCCTGATGTACCTGATGGGCTTCAGCCTGAACAACCTGACCCTGGTGGCGATCGTGATCGCCGTGGGCTTTGTGGTCGACGATGCCATCGTGGTGGTGGAAAACATTCACCGCCACCTCGAAGCCGGGCTCGACAAGCGCGAAGCGGCGATCAAGGGCGCCGGCGAGATTGGCTTTACCGTGGTGTCCATCAGCTTCTCGCTGGTGGCGGCGTTTATTCCGCTGCTGTTCATGGGCGGTGTGGTCGGACGGCTGTTCAAGGAATTCGCGCTGACGGCCACTTCGACCATCCTGATTTCGGTGGTGGTCTCCTTGACCCTGGCACCGACATTGGCCGCGCTGTTCATGCGCGCCCCGACCCATCCGGCCCACGACAAACCCGGCTTCAGCGAACGCCTGCTGGCCGGCTATGCGCGCAACCTGCGCCGCGCGCTGGCCCATCAGCGCAGCATGGCCGCGCTATTCGTAGTGACCCTGGCCCTGGCCGTGGCCGGCTACGTGTTTATCCCCAAGGGCTTCTTTCCGGTACAGGACACCGGTTTTGTGCTCGGCACCAGCGAAGCGGCGGCCGATGTGTCATACCCGGACATGGTCGCCAAGCACAAGGCCCTGGCTGAGATCGTCAAGGATGACCCGGCGGTGCAGGCGTTTTCCCACTCGGTGGGCGTGACCGGCAGCAACCAGACCATCGCCAACGGGCGCTTCTGGATCGCCTTGAAAGACCGCGGTGATCGCGACGTGTCCGCCAGCCAGTTCATCGACCGCATCCGGCCCAAGCTGGCGAAAGTGCCGGGCATCGTGCTGTACCTGCGCGCGGGGCAGGACATCAACCTCAGCTCCGGCCCCAGCCGCGCCCAGTACCAGTACGTACTCAAGAGCAACGACGGCCCGACACTCAACACCTGGACCCAGCGCCTGACCGAAAAACTGCGCGCCAACCCGGCGTTTCGCGACCTGTCCAACGATCTGCAACTGGGCGGCAGCATCACCCATATCAGCATCGACCGCCAGGCCGCCGCGCGCTTTGGGCTGACCGCCACCGATGTCGACCAGGCGCTCTACGACGCCTTCGGCCAGCGCCAGATCAACGAGTTCCAGACCGAGATCAACCAATACCAGGTGGTGCTGGAGCTGGACAGTCAACAGCGCGGCAAGGCCGAAAGCCTGAACTACTTCTACCTGCGCTCGCCACTGACCAATGAGATGGTGCCGTTGTCGGCAGTGGCCAAGGTCGACGCGCCGACCGTGGGGCCCTTGTCCATCAGCCATGACGGCATGTTCCCCGCCGCCAACCTGTCGTTCAACCTGGCACCCGGTGTGGCGCTGGGTGACGCGGTGATCATGCTCAACCAGGCCAAGAATGAAATCGGCATGCCAACCACCATCATCGGCAACTTCCAGGGCGCGGCCCAGGCGTTCCAGAGTTCGCTGGCCAGCCAGCCCTGGCTGATCCTCGCGGCGCTGGTGGCTGTCTACATCATTCTGGGTGTGTTGTATGAGAGCTTCGTGCACCCGCTGACGATTATCTCCACCTTGCCCTCGGCGGGGCTGGGCGCGCTGATCATGCTGTCGCTGATGGGCCAGGACTTTTCGATCATGGCGCTGATCGGCCTGGTGCTGCTGATCGGCATCGTGAAGAAGAACGGCATCCTGATGATCGACTTCGCCCTGGACGCCCAGCGGGTACGCGGGCTGCCGCCGGAAGAGGCAATCTATGAAGCCTGCATCACGCGGTTCCGGCCGATCATCATGACCACCCTCGCCGCCCTGCTGGGCGCGGTACCGTTGATGCTCGGCGCTGGCCCTGGCGCGGAAATGCGCCAGCCCCTGGGCATCGCGGTGGTCGGCGGCTTGCTGGTGAGCCAGGCGCTGACGCTGTTCACCACACCGGTCATATACTTGTACCTTGAGAAATTTTTCCACCGGCCCAAACCAGCGGCTGAGCTGGCAACCACACATTGAGGCCAAGGCACCGCCCTGGAGCAAAAGGCTCATGCGCGTACTGATTGTTGAAGATGAAGAAAAAACCGCCGATTACCTGCACCGAGGCCTGACGGAGCAAGGCTACGCCGTCGATGTGGCGCGCGAGGGCGTCGAGGGCCTGCACCTGGCGCTGGAGAACGATTACGCGGTGATCGTGCTCGACGTGATGCTGCCCGGCCTCGATGGCTTTGGCGTGCTGAGGGCGTTGCGTGCGCGCAAACAGACACCGGTGATCATGCTGACCGCCCGCGAGCGCGTGGAAGACCGTATCCGCGGCCTGCGCGAAGGCGCCGACGATTATCTTGGCAAACCGTTTTCCTTCCTCGAACTGGTGGCGCGCCTGCAAGCCCTGACCCGCCGCAGCGGCGGCCACGAGCCGGTGCAAGTGACCGTTGCCGACCTGTGGATCGACCTGATCAGCCGCAAGGCCAGCCGCAATGGCGTGCGCCTGGACCTGACCGCCAAGGAGTTCTCGCTGCTCAGCGTATTGGCGCGGCGCCAGGGCGAGATCCTCTCCAAGACCTCGATTGCAGAAATGGTCTGGGACATCAATTTCGACAGTGACGCCAACGTCGTGGAAGTGGCGATCAAGCGCCTGCGCGCCAAGCTTGACGGGCCGTTCGAACACAAGCTGCTGCACACCATTCGCGGCATGGGTTATGTGCTGGAGAATCGCAGTGTCGGCTAATTCCATTGCGCTGCGCCTCAGCAGCATGTTCACCCTGGTGGCGGCGCTGATATTCCTGTTGATCGGCGGCGCGCTGTATCAGCAGGTGGATCGCAGCCTGGGCTTGCTGCCAGGGGCGGAGCTGGATGCGCGCTACAGCGTGTTGGAATCCTCTGTGAACCGCTTCGGCACGCCGGACCATTGGGTGAAGATTCAAGCCAAGCTCAAATTATTGGGTGAGGAAGACAAGCGTATCCGCTTCTGGGTCGTCAGCAGCGATCCGAACTACGAGTACGGCAACCCCGATGCGCGGATCCGCACCTTCGCCGAAGGCCCGACGGGCAAGCGCGACCTGCACCTGCCGGGGCGCGAATACCCGTTCAAAGTGCTGGTGAGCCAGTTCCCGGCCAAGGACCAACGCCCGCCGCTGCGTTTCATGATCGCCATCGACACTGAGAACTTCCGCGCGACCCAGCACCATCTGCTGGTGGCACTGGTCAGCCTGGCGCTGGTCGGCGTGGCGCTGGCGGCGCTGCTGGGGTTCTGGGTGTCGCGCATTGGCCTCAAGCCGCTGGGCAAACTCTCGGATGAAGCACAGAAGCTGGCGCCGCCGAAGCTCTCCGGGCGCCTGCAACTGTCACCGCTGCCGCCGGAGCTGAGCCAGTTCGTCAACTCGTTCAACTCCACCCTGGACCGCGTGGAGCAGGCCTACTCGCGCCTGGAGTCGTTCAACGCCGACGTCGCCCACGAACTGCGCTCGCCACTCACCAACCTGATCGGCCAGACCCAGGTCGCCCTGACGCGCGGGCGTTCGGCCGAGCATTATTTCGAGGTGCTGCAATCCAACCTCGAGGAATTGGAACGCCTGCGCTCGATCATCAACGACATGCTGTTCCTCGCCAGCGCCGACCAGGGCAGCAAGGCCACCAAGCTGATTGAAAGCTCATTGGCCGACGAGGTAGCCACCACCCTCGACTACCTGGACTTCATCCTCGAAGACGCCCAGGTCCGGGTGCAGGTCCACGGCGACGCCCAGGTACAGATCGAAAAAGCCCACCTGCGCCGCGCCCTGATCAATCTGTTGAGCAATGCCGTGCAGCACACCGCGCCCGGGCAGGTGATCGACGTGAACATTGAAGTGCTGGAGCATCAGGTAGCCATCGGCGTGACCAACCCTGGCGATGTGATTGCCAGCGAACACCTGCCCCGGCTGTTCGAACGTTTCTATCGAGTGGATGCGTCGCGCAGCAACAGCGGGGCGAATCACGGTTTGGGGCTGGCGATCGTCAAGGCGATTGCGCTGATGCATGGCGGTGATGTGTTCGTGCGCAGCGATGTCAGCGGCAATACCTTTGGCATCACTCTGCCGGTCTAGACATCTCCCCCATGGCCCCAGCATCACTGTTGCTGTTTTGGCAACAGTCATTATCTTGTTACACTCTGTATCGCAGCGCTCGCCTGCGTTAATTTGACGCATCGATGAGCGCGACGGCAAAGGCAGCTTACCCGCTTACCCGAATTTCCCTCGACTTATTTCCAGGGCTCTACACTGGGAATCTGTCTTAAAGCCGCTGACTTCAGCGGCTTTTTTTTGCGCTAAAAAAAGGCCAGGCACACCCCCACGACACTGGCCGTTTTCGATTGACCAAAGGAGCTCCACCGGTGAAGAACTCGCTGACGTTCACCCCGTTATTCCTCGCGATTGCAGCAACGATCGTTCCCCTTGCCCACGCGGCAGACACTACCGCCGCCGACGGATTCGTCGAAGGCTCGCACCTCAACATCAACACCCGCAACTACTACATGAACCGCGACCGTCGCGACATCCACATCGATGACAGCAAGGAATGGGGCCAGGGTTTTATAGGCACCTTCGAATCCGGCTACACACAGGGCACCGTCGGCTTCGGCCTGGACGCCCACGCCATGCTCGGCCTCAAGCTCGACGGCGGTGGCGGCACCGACGGTTCCAGCATCCTTCCCTACGGCAGCACTGACGGCAGCGGCAAAGCGCCCGGTTCGTTTTCCACCGCAGGGGGCACCTTGAAGATGCGCGCCTTCGATACCGAGTTGAAGGCCGGCGACCTGTTCCTCAACAACCCGGTGATCGCCGGCGGCATGACGCGCATGCTGCCGCAGACTTTCCGTGGCGTGAGCCTGAGCAACCACAGTTTCGACGGCTGGATGCTCGAAGGCGGCCAGGCCAGCTTCACCAAGCTCTACAACCAGAGCGGCCACCGACGCATCGGCACCAGCTATGGCGCATTGCCGAGCAACGCTGACAGCCAGCACATGAATTGGGCGGGCGTGTCGTTCAGCGGCATCCCGGGAGTGACCAGCAACCTGTACGCTTCCGAACTCAAGGACGTGTGGCACCAGTACTACTACGACCTGGACTACACCTACGCGCTGAACGACCTGGTCAGCCTCAACCCGGGCCTGCACTACTACCACACCCAGGACACCGGCCAGTCGCTGCTCGGGGATATCGACAACAACACCTACAGCCTGCACTTCACCGTCGGCGTGGGTCACCACAGCGTCACCGCCGCCTACCAGCGGGTCAACGGCAACACGCCGTTCGACTACATCAGCCAAGGCGACAGCGTGTACCTGGACAACTCCCAGCAATACTCGGACTTCAACGGTCCCAATGAGCGCTCATGGAAGCTCAAGTACGCCTACGACTTCGCCGGCCTCGGCATGCCTGGCCTTACCTCGGCGGTGTCCTACATCAGCGGTAAGACCGATCTGACCAAAGTCGACCCGCAAAGCCGTGGCTACAGTGCCTGGTACAGCGCTGACGGCAAGGACGCCAAGCACTGGGAACGGGATATCGATTTGAAGTATGTGGTGCAGGGTGGCAAGGCCAAGGATTTGGCCGTGCGCCTGCAATGGGCGACCAATCGCGGCAGTCATGGCTACTCGGCGGTAGACCGGGATGTGGATGAATACCGGGTGATCGTCGACTACCCGATCAACGTGTTCTAACGCGTAGATCTTTCTTTTTAACCGAGTATTTAATTTTCATCGGGTAGAACTAAACTGCCAGCATCCACATCGCTGAAGTCTGCCCGATGAGCCAACGCCATGTCCGTATCCTGCCCGCACGCCCAGAACTGTTAATGGTTTTGGGCAGCGGTATCACTGTTGTCTTGATCGTGGTCATCGTCGCAGCGTTGCTGATCCGCGAACACGCCAGCACCCTGCAGGCCGCTACGCGCTCAACCACCAATATTGCGCAGTTGATCAACGCCGACGTGCTACGGAACGTCGAGCTCTACGACCTGGCACTCAAAGGGTTGATTGCCGCCAAACAACGCGAAGACCTGGCCCAGGTTGCGGCGAATATCCAGCACCTGGTGCAGTTTGACTTGTCCACTGCCGCACCTTTCAAGGGTGAAGTGCTGTTATTGGACGCCAATGGTGCGGTGATCGCCGATTCTTCCACCCTGCAGCCCACCCCGCGCAATTTTGCCAATCGCGATTACTTCCAGGTGCATACCAAGGACGCCCAGGCCGGCTTGTATATCAGCCGACCGTTCAAGATCCACTGCGATTGCGACCAGGTCTGGCGCATGGCGTTCAGTCGGCGCGTATCAGGCCCCAATGGTGAATTTGCCGGCGTTGCCGTTGCAACCATGCGCCTGGCGTACTTCGATCAGCTTTTCAGTACGCTCACCATCGGCAACGGCAGCAGCGTCAACCTGCTGAGCAACCGAGGCATTTTGCTCGCCCAGCAACCGCTGCTGGAGCGCGACATGATCGACAAGGACCTGAGCGAACGTCCTAACTTCAAGCGCATGCTGCGCGAAGGCAGTGGCAGCTTCCAGGCCATCTCTGCCATCAGCGGCAAGGAGCGCCTGTACACCTTCACCAATGTCGGAGACCTGCCGCTGATCGTGGTAGTAGCCCTGTCCAGTGAAGATGTATTCGCCCCCTGGAAGCGCGCCGCACTGCTGACCAGTGGCGCCACGGGCATCCTGTGTATCGGCTTGTTATGGCTGACCTGGATGCTGCGCCGGGAACTGCGCCGCCGTTATCGCGCAGAGCGCGTACTGTCAGAACTGGCAGCCACCGACGCCCTGACCGGCCTGGCCAACCGCCGCATCCTCGACGAACGCCTGCGCCTTGAATGGGACCGCGCGCAACGTTCGCTCGAACCACTGACCGTGCTGATGATCGACGTGGACCACTTCAAGGCCTTCAACGACCGCCACGGCCATCATGGTGGCGATGCAGCACTGCGCACGGTGGCCCAGGTTATCAGCGCCAATATCCGCCGCCCTGCCGACCTCGCAGCGCGTTACGGCGGCGAGGAGTTCGCGGTGGTGCTGCCCAATACGGACGCCAAGGGCGCGTGGGTCATCGCCGAGCATATCCGCAGCAGCATCGAACATTTGCCGCGGGTGGCGGGGGATGAGCAGCCGATCACGGCGAGCATCGGCATGAGCACCCGGGACAAGCGCAGCCGGATGTCCCTGGAGGCCTTGCTGCTCAGTGCGGACCGCGCGTTGTATGAGGCCAAGCACACGGGGCGCAATCGGATTGTGGATGCCAGTGAGGGGTGATGATCGCCCCCACGCTGCGCATGGGAACGAGGGAGGCGCGTCACAGACACATAAAAAAAGGCCACCCGAAGGCAGCCTTTAAAAACTAAAGAAAGAGAGTTGTTACTTACACCGCCGCAACGGGACGCATGTAAGAGATCGGTGCGGTGCTGGCATCTTCGAAGGTCACGACTTCCCAAGCGTCTGTCTGCTCAATCAACTTGCGCAGCAGCTGGTTGTTAAGGGCGTGGCCCGACTTGAAGCCTTTGAACTCGCCTATCAGGCTATTGCCCAGCAGGTAGAGGTCACCGATTGCATCGAGGATCTTGTGCTTCACGAATTCGTCTTCATAGCGAAGGCCGTCTTCGTTCAGTACACCATCCGCGTCGACCACAATGGCGTTTTCAACGCTGCCGCCGAGTGCGAGGTTGTGCTTGCGCAGGTACTCGATGTCACTCATGAAACCAAAGGTACGGGCGCGGCTGACTTCTTTTACGAACGAAGTGCTGGAAAAATCCACGCTTGCACTCTGGGTGCGGTCACGGAATACCGGGTGATCGAAATCGATCTCAAAGCTCACTTTAAAGCCTTCGAACGGGACGAAGGTGGCGCGCTTGTCGCCGTCTTCTACTGTCACTTCCCGCAGAATGCGTATGAACTTCTTGGCTGCGTCCTGTTCTTCCAGGCCGGCAGATTGAATCAAGAATACGAAGGGTCCAGCGCTGCCATCCATGATCGGGACTTCGGACGCGGAGAGCTCGACGTAGGCGTTATCGATGCCCAAACCGGCCATGGCCGAGAGCAAGTGCTCCACCGTGTCCACTTTGACGTCACCGTTGACCAACGTGGTCGACATCGTGGTTTCGCCAACATTTTCCGCGCGAGCAGGAATCTGCACCACAGGGTCCAGGTCGGCACGCACAAACACGATGCCGGTGTCGACAGGTGCAGGCTTGAGGGTCAGGTATACCTTCTCCCCGGAGTGCAGACCTACACCTGTGGCACGAATAATATTCTTCAGGGTGCGTTGTTTAATCATGGCTTGGACCGCTTCAGCGCAAATTGCGAACTGGTATCAACAAAGGCTGGCGATAATAGCAGACCAGACCTTTGCTGAACACCAATCACCTTCATAGCCCTGATACATTCCATTAATCGGCCTGACGACGCAGGAATGCCGGGATGTCCAGGTAGTCCAGATCATCTTGCGGATTCGGGCTACGGGACGCCGCAGCACCGGCCTGAGCCTGGTTGCGCATCACGGTCGGACGATCCAGGTCACGGTAGTTCACCGACGGCAGTTCCTGGCGCGAAGGCGCTGGAGCGGCAGCCGCTTGGCTCGCGTGGCTGGCCTGGCTGTTATGCAGGGTGTTGTCGATGACCTTCACAGGCTTCTCGATTTTCGCGCCCAGGCCGGTGGCAACCACGGTCACGTGCAGCTCGTCGCGCATGTCCGGGTCGATAACGGTACCGACCTTGACCATGGCGTGCTCGGAAGCGAAGGCTTCGATGATGCTACCCACGTCGGAGTACTCACCCAGGGACAGGTCAGGACCGGCGGTGATATTCACCAGGATGCCGCGTGCGCCTTGCAGGTTCACGTCTTCCAGCAACGGGTTGCGGATGGCCGCTTCAGTGGCTTCGCGTGCACGGTTCGGACCGCTGGCGCAGCCAGTGCCCATCATCGCCATGCCCATTTCGCTCATGACAGTACGGACGTCGGCAAAGTCGACGTTGATCATGCCCGGGCGCTTGATGATGTCGGAGATACCGCGAACGGCCCCGGCCAGTACATCGTCAGCCTTGGCGAATGCGGACAGCAGGCTCGCGTCCTTGCCCAGGATGGTCAGCAGCTTCTCGTTGGGAATGGTGATCAACGAGTCGACGCTTTCAGACAGCAGACGGATACCTTCGTCGGCGATCTGCATGCGCTTGCGGCCTTCGAACGGGAACGGACGGGTCACGACCGCAACCGTCAGAATCCCCATTTCCTTGGCCACTTCGGCAATGATCGGCGCTGCACCGGTACCGGTACCGCCACCCATGCCCGTGGTGATGAACACCATGTTGGTGCCCTGCAGCACTTCGGCAATACGCTCGCGGTCTTCCAGGGCGGCTTGACGGCCGACTTCCGGATTGGCGCCGGCGCCGAGGCCCTTGGTCACGGCTGTACCCAATTGCAGGATGGTCCGCGCGCCGATGCTTTTCAGCGCCTGGGCGTCAGTGTTGGCGCAGATGAATTCAACGCCTTCAATGTTGCTCTTGACCATATGGTTGACAGCGTTGCCGCCGCCACCGCCGACACCGATCACTTTGATGACCGGGCTGGCGGGGATGTTGTCTACGAGTTCGAACATGTTCCCTCTCCTTTCGTTTTCTCTAGTTTTTTCGCCTACTACTTGAAACGGTGTTGCGGTAAATCTTTAGAAATTGCCTTTGACCCACGCCTGCAGCCGCTCGAACAACGGCGCCTTGGCCTCGTCGTCGCTGCGGTAGCTGTCACGGTTGCTCGGGCCCGACAGGGAAATGCCGTCGGTCTGCTTTTGCAGCCCGTACAACAGCAAGCCCACACCGGTGGAATAAATCGGGTTGCGCACCACGTCGCCCAGGCCTTTGACGCCATGGGGAACACCCAGGCGGACCGGCATGTGGAAGATTTCCTCTGCCAGTTCGACCGCGCCTTCCATCTTCGAGGTGCCACCGGTCAGCACGATGCCGGCCGGGATCAAATCTTCGTAGCCGCTGCGACGCAGTTCAGCCTGGATCAGGGTGAACAGCTCGTCGTAGCGCGGCTCGACCACTTCGGCCAGGGCCTGGCGCGACAGCTCACGCGGTGGACGGTCGCCCACGCTTGGCACCTTGATGGTTTCACCGGCACCGGCCAGCTTGGCCAGGGCGCAGGCGTAGCGGATCTTGATTTCTTCGGCGTACTGGGTCGGCGTACGCAGCGCCATGGCGATGTCGTTGGTCACCTGGTCGCCGGCAATCGGGATCACGGCGGTGTGACGAATAGCACCCTCGGTGAAGATCGCGATGTCGGTGGTGCCGCCGCCGATGTCCACCAGGCATACGCCCAGTTCTTTTTCGTCGTCGGTCAGTACCGAATACGCGGAGGCAAGCTGCTCGAGAATGATGTCGTCGATTTCCAGGCCGCAGCGGCGCACGCATTTTTCAATGTTCTGCGCGGCGTTGACGGCACAGGTCACCACGTGGACCTTGGCTTCCAGACGCACGCCCGACATGCCCAGGGGCTCGCGGACGCCTTCCTGGTTATCGATCACGTAGTCCTGCGGCAGGGTGTGCAGCACGCGCTGGTCAGCCGGGATCGCCACGGCCTGGGCGGCGTCGAGGACGCGCTCAAGGTCGGCGGCGCTGACTTCGCGGTCGCGAATCGCCACGATGCCGTGGGAGTTCAGGCTGCGGATATGGTTGCCCGCCACGCCGACGAACGCCGAGTGAATCCGGCAACCGGCCATCAGCTGCGCTTCTTCGATGGCGCGCTGGATCGATTGCACGGTGGACTCGATGTTGACCACCACGCCCTTCTTCAGGCCACGGGACGGATGCGTGCCAATACCGACGATTTCGATCGTGCCGTCTTCCCCGACCTCGCCCACCAGCGCCACCACCTTGGAGGTGCCGATATCGAGACCGACGATCATTTTGCCGCTTTGCACGTTTGCCATGGGTCCTGCCTCTTCTTAATTCTTCGCGACAGCGGGTTGCGCTGCCGTGGGCGCAGCCGGTTCACGCCAGCCGACGGCAAGGCCGTTGGCGTAACGCAGGTCGACGCTCGCAATGTTCGTAATCTGTTCTTTCAAGGTCTTGTCATAGATGGCGATGAAGCGGCGCATCTTTTCCACCAAGCGGTCGCGTCCCAGCAACAACTGGATGCCCGGGCCGGAACTGCCTGCCCCGGTCGTCAAAAACCAGCTACCCCGTTCACGCAATTCCAGGCGTGCAATGGAGAAGCCCATTGGCCGCAGCATCTGGCTCAAGGCCTGGTACTGCTGCATCACTTGCTGCTGCGCCCGCTGCGGCCCGAACAGCTGCGGCAGGTGCTCGTAATTGGCCAGCTCACGCGGGGTGAACGCCTGGCCCTGGTTGTTCAACAGCGCCTCATCGCCCCAACGGGCCACGGGGAGCTGTTCTTCCAGGCGGATCGTCACCTGGTCCGGCCAGACGCGGCGGACTTCGGCGTGGGCGATCCACGGCATCTGTTCCAGCTCCCGGCGCATACCCGCCAGGTCAATGGTGAAGAAGCTCGCCGCCAGGAACGGGCCGATACGCTGCTGCACCGCTTGCTGGCTGATGTAGCTCAAATCGCCCTGTACGCTGATCTTGGTGATCGGCCGGTCGGCATAGGGCAATAGACGCTGCGCGCCCTCGTAAGTGCCGAAGCCCAGCACCACCAGCATCACCGGCCAGAACAGCGCCTTGAGGAAACCAAAGTTGGCTTTCGGCAGGCGCGCCGACATCGGCTCTTTAGCCACCATTCGACTGGCACCCCGTGGCACCGGCTTGCGGCTCGGTGCTTGTGGGGGCTGATGACGAAGCGATGCGCCTTTCATGTCCTTAGCCTCTTGGCTCGATGCTAGCGGCCAGAATCGCCAGCACCAATTGCTGGAAATCCAGGCCGGCTGCGCGAGCGGCCATCGGTACCAGGCTGTGGTCGGTCATGCCCGGTGCGGTGTTGACTTCCAGGAACCAGAAATTCCCTTGGTCATCCTGCATCACGTCTGCCCGTGCCCAACCGGCAATACCCAACGCCTCACAGGCTTTCGCCGTGAGGTCCATCAATTCCTGTTCTTTGGTTGCGTCAAGGCCGCACGGGATCCGGTACTGGGTATCGGAGGCCAGGTACTTGGCGTCGTAGTCGTAAAAGGTGTGGGGCGTGCCCAATGCGATGGGCGGCAATACCTGGCCACGCAGGGTGGCGATGGTGTACTCGGGACCCTGGATCCACTGTTCCACCAACACTTGCGAATCGTAGGTACTTGCCGCTTTCCATGCGTCGATCAATTCGGCGGCCGAGTTCACTTTAGCCATGCCGATACTGGAGCCTTCATGGGCAGGTTTGACGATCAAAGGCAGGCCCAGTTCCTTGGCTGCAGAAATACAATCGTCTTCGCTGCACAGAACGCTGTGACGCGGGGTGGGAATACCCAGGCTGTGCCACACCTGCTTGGTGCGCAACTTGTCCATGGCCAGTGCCGAAGCGAGGATGCCGCTGCCGGTGTAAGGGATACCGGCACACTCCAACAGGCCCTGCATGCTGCCGTCTTCACCGCCACGGCCGTGCAGGATGATGAAGGCACGGTCGATCTTCTCGGCCTGCAGGCGGGCGAGGAAGTCATCGCCCACGTCGATCCCGAACGCATTCACGCCGGCACTTTGCAGCGCTTCGAGCACGGCGTTGCCGGACTTGAGCGACACTTCGCGCTCGGCGCTCTTGCCGCCGAACAGCACGGCCACGCGGCCGAAGTCGGCTGGCGTGATGGTGGAGAACAGGGAGCCGTAGTCAGCGGTCATTTCGACGCCCCCTTCTTGGCGGCCGCAAACAGCGGGCTCGCCAGCAACTTAGGCGCAAGGCCGCCGATATCACCGGCGCCCTGGCACAGCAGGATATCGCCGGCACGCAGCAGCGGCTTGACGATCGGCGCCAGGTCCACACCGCGCTCGATGTAGATAGGGTCCAACTGGCCGCGCTGGCGGATGCTGTTGCACAGCTTGCGGCTGTCGGCGCCCGGGATCGGTTCTTCACCGGCCGGGTAGACCTCCATCAACAGCAGCACGTTGGCATCGGCCAGCACATTGACGAAATCGTCGTACAAATCGCGGGTGCGGCTGTAGCGGTGCGGCTGGTAGACCATCACCAGGCGACGCTCCGGCCAGCCACCGCGCACGGCCTTGATCACCGCGGCAACTTCGGTCGGGTGGTGACCATAGTCATCCACCAGCATCACGTCACCGCCTTCCACCGGCAGTTGGCCGTAGACCTGGAAGCGTCGGCCGACACCGGCAAAGCGCGACAGGCCCTCGACGATGGCTTCATCGCTGACGCCCTCGTCGGAGGCGATGCAGATGGTCGCCAGGGAATTCAATACGTTGTGGTTGCCCGGCATGTTCACCGACACATCCAGCGGCTCGCGGTCGGGACGCAGCACGGTGAAGTAGGTCTGCATGCCTTCCTGGCGCACATTGATCGCGCGCACGTCGGCGTCTTCGCTGAAGCCGTAGGTCACGGTCGGACGCTTGACCTGGGGCAGGATTTCACGCACCACCGGGTCGTCCAGGCAGAGCACGGCCAGACCGTAGAACGGCAGGTTGTGCAGGAACTCGACGAAGGTTTTTTTCAACTTGTTGAAGTCACCGTCGTAGGTGGCCATGTGATCTTCGTCGATGTTGGTGACCACAGCGACCAGCGGTTGCAGGTGCAGGAAACTGGCGTCGCTTTCATCGGCTTCGGCGATCAGGTAGCGGCTGGTACCAAGCTGGGCATTGGTACCGGCTGCATTAAGGCGGCCACCGATGACGAAGGTCGGGTCCAGGCCACCGGCGGCGAACACCGAGGCGATCAGGCTGGTGGTGGTGGTCTTGCCATGGGTACCGGCGACGGCGATGCCGTGGCGATAGCGCATCAGCTCGGCGAGCATCTCGGCGCGTGGCACCACGGGAATGCGGCGCTCAAGAGCAGTGGCCACTTCCGGGTTGGAGGTGTTCACGGCGCTGGACACCACCAGCACGTCAGCCTCGGCAGCGTTCTCGGCGCGGTGACCGATAAAGATCTGCGCGCCAAACGACTTCAGGCGCTCGGTGACCGGCGACTCTTTCAAATCCGAGCCGGACACCTGGTAGCCCAGGTTCAGCAACACTTCGGCGATGCCGCACATGCCCACGCCGCCGATACCGACGAAGTGGATGCGACGGATGCGGCGCATTTCCGGTTGTGGCATGGCTTTCTGATTCTCAACCATGGGCCACCTCCAGGCAGATATCGACCACGGTGCGGGTTGCGTCAGGTTTGGCCAGGCGGCTTGCGGTGCTCGCCATGTTGTTGAGTCGTTCCGGTTGCATCAAAACCTCGGTCAGGCGTGCGGCCAAATCGGCGGCGCCAGTCGTTCTTTGCGGCAGCAGGAAGGCAGCGCCCTCCCCGGCCAAATATTCGGCGTTGCGGGTCTGGTGATCGTCGATGGCGTGGGGCAAGGGCACCAGCAAGGACGGCAGACCGGCAGCAGCCAGTTCACTGACGGTCAACGCACCCGCGCGACAGACCACCAGGTCGGCCCAGCCATAGGCATGGGCCATGTCTTTGATAAAGGGCTGCACATTGGCCGCCACACCGGCGTCGCGATAACGCGTGGCGGTGACTTCATCGTGGTTCTTGCCGGCCTGGTGGAAGATCTCCGGGCGCAATTCCACAGGGAGTTGCGCCACGGCTTCCGGCAGCAATTTATTCAGCGGCTCGGCCCCCAGGCTTCCGCCCAGGATCAGCAGGTGCGCCTTGCGCCCTGCGAGTGCTTCGCGGGCGATATCCATAAACAGCTCGGTGCGCACCGGGTTGCCGGTGGTACGGCGCTTATCCGACACACTGAAGGTGTTGGGGAACGCCTCGCACACCCGTGCAGCCAACGGCACCAGCAGACGGTTGGCGGTACCGGCCACGGCGTTCTGCTCGTGCACGATCACCGGCACGCCGGCAAGCCTGGCGGCGACGCCACCGGGGCCGGTCACATAACCACCGAAGCCGAGCACACACACCGGCTGCAATTCACGGATGACCTTGCGCGCCTGCCACACCGCCTTGAGCAACACGAACGGTGCCTTGAGCAGGGACAACTTGCCCTTGCCGCGCAGGCCCGTGACGTTGATCAGGTGCAACGGCAAGCCCGCATTCGGCACCAACTCGTTTTCGATGCCGCGCGGTGTACCCAGCCAGTGCACGGTGTAGCCACGGTTCTGGAATTCCCGGGCGCACGCCAGGGCCGGGAACACATGGCCCCCGGTGCCGCCGGCCATGATCAGCACGTTAGCGCCCATGGGTCGGCTCCTCGGCGAAGTCGCTTTCGCTGAACTCCATCTCTTCGCTGCCCAGGTGGGTTCGACTCTCCCACTCGATACGCAGCAACAAGCCAAGACAGGCGCAGCAGATCACCAACGAACTGCCGCCGTAACTGAGGAACGGCAAGGTCAGGCCCTTGGTCGGCAGCAGGCCGACGTTCACCCCGATGTTGATCAGGAACTGGCCGATCCACAGGAACGACAAGCCGTAGGCCACATAGGCGGCGAAATACTGTTTGGCCTTCTCGGCCCACAGGCCGATGTACATGCCGCGTACACACACGAACACGAACAGCGCGACGGTGCACAGCGAGCCGACCACGCCGAGTTCTTCGGCGAGTACGGAGAACACGAAGTCGGTGTGCGCTTCCGGCAGGTAGAACTGCTTCTGCACGCTGTTGCCCAGGCCCACGCCCAACCATTCGCCGCGACCGAAGGCGATCAAGGCCTGGGTCAATTGGTAGCCGGAACCGAACTGGTCGGACCAGGGGTCGGTAAAGGTGATCAAACGCGCCATCCGGTACGGTTGCGCCTGTACCAGGATGGTCACCGCAGCCACTGCCAGCACCACCATCAAGCTGAAGCGGAACAAGCCCACGCCGCCGAGGAACAGCATCGCCGCCGCCGCGCCCATCATCACCACGGTGGCGCCGAAGTCAGGCTCCATCAGCAACAGGCCGGCCATGGGCAGCAGCACGATGAATGGCTTGAAGAAGCCCATCCAGCTTTCGCGCACTTCCTTCTGGCGACGCACCAGGTAACCGGCCAGGTAGATCACCACGAACACCTTGGCGATTTCCGACGGCTGCACGTTGAACGCACCGAAGCCAATCCAGCGCATCGAGCCGTTCACCTCGCGGCCAATGCCGGGCAGGATCACCATGATCAGCAAGCCGAACGCGCCGATCAGCATCAGCCAGCCCAGGCGCTGCCAGGTAGCGATGGGAATCATCATGGTGACGATGCACGCGCCCAGGCCGATGATCAGGTAGACCAGGTGACGGATCATCATGTACAGGGTATTGCCCGATTGCACGGCGGCCACTTCGGAAGAAGCCGAGGTGATCATCACCAGGCCCAGGCCCAGCAGCGCGAGGCAACCGGCGAGCATCGGGAAATCAAGGTCGATGCCGCGCCCGGTAATGATCGGCGACGGGTACGGCTTGATGATGTTTCTGAAGTCAATGCTCATGCCAAGCCCTCCACGGTGCGGGCGAACAACTGGCCGCGCTCTTCGTAGTTCTTGAACATGTCGAAACTGGCGCACGCCGGCGACAGCAGCACCGCATCGCCTGGCTGGGCCAGGGCTTTGCATTGGGTAATGGCGTCGTCCAGGGAGGTGGCGCGCACCTGTGGCACGGCATCGCCCAGCGCGGCGGCGATCAAATCGGCGTCGCGGCCCATCAACACCACGGCGCGGCAATGGGCAGCCACCGGTGCCTTGAGGTCCTTGAAATCGGCACCCTTGCCGTCGCCACCGGCGATCAGCACCAGTTTGCCTTCGATATCGGCGCCCAGGCCTTCGATGGCGGCCAATGCGGCCCCCACGTTGGTGGCCTTGGAGTCGTTGTAATAGCTGACGCCGTCCAGGTCGCGAACCCACTGACAGCGATGCTCAAGGCCGCCGAAGGTGCGCAGGCTCGACAGCATGGCGTCGAACGGCAAGCCCACGGCGTGCCCCAACGCCAATGCGGCCAAGGCGTTGGATTGGTTATGGGCGCCACGGATTTTCAGCTCGCGCACCGGCATCAGGTTCTGGAATTCGAAGGCCAGGTACTTCTCGCCGTTCTCTTCACGAATGCCGAAGGCCTTGAAGTCGGGTTTGCCCAGGCCGAAGGTCCAGCACGGCATGCCCTCGCCCATCAGCGGACGGCTCAGCGCATCCTGGCGATTGACCACAAATTGCTTGGCGCCGCGGAAGATCCGGTGCTTGGCCAGGTGGTACGCCGGCAGGCCGCTGTAACGGTCCATGTGGTCTTCGCTGACGTTCAACACGGTGGCCACTTCAGCACCCAGGTCGTGGGTGGTTTCCAGCTGGAAGCTCGACAGTTCCATCACGTACAGCTCGACGTCGTCGCTGAGCAGGTCCAGCGCCGGCGTGCCGAGGTTACCGCCCACGGCCACGCGCTTGCCGGCCGCCATCGCCATCTCGCCGACCAGGGTGGTCACGGTGCTTTTCGCGTTGGAACCGCTGATGGCCACGATCGGCGCCTTCGCATTGCGTGCAAACAGGTCGATGTCGCCGGACAGCTTCACGCCACGGGCCGCTGCGGCTTGCAGGGCCGGTGTCGCCAGGGCCAGGCCGGGGCTCACGTAGAGCTCATCGGCGCGGCACAGAAACTCAACATCCAGCTCGCCACAACGCACTTCCACGTGCGGGTAGTCACGGCGCAGCGTGACCAGCTCCGGTGGATTTTCCCGCGTATCGGCCACGGCAAACGACGTGCCCCGGTTCGCCAGGAAGCGAACCAGGGACATGCCGCTCTTGCCGAGGCCGACAACGATGCGGAAGTGGTCTGAAGCGATCAGGGACACTCGTTTCTACCTCAGTTTCAGGGTGGCAAGGCCGACCAGGACCAGAATCACGGTGATGATCCAGAAACGGACAATCACACGCGGCTCAGGCCAGCCCTTGAGTTCAAAGTGGTGGTGAATCGGCGCCATGCGGAACACGCGGCGCCCGGTCAACTTGAAGGACGCCACCTGGATGACCACCGACAGGGTTTCCATCACGAACACGCCGCCCATGATGAACAACACGATTTCCTGGCGAACGATCACCGCGATGGTGCCCAGGGCCGCGCCCAGCGCCAGTGCGCCGACGTCGCCCATGAAGACTTGTGCGGGGTAGGTGTTGAACCACAGGAACCCCAGGCCGGCACCGATCAAGGCGCCGCAGAACACGATCAGCTCACCCGCGCCCGGTACGTAGGGGATCAGCAGGTATTCAGCGAATTTCACGTTACCCGACAGGTAGCAGAAGATACCCAGCGCGCCGCCTACCATCACCGTCGGCATGATCGCCAGGCCGTCGAGGCCGTCGGTCAGGTTCACCGCGTTGCTGGAGCCGACGATCACGAAGTAGGTCAGCACCACGAAGCCGATGCCCAACGGGATGCTGGCGTCCTTGAGCATCGGGATGATCAAGGTGGTTTCCACTGCGCTTGGCGCCGTGGTGTAGAGGAAGATCGCGGCGGCAAGGCCGAACACCGACTGCCAGAAATACTTCCAGCGGCTTGGCAGCCCCTTGGAGTTTTTCTCGATCACCTTGCGGTAGTCATCGACCCAGCCGATGGCGCCGAACAGCAAGGTCACCAGCAGCACCACCCATACGTAGCGGTTGTGCAGGTCGGCCCACAGCAAGGTGCTGATACCGATGGACGACAGGATCAGCGCACCGCCCATGGTCGGGGTGCCGGACTTGGACAGGTGCGACTGCGGGCCGTCATTACGAACCGATTGACCAATTTGCAGGTTCTGCAGGGTGCGGATCATCCACGGCCCTAAAAACAGCGACAAAGACAGCGCGGTCAGCACACCCAGGATCCCGCGCAGGGTCAGGTACTGAAAGACCGCGAAGCCTTTGTGGAACTGTTGCAGATACTCAGCCAGCAGCAGCAGCATTAATGTTTCTCCGTACTTGAGCCACACAAGGCCGCGACGACGTTTTCCATCACCGCGCTGCGCGATCCCTTGATCAAAATGGTTGTGTGTTTGTCTTGTTCTGCCACGCCCAGTGCCTGGATCAACTCGGCCTGGGTGGCGAAATGGCGCGCACCGGGGCCGAAGGCAGCCACGGCATGGGCCATGTTCGGGCCGACCGCATAGAGCGCGTCGGCCTTGCCGATGGCGTAGGCGCCGACTTCACGATGGGACTGTTCGGCCCAGTCGCCCAGTTCGGCGATATCGCCCAGCACCAGCACCTTGCGACCGTCAAAGCCTTTGAGCAGATCAATGGCAGCGCACACCGAGGACTGGTTGGCATTGTAGGTGTCATCAATCACGCGCATGCCGTTTGTCGCCAACTGCGCCACGGTACGGCCCTTGACCGGCTGCACCGCGCCCAGGCCCGTGGCGATACCGAACAGCGACACGCCCAAGGCGCCAGCCGCAGCCGCAGCAGCCAGGGCATTGGCGACGTTATGGTTGCCGAGCAAATTCAGTTGCACGTGCTCGCTACCTTGCGGGGTATGCAACGTGAAGGACGGGCAGCCACGGGCATCGACGGTGATGTCGGAGGCATGGAAATCAGCTGCGGCGTTAAGCACGGCAAACGTCAGGACCTTGCGACCGGCGGCGCGTAGACGCCAGGTCTCGAAGGCCTTGTCGTCCAGGTTCAAGACTGCGGTGCCCGATGCATCAAGGCCCTCAAGGATTTCACCCTTGGCCTCGACGATTTTTTCCGGGCCACCGAACTCGCCGACGTGGGCCGTACCGGCGTTATTGATAATGGCGACGTGGGGCTTGGTCAGCGCCACGGTGTAGGCGATTTCGCCGATGCGCGATGCACCCAGTTCGATCACCGCCGCGGTGTGTTCCGGGGCGAGTTCGAGCAGGGTCAGCGGAGCGCCGAAATCATTGTTCAGGTTGCCACGGGTGGCCAGCACGGGGCCGCGCGTACGCAGGATACCGGCGAGCAGTTCCTTGACCGTGGTCTTGCCGCTGGAGCCGGTGATGGCGGCAACGGGCTTATCGAAAGCGGCACGGTTCAGCGCCCCCAATTGGCCGAGGGCCAGGCGGGTGTCGGCGACCAGCAGTTGCGGCAAGGTGGAATCAGCCACTTCGCGCTGCACCAAGGCACCTGCGGCGCCTTTGGCGGCGACTTCGTTCAGGTAGTCGTGACCGTCGAAACGCGGACCGGCCAGGGCGACAAACAGTTGCCCCGGCTGGATCGCACGGCTGTCGATGCTCACACCCCTGAAGCTGCAATCGCTCGACAGTACGCGTGCCGACAAGGCCTGGGTCAGTTCGCTGAACGTCATCGCCTTAAGCATGGGCGACCTCCCAGGCGGTCAAGGCATGATCGGCCTCGACCAGATCGGAGAAGGCATGACGCTCGCCGTTGATTTCCTGGTAATCCTCGTGCCCCTTACCAGCCAGCACAACCACGTCGTCAGCGCTGGCGCTGGCGATCAACTGGGCGATTGCCGCGCCGCGACCGGCGACGAAGGTGGCCTTGGATGCGTCTTTGAAGCCGGTGCGAATGTCATCGAAAATCCGGCTCGGGTCTTCGCTGCGCGGGTTGTCGTCGGTGACGAGCACACCATCGGCCAGGCGTTCGACGATCTCGGCCATCAACGGCCGCTTGCCGCGATCACGATCACCGCCACAGCCGAACAGGCAGAGCAACTTGCCCTTGGCGTGAGGGCGCAAGGCTTCGAGGACTTTTTCCAGCGCATCCGGGGTATGGGCGTAGTCAACCACCACCAGCGGCTGCGTACCGCCACCCAGGCGCTGCATGCGACCGGCCGGGCCTTCGAGCTTCGGCAGCACCTTGAGAATCTCGTCCAGTGCGTAATCCAGGCCGAGCAGCGCGCCGATGGCGGCAAGTACATTACTCAGGTTGAAACGCCCGAGCAGGGTGCTGCGCAAGTGGTGCTCGCCCTGAGGCGTGACCAGCGTGGCGCGCACGCCTTCGTCATTGAATTGGGCTTCGCGGCAATACAGGTACGCGCTGGCGTCTTCCAGGCTGTAGGTGATCAGGCGCGCTTCGCTGTCTTGGGCCGCCAGTTGGCGACCAAAAGCGTCGTCCAGGTTGATCACCCGGCACTTGAGGTCATTCCAGGCAAACAGCTTGGCCTTGGCGGCGGCGTACGCCTCCATGGTGCCGTGATAATCCAGGTGATCGCGGGACAGGTTGGTCATCACTGCCACATCAAAGGCCAGGGCGGTAACGCGGCCCTGGTCCAGACCGTGGGACGACACTTCCATGGCAATCGCCTTGGCACCGGCCTTTTTCAGGTCGGCCAGGGTCGCTTGCACGGCGATGGGGTTCGGCGTGGTGTGCAGGCCGCTTTGCAGCGCGCCATAAAAACCGGTACCCAGGGTGCCGACAATGCCGCAGTGCTGGCCCAGCAGGTCAAGGGCCTGGGCGACCAATTGGGTCACGCTGGTCTTGCCGTTGGTACCCGTGACGCCCACCAGATTGAGGTGGCGGCTCGGATCGCCGTAAAAACGCCCGGCAATATCGGACAGTTGCTTGGCCAGTCCCTTGACCGGGATCAGCGGCACGTCGGTGATCGGCAGCACCGTGGCGCCTTCGACTTCATAGGCCACGGCAGCCGCGCCGCGCTGCAGCGCGTCGGCGATGTGCGCACGGCCATCGTACTTGCCGCCCGGCACCGCCAGGAACAGGTCGCCAGCGCGCACGTTACGGCTGTCCAGGGTCAACTCGCGAATCAGCAGATCGCGGCCGGCGTGGGCAAAAATCTTGTTCAGGCTAAGAGACATCAGCCGCGCCCTCCATTGGCTTTTACTGCAGCGGCCGGTGGTCCGGCATTCGCTTGTTGGGTCGGCGGCAGGTTATCCGGGGTGATGTTCATCAGGCGCAGGGTGCCGGACATTACTTTGCTGAACACCGGTGCCGATACCAGGCCACCGAAGTAACCGGCCTTGCTCGGCTCATCGATCACAACGACGATGGCGTAGCGCGGATCGCTCATCGGGCCGAAGCCGGCGAACAGCGAGCGGTAGGAGTTTTCGGCGTAGCCCTTGGTGCCCACCGACGTCTTACGCGCGGTACCGGACTTGCCCGCCACGTGATACGCCGGCACCTGGGCACGGAATACGCCGCGCGGTGCTTCGATCACTTGTTGCAGCATGCCCTGCATGGTCTTGGCGACGTTTTCCGGGATCACCTGGGTGGCTTTCGGCGCTTCATCGACGTGGATCAGGCTCAACGGCACCATGCGTCCGTTATTGGCCAGCACGGAGAAGGCATGGGCCAGCTGGATGGCGGTCACCGACAGGCCGTAGCCGTAGGAAAGCGTGGCGGTCTCGGCTTTTTTCCAGTCGCGGTAGTTGGGCAGGTTGCCGACGCGCTCACCCGGGAAATCCAGGCCGGTGGGTTGCCCCAGGCCGATCTTCTGCGCCAGGTGGTAGATGGTTTCACCACCGATATCGAAGGCGACCTTACTCATGCCCACGTTACTGGAGTTGATCAGGATACCTGTCAAATCCAGCACCGGGCCTTCAGTACGGGACACGTCACGAATGGTGTATTTGCCCAGTTGCAACGTACCCGGATACACCTCGACCTTGTCGCTGGGTTTCCAGCGTCCGGTTTCCAGGGCGGCACTCATGGAGATGGCTTTCATGGTCGAGCCCGGCTCGAACACGTCGATCATCGCGCGGTTACGCATCATCGCCGGTTGCAGGTTGCGTCGGTTGTTCGGGTTGTAGGTCGGTTGGTTGACCATGGCGAGGATCTCGCCGGTCTTCACGTCCATGATCACCAGGCTGCCGGCCTTGGCACCGTTCTCGATGATCGCGTTACGCAGCTCACGGTTGGCCAAATATTGCAGGCGCAGGTCAATCGACAACGCCAAGGGCTTTCCGGCCTTGGCGTTTTTAGTGACTTGGACATCCTTGATCAACCTGCCGCGCCGATCCTTGATGACCTGTCGTTTTCCCGGTACCCCGGCCAGCCATTCATCGTAGGCGAGTTCCACACCTTCACGACCATGATCATCAATGTCGGTAAAGCCGACCATATGGGCAGTGGTTTCACCGGCAGGGTAGAAACGACGGAACTCCTCGATGCCGTAGACACCAGGGACTTTAAGGTCGAGCACCTGCTGGCCTTGTTCGGGGGTAAGGCCGCGAACGAGGTAGATAAATTCTTTATTTGCCTGGGCCTCGAGGCGCTCAGCCAAGGCTTTCGGATCCTGGCCCAGGGCGGCAGCCAGTTGCGGCCACTTGTCCTTGGCAACCTGCAATTCCTTGGCGTTGGCCCACAGGGTGGTCACCGGCGTACTCACCGCCAACGGCTCGCCGTTACGGTCAGTGATCAGGCCACGGTGCGCAGGGATCTGGATATGACGCAGGCTACGGGCATCGCCCTGGCCGATCAGGAAGTCACGGTCGACCACTTGCAGGTCGATGATCCGCCAGGCAATCGCACCCACCATCAATGCCAGCAAGCCGAGCATCAGGCGGAAGCGCCATGGGTAGAGTGCGCCTTCAAGCTTCATCATGGCGCCACCATGCGCACTTCGGCCGCGCCCGGGATGTGCATTTTCAGCTGTTCGGTGGCCAGCACTTCGATACGGCTATGGGCCGTCCAGGTGCTTTGCTCGAGGATCAACCGCCCCCACTCCGCCTGCGCCTTGTCACGCACGCTCAATTCCCCATAGAGGGTATTGAGCAGTTGGCGGTTGTAATGGGCGCTGTAGGACACCGCAATTGCGGACACCAGCACGCCGACAAACAGCAGCAACATAAAGAAGCTGCCGCCCGGGAGGGGCTTGGCGAAAAGCTTGCTCACCGCAGCTTCTCCGCGACGCGCATGACGGCGCTACGGGAACGTGGGTTGGCCTTGAGTTCGGCTTCGGAAGCGAACTGCGCTTTGCCATGGATTTTGATTTTCGGCACAAAGGCTTCGAAACGTACCGGCAGGTTGCGCGGCAGGTTGTCGGACTCGCCCTTGACCAGGCGGCGCATGAACAGCTTGACGATGCGGTCTTCCAGGGAGTGGAAACTGATCACCACCAGGCGACCGCCTACTTCCAGCGCCTCGAGGGCAGCCTCGAGGCCAGCCTCCAGGTCGCCCAATTCGTTGTTGACGTGGATACGCAGGCCCTGGAACGCGCGGGTCGCCGGGTTCTTGCCCTTTTCCCACGCGGGGTTGGCGACTTTCAGCACTTCGGCCAGGTCGGCGGTGCGCTCGAACGGCTGGATTTCGCGACGCTCCACCACGGCACGGGCCATGCGGCCGGCGAAGCGCTCTTCACCGTATTCCTTGAACACACGGGCGATTTCTTCCACCGGCGCAGTGGCAATGAACTGCGCGGCACTGACACCACGGGTAGGGTCCATGCGCATGTCGAGGGGGCCGTCGTTCATGAAGCTGAAGCCGCGCTCCGGGTCATCGAGCTGCGGCGAAGACACGCCCAGGTCGAGCAAAACCCCGGCCACCTTGCCCGCCATGCCGCGCTCGGCGACTTCGGCACCGAGCTCGGCAAAGCTGCGCTGCACAACGACAAAGCGGCCGTCTTCGGCCGCTAGCGCTTGCCCGGTGGCAATCGCTTGGGGGTCTTTGTCGAACCCGAGGAGCTTGCCGTCGGGCCCGAGCTGGCTGAGGATCAACCGGCTATGCCCGCCCCTGCCAAAGGTACCGTCCAGATAGCAGCCATCCGCGCGTACGGCGAGAGCCTCAACGGCTTCGTCAAGCAGTACGGTGATGTGGTTAAAGCCGCTATCAATAGTCACAGGATCAAATCACGCAGTTCATCAGGCATGGCGCCCGGTTGTTGAATAGCAGCCAGGTCAGCTGCAGAAACAGCATCCCAGGCATCTTCGTCCCACAATTGGAACTTGTTCAGTTGGCCGACCAGCATTGCGCGCTTATCCAGCTTGGCGTACTCGCGCAAACGCGGGGGCACCAGGAAACGACCGCTGCCATCGAGCTCGAGGTCGACGGCATTACCAATCAGCAAACGCTGCAGACGGCGGTTTTCTTCACGCAATGAAGGCAAGGCGCGCAACTTGGTCTCAATCAACTCCCACTCATCGAGGGGGTAAACACATAAACAAGGGTCAACGGCATCGATTGTGATGATCAACTGTCCGGAACTTCGCGAAATCAGCTCGTCACGATACCGGCTCGGCATGGCGAGACGGCCTTTTGCATCGAGACTGATAGCGTTAGCTCCGCGAAACACAGATGCGTTTCTCCAAATTTTAGCGTTTTACGTTCAAAAAACCCACTTTGTGCCACTTTCCGCCACTTGCGCACACTATAGGAATGCGCCCACCACACCGTCAAGGCGCGGATTCAAGGAAAAGCCTTACAGATCGGAGATTTAGGAGCGTAAAAGGAGGAGAAACCAGAGTTCGGCGGTGTTTTTGGCTCGACAAGCACAAATAGCTCAAAGAGCTACAGATCAAAGTTAAAGTAATTTGTTAAGAGTAAGATTTTTTTGGTATTACGAAGATGCATCTGCCAATGATTTGGCAGGGAGGGATTCTTGCGTTACTACCGGTTTTTTGCCCGAGACTCGGGCAAAAGGAAAAAGGTGGAGAGTCGATCTGTAAGCCGGGTTCTGTCTTGAACAGTCATTCGTCTACGATGGCCATCACTGGACATCTTTAGCAACCTACCCGGTCCCAGCGCGGGCCACGCCTTGGGACCCTATTTGGTCTTGCTCCAAGTGGGGTTTACCTAGCCACGAACTGTTGCCAGTCGTGCGGTGCGCTCTTACCGCACCTTTTCACCCTTACCGGCACCGAAGTGCTTAGGCGGTTATTTTCTGTGGCACTTTCCGTAGGCTCACGCCTCCCAGGCATTACCTGGCACTTCGCCCTATGGAGCCCGGACTTTCCTCCCCCCCCTAATTTTCATAGAGGGCAGCGACTGTCCAATCGACTCTCCGCCGCGCAGGTTAACGGCACGACGGCCTCAGGACAAGTATTAAAAGTGCAGCATTGCCATCACGTTCGGACGGAATACCGGTTTACCCCCGGAACTATTCGGCTTTCTGTTTATCCAGCGCGACTTGATACAACACATTCTTGCGTACCCCGGTGATTTCCGCCGCCAACGCCGCAGCGCGCTTGAGGGGCATCTCCTTGAGCAGCAGGTCGAGGATACGCATGGCCTCGCTGCCGACGGCCTCTTCATTTTCCGGCGCGGTCCAGCCCGCCACCAACACCACACACTCGCCGCGCTGCTGATTACTGTCGCCCTCGACGAACGCGCGCAGCGCTTCCAGCGGCAGGCCCTTGAGGGTTTCGAAGGTTTTGGTCAGCTCACGGGCCAGCAGGGCCAGGCGCTCGCCGCCGAACACCAGCTCCATATCCTGCAGGCATTCAAGAATACGATGAGGCGCTTCGTAGAAGATCAGCGTGCGCGGCTCCTCTTTCAATGCCTGTAGACGCGCACGACGCCCCACGGCCTTGGCCGGCAGGAAACCTTCGAAAATAAAACGGTCCGACGGCAGGCCTGCCGCCGACAATGCAGCGATCAGCGCGCACGCTCCAGGAACAGGCACTACATTGATACCTGCGGCACGCGCCTGGCGGACCAGATGGTACCCAGGGTCGGAGATCAGCGGCGTACCCGCGTCCGAGATCAGCGCCACATCGTCGCCCGCCAACAACCGCACGATAAAGCGACTGCCTTCTTCGCGCTCGTTATGCTCGTGACAAGCCGCCAATGGCGTGCTGATACCAAAATGCTGCATCAAACGCTGGGAGTGTCGAGTGTCTTCCGCCGCAATCAATTTAACCTCGCGCAACACTTTCAGCGCCCGGGCACTGATGTCGTCCAGATTGCCAATGGGCGTCGCCACGACAAAAAGCGAGCCTGCCGTGGAATTCAAAGGACCTGGAGCAGTCAAAGCGCACACCTCGATGGTTGGCAAAAGCCATATTGTAGCGCGTAGGCGCCTTGAAAATATGCCATCACGGCCGATGGCTTTTCAGCCGTGCATGGCTGATCGCACCACTTGCACGACCTAAATCGACGGTTTCACGCCAGTAACATCGCGCCTGGGCCAGTGCTTGGGTACAATTCCACGCTAATTTGATCGGTATCAGGAACACTTACATGATCGCTTGCCTGCGGCTGCTCTCCGCCCTCTGCCTCGCTGCCTTACTGGCCGCTTGCGCCAGCTCGCCCTCGTCCAGCCTTGGCGACCTTCCACGGACCCCGGACGCCAGTATCGAGCAACTGCTCGAACAGGCCACCACCGCCAAGACGCCAGAAAAGGCCGCGTTGCTGCGCCTGAGTGCGGCAGACATGGCCTACCGCCAGAACAACCCTGGCCGCTCGTCGCAGATTCTTGCGCAAGTGTCCCTGGATGTCCTCAAGCCAGCCGCGCAAGTCTTTGCCAGCACCCTGGCTGCCGAATTGGCCATGACGCGCAACCAGCCCAAGGCCGCGTTGACCGCCTTGAACCATCCGAGCCTGCAAAGCCTGAAGGAGCTGCCGACCGAACAGCAGATTCGCACTGGCACCGTGCACGCCCGCGCTTATGAAGCCGATGGCCAGACCCTGGCCGCTGCCCGCGAGCGCGTCGCCATGGCGCCACTGCTCAGCGGCGATGCCGCCAAAAGCAATCACGAAGCCATCTGGACCTTGATTGCCGCACTGCCTGCGGAACAACTGCAAGCCAGCGGCAACCCGACCCTGGACGGCTGGATTACCCTGGCCCAAGCGGTCAAGGGCGCCGGTACGCTTGAGCAACAGCAGGCCGCCATAGACACCTGGCGCGCACAGAACCCGGGCCACCCGGCCGCCGTGCAACTGCCAACCCCGCTGACCAAGCTCAAGGAGCTGGCCAGCCAGCCCTTGAACAAGATCGCCCTGCTGCTGCCCCAGGAAGGCCCGCTGGCCTCCGTCGGCAAGGCCCTGCGCGAAGGTTTCATGGCGGCGCACTACCAGGCTGAACAAGCCGGGCAGAAGCCACCGGTCATCGAGTTCTATGACAGCTCGCGCCTGGCCTCCATCGACGACTTCTATGCCAAGGCCCAGGCTGCCGGCGTGCAATTGGTAGTTGGTCCGCTGGAGAAGCCATTGGTCAAGCAGCTCAGCACGCGCCCTCAGCTACCGATCACCACCCTCGCGCTGAACTACAGCGAGACCGACCAGAGCCCGCCGCAACTGTTCCAGTTCGGCCTCGCCGCTGAAGACGAAGCCCGCGAAGTGTCGCGCCGCGCGCGTGCCGACGGCCTGCATCGCGCCGCTGCCATGGTGCCGCGTGGCGAATGGGGCGAGCGTGTCTACAGGGCCTTCCGCCAGGATTGGGAAGCCAACGGTGGCACGGTTGTCGGTGTCGAGTATGTCGACCAGCCGGTCGCCCTTGCCCAGCAAATCGCCGACCTGTTCCAACTGCGTAAAAGCGAAGGCCGCGCCAAGAGCCTGCAAAGCACAGTGGGCACAGACGTAGCGGCACAGCCGTCACGTCGCCAGGACATCGAGTTCATCTTCCTGGCCGTTACCCCGCAATTGGCCCAGCAGATCAAGCCGACCCTGAACTTCCAGTACGCCGGTGATGTGCCGGTGTACGCCACGTCCCACGTGTTCAGCGCCAGCGGTGACAAGAACCAATACCTGGACATGACCAACGTGATGTTCTGCGAAACCCCTTGGCTGCTCAACACCACCGACCCGCTGCGTAACCAGGTTGCCGCACAATGGCCGCAAGCCAATGGCAGCCTTGGCCGCCTGTATGCGATGGGCGTCGACGCCTACCGCCTGGCCCCGCGCCTGGGCCAGTTGAAGGCACTGCCGGATACACGCATTGACGGCCTCTCGGGCAACCTGGGCATCAGCACCAACCAGCGCGTCGATCGCCAGATGCCATGGGCGAAGTTCGTTGGTGGCGAGATCCAGCGCCTGCCGGACACCCCGCGCTGATGCCGGAGCGGTCTACTGCACAAAGCGGCAAGGATGCCGAACTTCAAGCATTGAAACACTTGCAACAACAGGGTCTGCGCCTGCTGGCGCAGAACTGGTTGTGTAAACGCGGCGAGCTTGATCTGGTCATGCTTGACGGCGATACAGTAGTATTCGTCGAAGTCCGCTACAGAAAACACGCACAATGGGGTGGCGCGCTCGCCAGTATCGACGGGCGCAAGCGTCAGAAGCTGATACTCGCTGCGCAGTTTTTCCTGCAAGAAGAGCATCGCTGGGCCGACGCCCCCTGCCGTTTCGATGTGGTTGCCATGGAAAGCACACCGTCTGGTCAGGTTGATCTGAACTGGCTGCAAAATGCCTTCGACAGCTGATTCGCCGGACACCTTCATCACACACTTTTGCTCTTTGCTTTGCGGGCTGCACATTCCTGTGCCAAACAGCCGCGCTACTTAAGGTCACACAGATGGACATGCAATCCCGAATTCGCCAGCTTTTCCAGGCCAGCATCGACACCAAGCAACAGGCGATGGACGTACTTGCACCGCACATCGAGCAAGCCAGTCAGGTCATGGTCAATGCCTTGCTCAACGAGGGCAAAATGCTTTCGTGCGGCAACGGCGGTTCGGCCGGCGATGCCCAGCATTTTTCGTCCGAGCTGCTCAACCGCTTCGAGCGTGAGCGCCCGAGTCTGCCGGCTATCGCCTTGACCACCGATTCGTCAACGATCACCTCGATCGCCAACGACTACAGCTACAACGAAATTTTCTCCAAGCAGATCCGCGCACTGGGCCAACCAGGCGATGTGCTGCTGGCGATTTCCACCAGCGGCAACTCGGCGAATATTATTCAAGCGATCCAGGCCGCACATGATCGCGAAATGATTGTCGTAGCATTGACCGGACGCGACGGCGGCGGCATGGCCTCGCTACTGCTGCCCGAAGATGTGGAGATTCGCGTCCCGGCCAATGTCACCGCACGTATTCAGGAAGTCCACCTGCTGGCGATCCACTGCCTGTGCGATCTGATCGACAGCCAACTGTTTGGGAGTGAAGAATGACCGTTAACCGCCTCGGCCTTTTGGCCATTACGCTGTGCCTCGGCATCAGCGGCTGCAGCACGGCAATCACTGCGACACGTGACACCCCTATTCAGGATGACAAGGGCACCCGCACCTTCGGCAGCAAGATTGACGACTCGCTGATCGAAACCAAGGTCGAAGTCAACATTGCCAAAGCCGCCACGGACCTGGGCAACGGTGCTTCACGCATCGTCGTGACCAGCTTCAACGGCGTGGTACTGCTCGCAGGCCAAACGCCACGCGCCGACCTCAAGGCCCAGGCCGAACAGGCAGCCTCGGCCGTACAGCGGGTCAAGAAGGTCCACAACGAATTGCAGGTCATGGACCCGATCACCCTGCTGGCCATCAGCAACGATGCCCTGCTGACGACCAAGATCAAGGCACAGATGCTGACCGACAACGCGATTCCCGGTTCGCGGATCAAAGTCGTCACCGACAACGGTATCGTTTACCTGATGGGCCTGCTGACCCAGGCGGAAGCCACGCGCGCAGCCAACCTGGTGCAGGGCGTGTCCGGCGTGCAGAAGATCGTCAAGGTGTTCGAATACATCGATTGATGTAAGCGGCAGCCATAAAAAAGGGCGCCATGCATTCACTGCATGGCGCCCTTTTTAGTGGCCAGCGTTTATTGGTATTGCTGGTACGGGTTGCCCTGGAACTGGTTGTTCTGCTGCGGCGCTTGCTGCTGCGCGCCAGGCTGGCCGTACTGCTGGCCGGGGATCGGGCCGAGGTTCACTTCTACGCGACGGTTCTGCGCACGACCGTTCACGTCGGCGTTGCTGGCTATCGGGTTATCCGGGCCGGCACCGCGTGCGCTGAGGTTGGCACCATTAACGCCTTGGGAGGTCAGGTAGTTGGCCACGCTCTGGGCACGGCGCTGCGACAGGTCCATGTTCAGTTGGCGGCTGCCGGTGCTGTCGGTGTAACCCACGATCTGGATGGTGTTCTGGTTGAACTGCTTGAGGGAGTTGGCCAGGTTGTTCAGCGGCTGGTAAAAGCTGCTGGAGATCGCGTCCGAGTTGGTGGCGAAGGTGATGTTACCCGGCATGATCAGCTTGATCTGGTCGCCCTGGCGCTGAACTTCAACCCCGGTATTGGCCATGCTCTCACGCAGTTTCTTTTCCTGCTGGTCGGCGTAGTAGCCGTAACCCGCGGCGCCGGCACCCGCAACCACTGCGCCGATTAGCGCGCCCTTGCCACGGTTGTTATGGTCGATGGCAGCACCCGCCAATGCACCGGCCAGGGCACCCAGGCCACCGTACTTGGCGGTCTTGCTCATACCGCTGGATTCATTATTCGCCTGTCCCTGGCTGCCACCGCCATAAGGATTAGGTGAAGCGCAGCCGGACAACAGGGCTACGGCGGTAGCGACAACAAGCAGACGACGCGGAGTGAACATGAAGGGAGCTCCTACTTTTGCATTCTGTGGTGCAAAGGACATTGGCAATGGACCCGTGCCGAGTTTGGAACGCGACAAACGGTAAAAATTCCG
Organism: Pseudomonas sp. 1 R 17; assembly: GCF_900067035.1. Lineage (NCBI taxonomy): Bacteria > Pseudomonadati > Pseudomonadota > Gammaproteobacteria > Pseudomonadales > Pseudomonadaceae > Pseudomonas > Pseudomonas sp. 1 R 17. The sequence goes on from NZ_FKLB01000069.1 coordinate 520,509, forward strand.
TGGGCGCGCCCAGAGCTGTAACAAAACATTCGGGTCTTGCGTTGCTACAGAAACCGTAGCAGACACATGCTGAACGCGGCCTGAGTTTTTGCTACAGCGGGTTGCCGTTCGAACCATTGCTTCACGCCCGCACAAATGGGTTCTCACGCATCTCGTCACCCAGGCGCGTGTCCGGGCCATGGCCGGTCACCACCGTCGCGCCTTCATCCAGCGTGTAGAGCCGTTGCTTGATCGAACGCACGATCGTCGCCTGGTCCCCACCCCACAAATCCGTACGCCCAACACCGCGCCGAAACAGCGTGTCCCCGGCAATCAGCAGCCTGGCATCGGCAAACCAGAAGCTCATCGAGCCTGGCGTGTGCCCCGGTGTATGGAGCGCCACACCGCACCCACAGGCCAACGCCTCATCATCGGCCAGCCAGCGATCCGGCGACGGCACCGGCGTGTAGGGCACACCAAACATCTGGCACTGCATCTCCAGGTTGTCCCAGAGAAACTGGTCTTCCTTGTGCAGGTGCAGGGTTGCACCGGTCTTTTCCTTCAATTGCCCCGAGGCCAGGAAGTGATCGAGATGGGCATGGGTGTGGATGATGCTCACCACTTTCAGGCCCAGGGCATCGAGGCGCGCCAGGATCAGTTCATGATTGCCACCCGGGTCGACCACGATGGCCTTCTTGGTGATGGGGTCGCCAATGATCGTGCAGTTGCACTGCAACGGGCCGACCGGGAAGGTTTCGCGGATCAGCGTGGGCTTTTCGGCTTCCATGGGTGCTCCTATAAAGCGAATGGCACATTTTTGGCACTGTGTGAAAAGCGATGACGAGTGATGTCACCTGCTTTGTTTGTAAGCATCGAGCGCATGCCCGAGGAATGCGTTCATGTGCTCGCGGTCATGATCGTTGGCTGACAGTTTTTCAGAATGTGTTCCTATTGGATTGGTGGCTGTAATCCGAAGCTCAATGTAAGACGCTCGATATAGTCCCCCAGGGCGCCTTTCAGTCCGATGGACTTGAGATCGATCTCTTCGTTCGCCAAGAGCGCCAGAAACGCCCTCATGTCGGTCTGAATGCTTTCCGGCAGGTCGATGGGGTCATCCGTCAATTGGCCGCTCAGATTCAGTACGTCATTTCGATGTTTTTTGATGTTCTTGCTGTCGACCTGTTCGCCAGCCTCCTTTCGCGCTGACAAATTGAGCCAAGCGTGCGCCTTGAGTGGGATCAGCCGGTCGGCGCCGATGAAGGTCAGAACGTCATTGCGCTGCCGGCCCTCAAGGAGGAAATGGTAGTAGGGGTCATCGAGCAAGATGGCGGACAGGCTTGATACCGATTCGTCTGTAGGAATAGAGGTCAGCGTCGCGTCCGCCGGGAGCGCGACACCCTCGGGAGCACGCGAGAACAATTCGATCTGGACGGGATAGGCCTCGTCCTCGGGGTGCTGGAACCGATAGAAAACAGGCCGCTGACCGTCAATCCCACCAACCTGCCGGATGGCGTACCGTCCGGCACGTATGAAGGCCCAGAACGCCCCGGCAAACTCGGCATTGAGCGCTTCGATAACCAGCACGATATCGAGATCCTTGGTTGCGCGGAACGATTGGCCCGCCGCATCCATCGTGAGCCAGGAGGCAACACCGCCAATCAGCACATACTGATCACGAAAATCGCTGAAGTGTTGTCCGAATACGTCTAGTCCTCTGATTTCAGCCAAGTCACTGCCTCCTTAAGTTCATCTAAAGCCAACTGGACACGTTCGTCCGGGACGTTTTCCAAGCTCAGAAGCAATGACGCTTCATCTGCGATGTTTTTTCCTTCCTTTAGGCTTCGATAAGACCATATCTCCACCCATGCCCGGATCTCATCAACCGAGTCGGTTACCTTGAATGCCAGTTCCTGGACCATGTCGTCGAACTGCTTTTTGGTCATTCCAAAAACCGGTTGTATGGGACCCGCCAGCATCGTGCATTTGGCCAGAGCGGTCTCGCCCGCGAGAAATACGCCGCCGCCTGTATGAAGCACTCGGTCGATCGCAACCTTCCGTTTAACGGGAGAGCGCATAAAGGGGCGAACATTTTTGAAGATGCTGGCCGGAGGTGCACCGAACGAATAGCAATTTTTGAACCCCTGACTTTGTGCAGGATGGACGATGCCCAGCTTCAGCAACTGATCGATCACTTTGGCAAGTGTGACGCGGCTGTATTTGAAACCGTTCATGATGCCGTTGGAGTTGAAGATCGTATCGCTGTCCCATCCCTCATACAGGCGAGCCAAGACCATCGCTTGTGCAGCAGGAAGAAGGGCTGAAACGTCTTCCTCGTTTCGGCGCGTCCGAACGGTCTCGCGCAGGTCCATCGCCAACTCTGGGATGAACATCTGATAGCCAGGCTGGATGAAATTGATGTTGTTGGCGATCAGGCTACGCCGCTCCGGCACCGACAGTGACTGGCATACGTACACAACCACCTTGTCCGTGGTTTTTTGTACCTGAGCGATGTGCTTCCCAAGCGTTACGGCTCCCGGGTACTTATTTTCCACTGGAAGCAGTAGGAGCATCGGTAGCGTTTGTTTCGCCTTCGGCCCGACCATAAGGGCCAGATAGACGAGTTTGTAGGCATCCTTGATATGAAAGGGAACCTTCAGGCCTGAGGCTGCTTGAAGGTGCGCTTCCAAGCCCACAGTGGATTCGAGGTAACCCTTGATATCATCCAGTAAAACCGGCATTTCACGCCACCTTGTTAACCACTTTTTTACACCGTAAACTATGACGATTAACAAGTCAAAAAAGTGGTTAACACGGCAGGAGGATTACCCACCCGGTCCTCTGTAGATCAACGTGAGGGCCAGTCACTCGTCATTGCAGTTGCACTGCAACGGGCCGACCGGGAAGGTTTCGCGGATCAGCGCGGCTTTTTCAATATTCATCGATGCTCCTGCGGGCGCTATGGCATATTCCGCACAGTATGGTTGACGCGGTGCCAGACCTGAAGAGCAGCGACTGCTAAGCTTGCCCACGCCATCGAAAAACAACCCAGGCCCCCGCCACCGTGCCGCGTTGGAGCGATCCCCATGGCGAATCAACTGATCATCTGCGAGCACTGCGACTGTGTGTACGAAAAAGTCACGCTCGCCAAACATCAAAAAGCCCACTGCATACGTTGCGCAGGCGTGCTCCAGCGCTACAACGGCCTGACCGTGCAACAGCGTCTCGCCCTGACGCTGACGGCTGCGGTGCTGTGGACGTTCGCCAATTTCTATCCCGTGATGAGTATCAGCCTGCAAGGCCTGAAAAGCAGCGCCACGCTATGGGACTCGGTGGTAGCGCTGAGCCTGGGGCCGATCACGTTTATCGCGTTGGTGGCGGCCATTTCCATCATCATCGCGCCAGTGTTCCAGTTACTGCTGCTGATGTGGGTCTTGAGCTTCGCCCTCGCGGGCAAGCGCTCACCGGCGTTCCGATTGTGCATGCGTTGGCTGGAGGCACTCAGGCCCTGGAGCATGCTGGAGGTGTGTCTGCTCGGGGCAATGGTGGCGGTGTTCAAGCTGGCCGGCATGCTTGATGTGATCCCCGGCACCGGCCTGTTTGCCCTGGCCGTACTCAGCCTGTTGCTGATCCGCATTGCCGGGCGTGATGTGCGCGACCTGTGGGACAGCGTATGAGCACACCGCCGACGGCCAGCGAGCTCGGCCTGTGCCTCTGTCACAGCTGCGGATTGTCCTGCGACATGCGCGACGGGCCGAACGAATGCGAGCGTTGCGGCGCGCCCTTGCACCGGCGCAAGGTCAGTTCCCTGACGCGCACCTGGGCCTACATGCTCACCGCGCTGGCGTTCTATGTGCCGGCCAATCTCCTGCCGGTGATGAACACCACCATGCTCGGCTCGGGGGCGGACAGCACTATCATGAGTGGGGTATTGGAGTTCTGGCAGCACGGCGCGTGGGACATTGCGCTGATTATTTTCATCGCCAGCATCGCAGTGCCCGGCATCAAGTTTGTGTCCCTGGCCCTGCTGCTGGTCACCGTGCAGCGCAATAGCCTTTGGGCACGCAAGGAACGTTCGAAGCTGTTCCGCTTCGTCGAACTGATTGGCTACTGGTCGATGCTGGATGTCATCGTGGTCGCGCTGGTGGCCGCACTGGTGAAGTTCCAGGCCCTGGGCACCATCGAGCCGCGCCTGGGTATCCTGTTTTTCGGCCTGGTGGTGGTGTTTACCATGCTGGCCGCCATGAGCTTCGACCCGAGGCTGATCTGGGAAACCCCACACAACAAGGAGACCGCGGATGACGTCACATCCCACTGACACCCCGCAAGCCCCAGGATCGCCTGCAATCAAGACACGGCGCTTCAGCGTTTCGCTGGTGTGGATCGTGCCGATCGTCGCGGTGCTGGTGGGGATTTCGCTGGTGGTACACAGCGTCCTCCAACAGGGCCCGACCATCACCCTCAATTTCAAGACCGGCAGCGGTCTGATCGCGAACAAAACCGAGGTCAAGTACCGCAACGTGGTGATCGGCCAGGTGACCGACGTCGCCTTGAGCGACGACCAGAAAAGCGTCAACGCCACGGTTCAACTGGCCAAGCAGGCCGAAAGCTTCACCCGCGCCGATTCGCAGTTCTGGGTGGTACGCCCGCGTATCGGCGCCGGCGGCGTATCCGGCATCGACACCCTGCTCTCCGGCGACTACATAGGTGCCGACATCGGCCAATCGGAGACCCGTGCCAAGCAGTTCAAAGGCCTGGAAAACCCGCCGCCCATCACCTACGGCGAACCGGGCAAGCGTTTCACGCTGCACACGCAGACCCTCGGTTCGCTGGATATCGGCTCACCGGTGTACTACCGCAAAATCGAGGTCGGCCAGGTGGTGGCCTACGAGTTGGATGCCGAAGGCAAGGGTGTCAATGTCGAGGTGTTCGTTCATGCGCCCAATGATGCCTATGTCACCGAAAACACGCGTTTCTGGAATGCCAGCGGGGTTGACCTGAGCGTCGGCGCCAATGGCTTCGCGCTGAAGACCGAATCGCTTTCGTCCATGCTGGTCGGTGGTATCGCCTTTCGGGCGCCGCCGTACAGCCCCAACGACAAACCGGCCGACGAGGCACGTACCTTTGAACTCTTCGACGACCAGGACAGCGCCCTCGCCCCACCCAATGGCGAGGGGCAATACATGGCCCTGCGCTTCGACCAGGCATTGCGCGGGCTCAAGGTCGGGGCGCCGGTGGAGTTCCTCGGCGTCGAGTTTGGCAAAGTGGTATCGATCAACCTCGACTTCGATGCCAATAAACGCAGCTTCCCACTCAACGTCGGTATCGTGATCTATCCACAGTTGCTCGGACAGGCCCACACCAAACTGCTCAAGGTCATGAACCATGACCCCAACGATGAGGCCGCCGGCGTACGGCTGATCGGCTCGTTCATCGAAAATGGCCTGCGCGCCCAGGCACGCAGCGGCAACCTGTTGACCGGCCAGTTATACATCGCGCTGGACTTCTACCCGAAAGCCGAGAAGGTCAAATTTGACCCCAGCCTGCGCCCGGTCAGCATTCCAACCATTCCCGGCAACCTCGAGCAACTGCAGGAAAAACTCGAGAGCATCGTCAACAAGATCAACCAACTGCCGATCGAACGTATTGCCGGCAACCTCGACAGCAACCTGGTCGAGCTGCGCAAAGGCCTGACCCAATTCAATGCCAAGACCCTGCCCGGCGTGCAGAACACCCTGGCTGACGTGAGCAAGACCCTGCAATCGGCCAGTTCCACCCTGGCCGAGGATTCACCGCAGCGCGAGCAGTTGACCCAGACCCTGGATGAACTGGGGCGCATGTCGCGCTCCCTGCGCGAACTGTCGGACTACCTGGGCCGTCACCCGGAATCGCTGATTCGCGGCCGTCCCGACAACGCCGCGCCCCTGGACCTGCAAGGACCACCGCGCAAATGACCCCTGGAGCAAACGCCATGACGTTTCCGTTGAAAATCACAGTGGTCGGCATGCTGTTGTTGCTGGCGGCGTGCAGCAGTACCCCGATTACCTTTCATACGCTGACACCGGCGCACTGGAATACGGCCACTGGGGCCGACGCGGGCAGCATCCGGATTGAAAGCATCACCGTTCCCCCCCAGGTCGACCGACCGCAGATTGTGATCCGCCAGGGCGACAGTGGCGTGGCGATCCTGGAAACCCAGTGGTGGGCCGCGAGCCTCGCGGATGAGCTGAGGAGTGCGCTGGTGGACCAACTGGCCAACAGCAACCCTCGACAATCGATGTTGTTGCGTCTTGAAGTGCAGCGCTTTGACTCCGTACCCGGCCAGTACGCGCTGCTCGACGTCAAATGGCGCCTGCGCCCGGCCGGGGGCACCGAGCGCCCACCGCTGACCTGCCGGACCACGTTGCAGTCGCCCGCCGGGCCGAGCATCGACAACGTGGTGCTCGCCCATCAAAACAATCTCAAGCGCTTTGCCGCGCAGGTCAGCCAGGCGGTCGACAGGTCAACCGGCCAGTGCCCGCCGGCACCGTAAACCGCCCGGCACTTACGCCAGCAAGCCCATCGCCTTGGCTCGCGCCACGGCCTGGGTGCGTCGCTCGACCCCAAGTTTGCTGTTGATGTGGCTGGCGTGGGTCTTGACGGTGTGCAGGGAGATAAACAGCTGGTTGCTGATTTCCTGGTTGGAGCAGCCTTGGGCGATCAGTTGCAGGACCGCCAGCTCGCGCGTGCTCAGGGTTTCGTGGCCAGTCGTGACCTCGGGCGTCACGACCGCCGGGAGAAGCGCGAGCAGGCTCTGGTGCAACACACCTTGCGGGTCCTTGCCCAATTGCTCACGCATCCAGTCCGGATGCCCGTCCAACAAGCGCTGGAACGGCTGTAACGCGCCCCCGGCGCCCGCCTCGAACGCCTGGGCCAGCACCGGCCGCGCCCTGGCTTCCTGACCGCACTCGAGCAGCAACTGGGTCTGCTGGGTCAGCGCCATCAGGGCAATCATCTGGCGCCCACTGTCGTGGGCCTGTTGCGCCAGTGCTTCGAGCCGCTCCAGCGCCGCCTGGGGCTGATGGCGCACGGCATCGAGGGCGGCTTGTTGCAGCCCGATATGTTGCGGCAAGTGCGGGTGGAATTCCGGTGCAGCGGCGGCCTGTTCGCCGTGGTAAGTCTGCCCCAGGCGCGTCAGCCAGGCATCCGCCAGGTCGGTGCGGCCTTGGGCCAGCCACAGTTCGCATTTGATCAGGGTAATCATCGCCAGGTAGTAGATCGGCGGCACATCCCAGATATGCATCAGGCGCTCGGCTTCGGCGAGTTCGGCGAAGGCTTTGGGAAAGTCATGGCGCCGCCCTTCGAAGCTGGCGATCACGCAATGGCCGATCAGCACGCTGATATCGCGACAGGCTCGCGCCTCGGCCAGGCCTGCGCGCAGGAGGGCAATGCCGGTTTCGGGCTGGTTGCGCATCAACAGCAAATAGCCTTCGTAAAGCGACAGCCGCGCACGCACCGCATACAGTCGCTGCGGTGCCAGGCCGTGCAGGCGCTGCAGGCCCTGGCGCACCTCATCGAGCGCGCGCAGGATTTCGCCACGGGCCTGCAGCACCCGTGCACGGTCGTAATGGGCCAGGGCTTCGAACAGCGGATTGCCGACCCGCTGCGCCAGTTCCAGGGATTCGCGGTTCAGGCCACGGGCGCGCCACAGATCGCCATCGGCGATGGCCAGGTTGGACAGGGTCGACAGACACACCAGGCGCTGGCCGTAACGCCGTTGCGGCAGGCTGTCCAACGCCTCGCTGCAATAGCGCTGCGTCCATTCACGGTCACCTCGACCGCGGGCGATAATCCCGCTCAGCGCCAGCCACTGGGCCAGCATCGAGCGCTGTGCGGTAGCCGAGGGTGCCGGCAGGAAGCGACTGAGGTACGCGGATAACTCCTGCGCCGCATCCAACTGGCAGGCCAGTGCCAACGCCCAGCTGTACAGCACAATCAGGCGCGGCGTGCTGATCAGCAGGCTGTCGGGCAAGTCCATTTTCCAGCGCAGCAACATGCCGACATTCTGCTCGGCCAGCAGTTGTTCTTCGGACAGGTTCTGCACCAGGTTGGCCGCCACGTCGAGGTGCCCGGCGCGCAATGCCTGCTCCACCGCCTCGTCGATCAAGCCCTGGGCGTTGAACCAGCGGCACGCGCGCAGATGCAGGCTGGCGGCCGGCAAGACATTGCTGCTCGCGCGGCGGGTGCGCAGCAGGTCGGAGAACAAATGGTGATAACGGTACCAGTGCCCCTGCTCGTCCAGGGGCACCAGGAACACTTGGTGGGCTTGCAGGTAGCGCAGGATCTCGGCGCTGTCATGGGCTTCGCGCACGGCATCGCACAGCTCGCTGCAAAAACGCTCCTGGTGCGCGGTGTCGAACAGGAACGCCTGCACTTCGGGAGGCAGGCAGTCGATCACTTCTTCCAGCAGGTAGTCGCGGATCAGCCCTTCCCCACCGTGCAGGCTTTGCGGCAAGGCGCCCTCATTGCCGGCTTCGGAAGCCGCCAGCAGCCAAAATCGCAGGCCGGCCACCCAGCCTTCGCTGCGGCGGATGAGGTTGTCGAGGGCTTCACCACTCAAGGAACTGCTGTGGCGATCCAGCAACGCCTGGGATTCGGCATGGGTCAGGCGCAGGTCTTGCTCGTGCAACTCCAGCAAATGCCGTGACAACCGCAAGCGCGCCAGATGCCAGTCCGGGCGCTGGCGACTGGTGACCAGCACCACCAGGCCATCGGGCAAATGGTTGAGGAAAAATTGCAGGCAACGGTCCAGCACCGGTCCCTGGGCCAGATGGTAGTCATCCAGCACCAGTAATAATGGCGCACGGGTGGACAGGTGCACGGTCAGCTCATCGAGCAGGCCGTCGAGCCACTCTTCAAACGCAAAGGGTTGATGACGCTGGCGCATTTTCAGCAAGCCCAGGGATTGGGTGCCGAGTGCCGGGAAGTAGTGCTGCAACCCTTCGAGCAGGCGCTCAAGAAAACGCCCTGGGTCGTTGTCCCGTGGGCTCAGGCCCAGCCACAGGCTGTGCCACTGAGCCGGCAGGCCCTGGCAGAACTCCACCGCCAACGAGCTCTTGCCGAACCCGGCCGGTGCGCAGACCAGCAGCAACCGCCCCTCCAGGCCGGCGCCCAGCCGTTCACACAGGCGCGGGCGCAGCACGTAGCCATCAGGCAGCGGGGGCCTGTAGAAGCGACCTTCCAGGGTCGGGATTACCCGGCTGGCAGGCCCTTGGATTCGGGACAGATCAGTCATCGCCGGGCTCTTGTAGAAGGCTGTTATCGGCATTGCAGATGTCCGCAGACTAGCGGTAAAAGCGGCGGGTTTGTAGATCTTTGCAACATTTGCCTGAAAAAGAACTGAGACAAGAAATATCGCCGCAAACAAAAAGTGGAAGGGGGCTTGCTCCCGATAGAGGCGGATCAGTCAATGCTGCGCTGACTGTCGCATCGCTATCGGGGTGTAGAACCGTAGACATCGTTTACATCTGAAACCGGGGACATCGTTTACACATTTGAGGCCTGGACGCGGGTCATACCTCGTCCAAGCCTCCCCAAGGGATAATCACACAGGTACAAATCCCAAGCTTCATCTTCAGCTTCTTTGAGCCCTATCCTTTCCCCGGACAGCGCCTCGCTGATAAATACCAACTTGCCGTTCCACTTGATCGATCCGTCCTGCCTGACGCTTCGAACTTTCATTTCTGCCGGATATTCCACATCGGGCAAGCATCCTGGATAAATTCGGGTGGACGGCACATACAAGTCTCCCGGACGTTTCATGCCGAGCGCTTCGTGAGGGCGTACGTAATTAAACTCATGCCTGAAATGCTCCAGCAAAAGCTGCTGCTCGACTAAGTTTTTCCCTAAGGGCAACTCAAGTTTCAAGCTACGGTGCATTCGTTCATGGCGACCATTCTGGGCGGGTCTTCCCGGCATGGTTCGCTCGGGATAAATACCCAGCCGAATCCACCAAACTGCCAGTGTGGATATTCTTGCCAGGCCAGGAGAGGCGAACGGTACCCCGTTGTCCGAACGGATAACTTCCGGCATGCCGTACTCCTGAAAAAGCCTCTCAAAGGCCTGTTTTACAGGCTGGGTCATGATCTTGGGATGGGCCCTGCACGCTAAAATCAGCCGCGACGCATGGTCTGTGACGGTCAAAGGGAAGCACATCTGAGCATTAAGCATCTTGAACTGCCCTTTGTAGTCAGCACACCACGTCTTGTTAGGTTCGTCGGCCTTTCGCATTTGTGCGTGGGAAATGCTGTGTCGGCGTTTGAAGCGCCGCTTTTTGACGAGCCCAAGTCGGTCAAGCCATTGACCGGCCGTACTTGGAGAGGGCCAGGTGACGGAGGGATCTTCCAGCCGTAATAGCTCGAGAAGCTTTTTCGGCCCCCATTTATCGTGAGCCTCCTTCATCGCGACTACACGGGCCAAAATCTCGTCGTCGGTTTTATTTGGGCTGTTGTGAGGTCGCCGGGACAGTTCGGATAAAGACCTCAAATCGCCGTCGTGCCGGGCAATCCACTTATCGACGGTAGGTCGGCTAACGTCAAAGCGGCGTGCCAACTGGCTTTTGGTGAAGTTGCCAGAAAGCCAATCAGCTACCAGCTTGATTCTTTGATTCATGGGGGACTCTTGGTTCCAGGGCATGATCAGTTACCTCCTGATCATGCGTATTAGCCTGTAAACCATGTCCCCGGTTAGAAATGTAAACGATGTCCCCGGTTTGTACCGGGGCAAGCCCCCTCCCAC
>NZ_FKLB01000067.1:0-4459 GCF_900067035.1 Pseudomonas sp. 1 R 17
TGGCAAAACCTGTTGCAGGCGATGGTTGCCGACCAACAGCAATCCATCAGCCAACTCAACCTGCTGGGCCAGGATGAGCAACGACACATCCTGCAGCTGTGGAACCAGACTGACGCCGGCTTCTCGGCCGAGCGTCTGGTACACGAAATGGTTGCCGACCGCGCCGCCGAAAACCACGCTGCGGTGGCGGTCAAGTTCGATGCGCAAACCCTGAGTTATGGCGAGCTGGACCGCCAGGCCAACCGCCTGGCCCATGCCCTGATCGCCCGTGGCATCGGCCCCGAAGTGCGCGTGGCAATTGCCATGCCGCGCAGTGCCGAGAGCCTGGTGGCGTTCCTCGCGGTGATGAAAGCCGGCGGTGTGTATGTGCCGCTGGATATCGAGTACCCGCGTGATCGCCTGCTGTACATGATGCAGGACAGCCGTGCGAAGTTGCTGCTGACCCACACCAGTGCGTTGCCGCAACTGCCGATTCCCGAGGGCCTGGACAGCCTGGCCATCGATCGCACCGAGGCGTGGGCCGACTACAGCGACACCGCGCCGGAGGTAAAACTGCACGGCGACAACCTTGCCTACGTGATCTACACCTCCGGCTCCACCGGCCTGCCCAAGGGCGTGGCGGTGTCCCATGGGCCGTTGGTGGCGCACATCATCGCCACCGGCGAGCGTTATGAAACATCGCCGGCCGATTGCGAACTGCACTTCATGTCGTTCGCCTTCGACGGCTCCCACGAAGGCTGGATGCACCCGCTGATCAACGGCGCCAGCGTGCTGGTCCGTGACGACAGCCTGTGGTTGCCCGAGTACACCTACGCGCAGATGCACCGTCACAACGTGACCATGGCGGTGTTCCCGCCGGTGTACCTGCAACAACTGGCCGAGCATGCCGAGCGCGACGGTAATCCACCGAAAGTGCGTGTGTACTGCTTTGGCGGCGATGCGGTGGCGCAAGCCAGCTACGACCTGGCCTGGCGCGCGCTCAAGCCGACCTACCTGTTCAACGGCTACGGCCCGACCGAAACCGTGGTCACGCCGTTGCTGTGGAAAGCGCGCAAGGGCGACCCCTGCGGCGCCGTGTATGCACCGATTGGTACGCTATTGGGCAACCGCAGCGGCTACGTGCTGGACGCGCAACTCAACCTGCAACCCATCGGCGTCGCCGGTGAGCTGTACCTGGGCGGCGAGGGCGTGGCCCGTGGATACCTGGAACGTCCGGCGCTGACCGCCGAACGCTTCGTGCCGGACCCGTTCGGCAAGCCGGGCAGTCGCGTGTATCGCAGCGGCGACCTGACCCGTGGCCGCCCGGATGGCGTGGTGGATTACCTCGGTCGCGTCGACCACCAGGTGAAGGTCCGTGGTTTCCGTATCGAACTGGGGGAAATCGAAGCGCGTCTGCGCGAACAGGACAATGTTGGTGAAACCGTGGTGGTGGCCCAGGACGGCCCGACCGGAAAACAGCTGGTGGCCTATGTGGTTCCGGTGTCCGCCCCGTCCAACGAAGCCGAGTTCCGTGACGCATTGCGTCGCGCACTCAAGGCCCGCCTGCCGGACTACATGGTCCCGGCGCATTTCATCTTCCTGGCGCAAATGCCGTTGACCCCCAACGGCAAGCTCGACCGCAAGGGCCTGCCGCAACCGGATGTGAGCCTTATGCAACAGGCCTATGTGGCCCCGCAGAGCGAGCTGGAACAGCAGATCGCCACGATCTGGGCCGAGGTGCTGCGCCTGCCGCAGGTCGGCTTGAACGACAACTTCTTTGAAGTGGGCGGCCACTCCCTACTGGCCATCCAGATCACCTCCAGGGTCCAGGCCGAGCTGGGCCTGGAAGTGCCGCTGGTGGAAGTGTTCCAGACTGAAACGCTGCGCGCCTATGTGCAGGCGGCTGCCACCTTCCGCGCCGGCAGCGCGGAAGACTTTGATGATCTTCGTGACTTTTTGAGCGAACTAGAGGCGATTTGACCCATGCTTTCCAACCCTAATATCGATCTGGTTTCGCGCTTTCTTCGCCTGCCTCTGGAACAGCGCCAGCAGTTCTACCAGCGCCTGCAAAGCCGGGGCATGAGCTTCGCCCAGCTGCCGATTGCCTCGATCCGCGAGGACGGCCGGAAGCTGCCGTTGTCCTACGCCCAGGAACGGCAGTGGTTTCTCTGGCAGTTGGACCCGGACAGTGACGCTTATCACGTCCCCGGCGCCCTGCGTCTGAGCGGCCAGCTGGACAAGGCCGCCCTGCAGCGCAGTTTCGACACCTTGGTGGCGCGCCATGAAAGCCTGCGTACACGCCTGCACCTGGACGCCGAGGCACGTACTCAGGAGGTGCTGGCCCACGGGGTGGTCGAGATCGCCGAAAGTGCAGTCGACGAAGCGCAGCTCAAGGCCCATGTCGAAGCCGAAATCGCCCGTCCCTTCGACTTGCAGCAAGGCCCGTTGCTGCGGGTCAGTTTGCTCGCAGTGAGCGAAGAGGAGCACGTGCTGGTGCTGGTGCAGCACCATATCGTCTCCGATGGCTGGTCGATGGGTGTGATGGTGCAGGAGTTGATGCAACTCTATGCTGCCTACAGCCAGGGCCAGGACTGTGCATTGGCGCCGCTGCCGATCCAGTACGCCGACTATGCGCTGTGGCAACGCAGCTGGATGGAAGCGGGGGAGAAGGCCCGTCAACTGGCGTACTGGCGCGAATTGCTCAGCGGCACGCAGCCGGTGCTGGAATTGCCGTTCGATCAACCCCGCCCGGCGCAACAGAGCTTCCGTGGCGCGCGTCTGGACATCGCGCTGGAACCGGCACTGGTGGCAGGGTTGAAAGCCCTGGCCCAGGGCGAAGGCGTGACGATGTTCATGCTGTTGCTGGCCGCGTTCCAGGCGTTTCTGTACCGCTACAGCGGCCAGCAGGATATTCGCATCGGCGTGCCGATTGCCAACCGCAACCGCGTCGAGACCGAATCGCTGATCGGCTTCTTCGTCAATACCCAAGTGCTCAAGGCCGACCTCGATGGCCACATGAGCTTCGCCCAACTGCTGCAGCAGGCCAAGCGCCGTGCGCTGGAGGCCCAGGCCCATCAGGACTTGCCGTTCGAGCAACTGGTCGAAGCCCTGCAACCGGAGCGCAGCCTGAGCCATAACCCGCTGTTCCAGGTGATGTTCAACCACCAGGCCAACTCCCCAGCCGCCGCGCAGCAGTTGCCGGGCCTGCGCGTGGCCAACCTGGAATGGGACAGCCACAGCGCCCAGTTCGACCTGAGCCTGGACACCCAGGAAAGCGGCGACGCGATCTGGGCGTCCCTGACCTACGCCACCGACCTGTTCGGCGCTGCCACCGTCGCACGCATGGCCGAACATTGGCTGAGCCTGTTGCGGGCAGCCGTGGCGAATCCTGCATTGCCCTTGCACGACCTGGCGACACTCAACGTCGCTGAGCGCGAGCAAATACTCGCTCAATGGAACGCCACCGCGCGCGACTACCCTCAAGGGCAGTGGGTGCATCAGTTGATCGAGGCCCAGGTGCAGGCGCAGCCGGATGCACCGGCGTTGCGCTTCAATGGGGTGTCGCTCAGTTATGCCGAGCTGAACCGCCGCGCCAACCGCCTGGCCCATCGCCTGATCGAGGCCGGCGTAGGGCCGGACGTACTGGTGGGCCTGGCAGTGGAGCGTTCCATCGACATGGTCGTCGGTCTGCTCGCGGTGCTCAAGGCCGGTGGCGCCTACGTGCCGCTGGACCCGGAATACCCGCGCGAACGCCTGGCCTACATGCTGGACGACAGCGGGGTGAAACTGCTGTTGACCCAGGCGCACTTGCGTGAGCAACTGCCGATTCCCCAAGGCCTGGAAACCCTGGTGCTGGGCGAGTCTGCCTTCGAGGACTACAGCGACGCCAACCCAGGCATCGCCCTGGACGGTGAAAACCTCGCCTACGTGATCTACACCTCGGGCTCCACCGGCCAGCCCAAAGGGGCAGGCAACCGTCATTCGGCATTGCTGAACCGCCTGCAATGGATGCAGGAAGCCTACTGCCTCGACGCCAGCGACACGGTGCTGCAGAAGACCCCGTTCAGCTTCGACGTGTCGGTGTGGGAGTTCTTCTGGCCCCTGATGACCGGCTCGCGCCTGGTGGTCGCAGCGCCTGGTGATCACCGTGATCCGGCCAGGCTGATCAACCTGATCAATCAACAGCAGGTCACCACGCTGCACTTCGTGCCGTCGATGCTGCAGGCCTTCCTGCAGGATCCGGCGGTGTCGACCTGCCAAAGCCTGCAGCGCATCGTGTGCAGCGGCGAGGCCCTGCCGGTGGATGCCCAGCAGCAGGTCTTCGCCAAGCTGCCCCAGGCCGGTCTCTACAACCTGTACGGCCCGACCGAAGCCGCCATCGACGTAACCCACTGGACCTGCGTGGACGAAGGCCGCGATGCGGTACCAATTGGCCGCCCGATCGCCAACCTCGGCTGCTATATCCTCGACAGCCACTTTG
>NZ_FKLB01000067.1:8717-18337 GCF_900067035.1 Pseudomonas sp. 1 R 17
AAATCGAAGCGCGCCTGCTGGAGCACGCGTGGGTCCGTGAGGCTGCCGTGTTGGCGGTCGACGGTAAATACCTGGTGGGCTACCTGGTGCTGCAAAACGCCGGGGACGACTGGCGCGATGTGCTCAGCGCCCATCTTGCCCAGCAGTTGCCGGACTACATGGTGCCCGCCCAATGGGTGCTGCTGGAGCAGATGCCTCTGAGCCCCAACGGCAAACTGGATCGAAAGGCCTTGCCCAAGACGGACGCCAGTTTGCTCGCGCGGGAGTATGTCGCGCCGCAGAGCGAGCTGGAACAGCAGATCGCCGCGATCTGGGCCGAAGTCCTGGCGGTACCGCGCGTGGGGTTGAACGACAACTTCTTCGAACTGGGCGGCCACTCGCTGCTCGCTACTCAGGTGGTGGTGCGCCTGCGCGAGCAGCTGCACGCCGAATTCGACGTCAAATCGATCTTCACCACCCCGACCCTGGCCGATTTCAGCGCCTATGTGGCAGGCCAGCAGACAAATAATTCGCCGGTGCAGGACGCATTGGCTAAATCCTTGGAGGCTCTCAAACGTCTATCAGCAGAAGATTTGGATAAATTGACTTCCTGAGGGGCGTGGCGTGCAAGCATTAATCGAGTCGGTAGGGTCACTTTCGGCGCAGCAAAAGAAAGCGTTGGCGGTAATGCTCAAGCAGCAAGGCATCAACCTGTTTGAGATTGCCCCGGTTTTCAAGCGCCAGGAAGGTGAGCCTCTTCGGCTCTCTTATGCCCAGGAGCGGCAATGGTTTTTGTGGCAGTTGGAGCCGCAGAGCACCGCCTATCATGTGCCAAGGGCCTTGCGCCTTACCGGCCAACTGGACGTGGCCGCGTTGCAGCGCAGCTTTGACACACTGGTGCTGCGCCATGAAAGCCTGCGCACGCATTTGCAGGAGGACGGCGACAGTGCCTTGCAGGTGATTGCCGATCAGGTACGGGTGGATATTGCCCTGGTCGACGCCGAGGAATCCGAACTCAAGGCGCTGGTGGAAGCCGAGATCGCCCAGCCATTCGATTTGCAGCAAGGTCCACTGTTGCGGGTCAAGCTGCTGCGCCTGGCGCCCCAGGAGCATGTGCTGGTGCTGGTGCAGCATCACATCGTCTCCGATGGCTGGTCGATGCAGGTGATGGTCGACGAGCTGGTGCAACTGTACGCCGCCTATGTGCAGGGCCAGGACCTGCAACTGCCGGCCTTGCCGATCCAGTACGCCGACTACGCGCTATGGCAGCGCAGCTGGATGGAGGCGGGCGAGCGTGAGCGCCAATTGGGTTACTGGAAAGGCATGCTCGGCGGCGAGCAACCGGTCCTCGAAATGCCCATGGACCGTCCACGGCCAGCGCTACAGAGCTACCGCGGGGCCAGGCTGGACCTTACCCTGGAAGCCTCTCTGGTGGCAGGCCTCAAGACCTTGGCGCAGCGTGAAGGTGTGACGATTTTCATGCTGTTGCTGGCGTCGTTCCAGGCTGTGCTGCACCGCTACAGCGGCCAGGCTGACATCCGCATCGGTGTGCCGGTGGCTAACCGTAATCGGGTGGAGACCGAGCGCCTGATCGGCTTTTTCGTCAACACGCAAATTCTCAAGGCCGATATCGACGGCCAGATGACATTTCGTGAATTGCTGCAGCAGACCCGCCAACGCGCGGTCGAGGCCCAGGCCCATCAAGACTTGCCGTTCGAGCAGTTGGTGGAAGCGCTGCAGCCCGAGCGCAGCTTGAGCTACAACCCGTTGTTCCAAGTGATGTTCAACCACCAGACCGACACCCAGCGCGGTGGCGGCAGTGTAACGGGGTTGCAAGTGCAAGGGCTGGAGTGGGACAGCAAGACGTCGCAGTTTGACCTCAGCCTCGACACCCAGGAATCGGCTGACGGTATCCAGGCGTCGCTGACCTATGCCACTGACTTGTTTGATGCGCCTGGCCTGGAGCGTTTCCTTGGCCATTGGCATCGCCTGTTGCACCGGGTGGCCCAGGATTGCGGCGGCCGTATCGGTGAGTTGCCCCTGTTGGATGATGCACAGTGGCAGCAACAGGTGCACGGCTGGAACCACACGCCCATGGCGTTTGCGCAGGACGAGGGCGTGCATCGGTTGCTGGAGGCCCAGGCGCAAGCGCGCCCCGACGCCATTGCCCTGGTGTGCAACGGCCAGGCGCTGAGTTACGGCGAGCTGAACTGTTGCGCCAACCGCCTGGCCCATCGTTTGCTCGAAGCCGGCGTAGGCCCGGACGTGCTGGTGGCGGTGGCCCTCGACCGCTCGGTGGACATGGTCTTGGCCCTGCTGGCGACGCTGAAGGCCGGTGGCGCCTACGTGCCGCTCGATCCGCAATTCCCGGCGGACCGGCTGGCCTTCATGCTGGAAGACAGCCGCGCTCGCGTGCTATTGACTGCCGGCGACCTGCACGAACGCCTGCCACTGGCGGCTGACCAGCAATTGCTGCTCATGGACGCACAGGAAGATGCGCGCTACAGCAGCGCCAACCCCGATATCGAACTGACGGGCGAGCACCTGGCCTATGTGATCTACACCTCCGGTTCCACCGGCAAGCCCAAGGGCGTGATGGTGCGTCATGGCGCACTGAGCAGCTTCACCCATGGCATGGCCAGCACCCTGGCCATTGGCGCTGACGCGCGGCTGTTGTCGTTGACGACGTTCTCGTTCGATATCTTTGCCCTGGAACTCTACGTGCCGCTGGCGACAGGTGCGACGGTGGTACTGGCCGACAAGCACGTGTCCCTGGACCCTGAGGCGATTCTGGATCTGGTACAGCGCGAAGCGATCAGTGTGGTGCAAGCCACGCCCTCGAGCTGGCGCATGCTCCTGGACAGCGAACGCCGCGCCTTACTGCGCGGGGTCAAGTGCCTGTGCGGCGGCGAGGCGCTGCCGGCCGACCTGGCCCAGCGCATGCTGGCCCAAGAGGGCGCGGTGTGGAACCTGTATGGCCCGACCGAAACCACCATCTGGTCGGCGGCCCATGAGTTGGTCGAGCCGGTGCCCTTTGTCGGTCGGCCAATCGCCAACACCTCGTTGTTTATCCTCAATGCCGAGCTCACTCCGAGCCCGGTAGGCACCAGCGGTGAGCTGCTGATCGGCGGTGTCGGCCTGGCCCGGGGGTATCACGGCCGGGCTGCGTTGACCGCCGAGCGTTTTGTGCCCAATCCGTTTGCGCGCAACGGTGAGCGGCTTTATCGCACAGGCGATCTGGCGCGCTATCGCGCGGATGGCGTGGTCGAGTACATCGGCCGCGTCGACCATCAGGTCAAGGTGCGTGGGTTCCGTATCGAACTGGGAGAGATTGAGGCGTGCCTGCGTGAGCAGCGTGCGATCCGCGAAGCCGTGGTGGTGGCCGAGCATGACCAGTTGCTGGCCTATCTGGTGACCGACACCTTGACGCCGGAAGCCGATCAGGGCGCCTTGCGCGAAGCGTTCAAGGCCGCACTGCGCGAGGTGCTGCCGGATTATATGGTGCCGGCGCACATGCTGTTCCTGGCCCGCCTACCGCTGACCCCGAACGGTAAGCTGGATCGCAAGGCGCTGCCCAAGCCAGACGCCAGCCTGCTGCAAAAACGCTATGTGGCGCCGGTCGGTGAGAAAGCCCGGCAGGTGGCCGCGATCTGGGCCGAGGTGCTGGGTGTGCCACAGGTGGGCCTGGAGGACCATTTCTTCGAGCTCGGCGGTCATTCGCTGCTGGCGACCCGCATGGTGTCCCGTGTGCGCCAGGCGCTGGGTATCGAGGTGGCACTCAAAAGCCTGTTTGAGCAACCGGTGCTGGGCGCCTTCGTGGCGTCATTGGGGGATGCAGGCGCCGAGGTCGCGCAGATCACCCGCGCCGATCGCACACAGCCGCTGGCCCTGTCGTACGCCCAGGAGCGCCAGTGGTTCCTCTGGCAGCTGGAACCCGACAGCGCGGCCTATCACATTCCTGCCGCGCTGCGCCTGTCGGGTGCGCTTGACCGTGTGGCCCTGCAACGTGCGTTCGACACTCTGGTGCAGCGCCATGAAACCTTGCGCACGGTATTTTTTTCCGACGTGAGCCAGACCGTTCAGCGTGTGCTCGAACAGGCTGCGCCGGTCATTGAACACCAGGTCGTGGGCGCAGCCACCTCCGGCGAATTGCAGGGGTGGGTGGAGCGAGAAATCGCCCGGCCATTCGACCTGCAGGCCGGCCCGTTACTGCGCATCAAACTGCTGCAACTGAGCGAGCGCGAGCATGTGCTGATACTGGTCCAGCACCACATCGTGTCGGATGCCTGGTCGATGCAGGTCATGGTCGATGAACTGGTGAGTTTGTATGCCGGTTACAGCCAGGGGCTCGAGCCAGTGCTGCCGCTGCTGCCGATTCAATACGCGGACTACGCCCAGTGGCAGCGTGGCTGGATGGAGGCGGGCGAAAAAGCCCGGCAATTGGCCTACTGGCGGGCCCGCCTGGGGGATGTGCAGCCGGTACTGGAGCTGCCGCTGGACCGCCCGCGCCCGGCGATACAACGTTACGAAGGTGCGCGTCTGGATGTGCTGGTCGAACCTGCCGTGGTCGAGGGCTTGCGCGCCCTGGCGCAGCGCGAAGGCGTGACCATGTTCATGCTGCTGCTCGCGTCCTTCCAGTCGATGTTGTACCGCTACACCGGCCAGTCGGACATCCGTGTCGGCGTGCCTATCGCCAACCGTAACCGCCTGGAAACCGAGCAACTGATCGGCTTCTTCGTCAATACCCAGGTGCTCAAGGCCGAGATCGACGGGCACATGACCTTTGCCCAGCTGTTGCAGCAGGTCAAGGAGCATGCGTTGGGGGCGCAGGCCCATCAGGACCTGCCTTTCGAACAGTTGGTCGAGGCCCTGCAACCCGAGCGCAGCCTGAGCCACAACCCGCTGTTCCAAGTGATGTTCAATCACCAGTCCGACGCCCATGCCAACCGTGGCAGCCAGCAATTGCCGGGGCTGCAGGTGCAGGGGCTGGAGTGGGACAGCCATACGGCGCATTTCGACCTGAGCCTGGACACCCAGGAGTCTGCCGAGGGCCTGCACGCTTCGTTGACCTACGCGACCGCATTGTTCGACGCCAGTACCCTGCAGCGCTTCGCCGCGCATTGGCAAAACCTGCTGAAGAGCGTGGTAGGCACGGCCCGGCAGTGTGTCGCCGACTTGCCGATGCTGGGCCGCGATGAGCAAGCGCAGATGCTCTATGAGTGGAACCCGCCGCAACCCGCGCGTGCCGCCCACAGCAGCGTGCTGATTAAATTCGAGCAGCAGGTGGCGAGCCGGCCCGACGCCGTCGCCCTGATCATGGATCAGCGGCGCATGAGTTACGCCGACCTCAACCAGCGCGCCAACCGCCTGGCCCACGCCCTGATCGAACAGGGCGTGGGCGCCGACAGCCTGGTCGGCGTGGCCGTGGACCGTTCGCTGGAAATGATCGTGGCCCTGCTGGCCGTGCTCAAGGCCGGCGGCGCCTATGTACCGCTGGACCCGCAATACCCCCGCGACCGCCTGCAATGCATGATCGAAGACAGCGGCTTGCAGCTGTTGCTGACCCAGCATCCCTTGCTGGAGCGCCTGCCGATCAGTGCCGACCTGGCGTTGATCTGCCTGGAGTCCGATCCGCAGTGGTTGGCCGAGTACCCGTCGAGTAACCCCGAGGTGCGCGCGTTCCCGGCCAACCTGGCCTACCTGATGTTCACCTCGGGTTCGACCGGGCGGCCCAAGGGCGTGGGCATCGACCAGGCTTCGTTGGCACGCCACGTCGAGGTGTTTACCGAGGTGTTTGCGCTGACCGCCGCTGACTGCGTGCTGCAATTCGGTACATTCAACTTCGACGGTTTCGTCGAGCAACTCTACCCGGCGCTCTGCTGCGGGGCCGCGGTGGTGGTGCGTGGCGGCGAGCTGTGGGATAGCGACACCTTCTACACCCAACTGATCGAACATGAGATTTCGGTGGTCGACCTCACCACTGCCTACTGGCACCTGATTGCCCGGGACTTTGCCGAGCGAGGTGTGCGGGACTATGGGCGGTTGCGCCAGGTGCATGCGGGCGGCGAAGCCATGCCGCCGGAAGGTTTGGCTTCCTGGCGCGATGCCGGCCTGGGCCATGTGCGCCTGCTCAACACCTACGGCCCCACCGAGGCGACTGTTACGGTCACGGCCCTCGATTGCGCGGGTTATGTCGATGGCCGCGAAGCCGTCACGCAAATGATGCCGATTGGTCGCGTACTGGACGGCCGCGCCATCTACCTGCTGGATGCCAGCCTCAACCCGGTGCCTGTGGGCGTGGCCGGCGAACTGGTGATCGGCGGGCCATTGCTGGCGCGGGGGTACTTCAACCGCGCGGCGCTGACCGCCGAACGCTTTATTCCCGACCCCTTTGACCCCGCTGGCGGCGGTCGCCTGTACCGCACCGGCGACCTGGCGCGCTACCGTGCCGATGGTGTGATCGAGTACATCGGGCGCATCGACCATCAGGTCAAGGTGCGTGGCTTCCGTATCGAACTGGGTGAAATCGAATCGCGCCTGCTGGCCCAGGATGCGGTCCGCGAAGCGCTGGTGATTGCTGCCGACCAGCAACTGATCGCCTACCTGGTCATCTCCGCGGCCGAGTCCGAGCAGGACGCACTGCGTGAGCAGCTTCGCACGGCCTTGCGCGATGAGCTGCCGGACTACATGGTGCCGGCGCACTTCATGTTCCTGAAGGCACTGCCGTTGAGCCCCAATGGCAAGTTGGATCGCCATGCCTTGCCACGCCCGGATGCGAGCCAGGCGCTGCACAGTTGGGTGGCGCCGGTCAGTGTGCTGGAGCAGCAGGTTGCCGCGATCTGGGCGGATATCCTCGGTGCTGAACGTATTGGCCTGACCGATCATTTCTTTGAGATGGGCGGGCATTCCTTGCTGGCCATGCAAGTGGCGTCGCGCCTGCGGCATAACCTGGGGATCGAGTTGCCGCTGCGCGTGCTGTTCGAACAAGCGCGCCTCGACGGCTTTGTCGCGGCCCTGCAAAGCGAGGGCAAGCAGGTCGGTTCGACGGCGCCGGCGTTGGTGCCGTCTTCCCGCGATGTGCCCTTGGTGTTGTCGTACGCCCAGGAGCGCCAGTGGTTCCTCTGGCTGCTGGAGCCCGACAGCGCCGCCTACCATGTGCCCAGCGCGTTGCGCCTCAAGGGCCAGTTGGACCTGAACGCGCTGCAACGCAGCTTCGACACGCTGGTAGCGCGCCATGAAAGTCTGCGCACCCATTTGCATCAGGGTGATGAGCAGACCGTGCAGGTGATTGCGCCGCAGGCCACGGTCGACATCGTTCTGGTCGAGAGCGACCCGACCCGGCTCAAGGCCCAGGTGCAAACCGAGATCGCCCGCCCGTTCGACCTGCAGGCCGGACCATTGCTCAGGGCCACGTTGCTGCGCCAGGGCAAGGACGAGCATGTACTGGTGCTGGTGCTGCACCATATCGTCTCCGACGGCTGGTCGATGCAAATCATGGTCGATGAGTTGGTGCAGTTGTACAGCGCCTACAGCCAGGGCCTGGATCTGCAACTGCCGGCCTTGCCGATCCAGTACGCCGACTATGCCCGCTGGCAGCGCGAGTGGATGGACGCGGGCGAAAAAGCCCGGCAGCTTGCGTACTGGCAAGGTTTGCTGGGCGGCGAGCAACCGGTGCTGGAATTGCCTTTCGACCACCAGCGCCCGGCCGAGCAAAGCCATCGTGGTGCGCGCCTGTTTGTCGAGCTGCCGCCCGCGCTGGTTGCCGACCTCAAGGGCCTGGCGCAACGCGAAGGCGTGACCCTGTTCATGCTGTTGCTGGCCTCGTTCCAGGCGCTGATGCACCGTTACAGCGGCCAGGAAGACGTGCGCGTCGGGGTGCCGATTGCCAACCGCAACCGGGTCGAGACCGAGCGGCTGATCGGCTTCTTCGTCAACACCCAGGTGCTCAAGGCCGATATCGATGAGCAGACTTCGGTCACGCAACTGTTGCAGCAGGTCCGCCAGCGTGCGCTGGAAGCCCAGGACCATCAGGACCTGCCGTTCGAACAACTGGTGGAGGCGCTGCAACCCGAGCGCAGTTTGAGTCTTAACCCGTTGTTCCAAGTGATGTTCAACCACCAGACCGAAGCGCGCCTGGGCGGCGCCGAACTCGCGCTGTCCACACTGCGCGTCGAAGGCCTGGAATGGGAGAGCCAGACCGCCCATTTCGACCTGGACCTGGATGTGCATGAAGGCACCGACAGCATCTGGGCCACCTTGGGTTACGCGACCGACCTGTTCAACGCCTTGACCATCAAGCGCATGGCCTGCCATTGGCAAAACCTGTTGCAGGCGATGGTTGCCGACCAACAGCAATCCATCAGCCAACTCAACCTGCTGGGCCAGGATGAGCAACGACACATCCTGCAGCTGTGGAACCAGACTGACGCCGGCTTCTCGGCCGAGCGTCTGGTACACGAAATGGTTGCCGACCGCGCCGCCGAAAACCACGCTGCGGTGGCGGTCAAGTTCGATGCGCAAACCCTGAGTTATGGCGAGCTGGACCGCCAGGCCAACCGCCTGGCCCATGCCCTGATCGCCCGTGGCATCGGCCCCGAAGTGCGCGTGGCAATTGCCATGCCGCGCAGTGCCGAGAGCCTGGTGGCGTTCCTCGCGGTGATGAAAGCCGGCGGTGTGTATGTGCCGCTGGATATCGAGTACCCGCGTGATCGCCTGCTGTACATGATGCAGGACAGCCGTGCGAAGTTGCTGCTGACCCACACCAGTGCGTTGCCGCAACTGCCGATTCCCGAGGGCCTGGACAGCCTGGCCATCGATCGCACCGAGGCGTGGGCCGACTACAGCGACACCGCGCCGGAGGTAAAACTGCACGGCGACAACCTTGCCTACGTGATCTACACCTCCGGCTCCACCGGCCTGCCCAAGGGCGTGGCGGTGTCCCATGGGCCGTTGGTGGCGCACATCATCGCCACCGGCGAGCGTTATGAAACATCGCCGGCCGATTGCGAACTGCACTTCATGTCGTTCGCCTTCGACGGCTCCCACGAAGGCTGGATGCACCCGCTGATCAACGGCGCCAGCGTGCTGGTCCGTGACGACAGCCTGTGGTTGCCCGAGTACACCTACGCGCAGATGCACCGTCACAACGTGACCATGGCGGTGTTCCCGCCGGTGTACCTGCAACAACTGGCCGAGCATGCCGAGCGCGACGGTAATCCACCGAAAGTGCGTGTGTACTGCTTTGGCGGCGATGCGGTGGCGCAAGCCAGCTACGACCTGGCCTGGCGCGCGCTCAAGCCGACCTACCTGTTCAACGGCTACGGCCCGACCGAAACCGTGGTCACGCCGTTGCTGTGGAAAGCGCGCAAGGGCGACCCCTGCGGCGCCGTGTATGCACCGATTGGTACGCTATTGGGCAACCGCAGCGGCTACGTGCTGGACGCGCAACTCAACCTGCAACCCATCGGCGTCGCCGGTGAGCTGTACCTGGGCGGCGAGGGCGTGGCCCGTGGATACCTGGAACGTCCGGCGCTGACCGCCGAACGCTTCGTGCCGGACCCGTTCGGCAAGCCGGGCAGTCGCGTGTATCGCAGCGGCGACCTGACCCGTGGCCGCCCGGATGGCGTGGTGGATTACCTCGG
>NZ_FKLB01000065.1:0-24154 GCF_900067035.1 Pseudomonas sp. 1 R 17
GCCCTGGGGGTGGCGGCGCTGGTGCCGGCGGCCTGGCTGATCAGCCGCCAGTTGCCCATCGAAGCCTGGCGTGCCGATTTGCACACCGCTACCGGCGAACGCAAACGCCTGCCGTTGGCCGAAGGGGGCAGCCTGCAACTCAATACCGCTACAGCCGTAGACGTGGACCCGGCACAACGGCGCATCACCCTGGTCGACGGTGAGCTGGCGCTGAACGTTCCGGGCACGGCGGCGATGACGGTGCAAACCCGCTACGGCCAATTGCTCGTCAGCCAGGCCGAGGTGTGCGTGCGGCAACTGCCTTCCGGCTGCCTGGTGTCGGTGCTCAAGGGCACGGTGCAGGTGCGTGATTTGCGCGCAAACCTGACGACATTGCAGGGGGGCCAGCAAGCGCCGTTGAAAGCCGCCGGGCTTGGCGCCTCAGTGCCCTTCGATGTGCTGCAATTAGGCTGGCGCGACGGCGTGTTGACCGCACAGAACCAGTTGCTGGGGGATTTTCTGCGCGAGCTGGAACGCTATCGTCCGGGCGTATTGCGTTGGGATCCCAGCCTGGAAACGCTGCGGGTGACCGGCAGTTTTCGCCTGGATGACACCGACCGCATCCTCAGCCTGCTGGCCTCGACCCTGGGGTTGGAGATGCAATCTCGGACCCGTTATTGGGTGAGCCTGCGCAAGGCGGCATGATGCGGTTTTGTGGCCAGCCTGCTTGCTGTGGTGAGCGGGCTTGCCCCGCGCTGGGCTGCGAAGCAGCCCCAATCAGGATGCCTGTGTTCTGTCAGGTAAACCGCAGCGCCTGGTTTTGGGTCTGCTGCGCAGCCCAACGCGGGGCAAGCCTGCTCACCACAGGTTACGAGTAGTCCTCAGATCACGTGGGGCGTGGAGGTGCAATCTCGAATGGGTTATCGGGTGAGCCTGCGCAAGCTTATTTGGGTGAGCGGGCTTGCTGTGGTGAGCGGGCTTGCCCCGCGCTGGGCTGCGAAGCAGCCCCAATCAGGATGCCTGTGTTCTGTCAGGTAAACCGCAGCGCCTGGTTTTGGGTCTGCTTCGCAGCCCAACGCGGGGCAAGCCCGCTCGCCACAGGTTAGGAGTAGTCCTCAGATCACGTGGGGCGTGGAGGTGCAATCTCGAATGGGTTATCGGGTGAGCCTGCGCAAGCTTATTGTGGTGAGCGGGCTTGCTGTGGTGAGCGGGCTTGCCCCGCGCTGGGCTGCGAAGCAGCCCCAATCAGGATCCCTGTGTTCTGTCAGGTAAACCACAGCGCCTGGTTTTGGGTCTGCTTCGCAGTCCAACGCGGGGCAAGCCCGCTCGCCACAGGTTAGGAGTAGTCCTCAGATCACGTGGGGCGTGGAGGTGCAATCTCGAATGGGTTATCGGGTGAGCCTGCGCAAGCTTATTGTGGTGAGTGGGCTTGCCACAGGTTAGGAGTAGTCCTCAGATCACGTGGGCACGCTGCAACTCGGTCAAGGCCAGCGCCTTGAGCCGGGCCAGCAGCGGGTCACGCCGATCCCTCGGATGCGGCAGGTCGACCGTCAGCTCCTGGCGAATGCTGCTGGGCCGGTTGTCCATCACCAGTACTCGGTCACTCAGGTACAGCGCTTCGTCCACATCATGGGTCACCAGCAACAGGGCGATGGCGTGGTGCGCGGCCAGTTGCAGCAGCAAGTCCTGGAGCTTCATGCGGGTGAAGGCATCCACCGCACTGAACGGTTCATCCAGCAACAGCACCTGCGGACGTGAATACAGGCCGCGTGCGATCGCCACCCGCTGTGCCATGCCGCCGGACAATGCCTTGGGCAGCGCCTGGGCGAAGCCCTTGAGGCCGACTTCCTCGATCAATTGTGTGACCCAGGCCCTGTCGTAGCGGTTGTCATCGCTGAAACCAATGTTCTGCTCCACCGTGAGCCAGGGCATCAGGCGCGGTTCCTGGAACACGAACGCCACGTCGCCGTCAGGGCTGCGCAGTTCGCCCTGGAAGTCCTTTTCCAACCCGGCGACGATCCGCAGCAGGGTACTTTTGCCACAGCCGCTGGGGCCCAGCAGGCTGACCGCTTCGCGCGGCTGCAAGGCCAGGCGTACATCTTTCAATACGGTGGTGCTGGCAAAGCTTTTACGCTCCACCTGAATGTCCAATAACGGCTGCGTACTCATTGTTCCGCTCCTTGGCCGGTGAAGGTGTCGCGCCAGGCCAGGCAGCGTTTCTCCAACGCCGCGAGCAGGCCGTCGCTGACCTTGCCCAGTAGCGCCAATACGATAATGGCGGCCAGCACGATGTCGGGCCGAGAGGTTTCCCGCCCATCGCTGAGCAGGTAACCCAGGCCCTTGGTCGCCGCGATCAGTTCGGCCGCCACGAGGAACATCCACGCCAGGCTCAAGCCACTGCGCAACCCGGTAAACAGGCCGGGCAGGGCGGCGGGCAGCAGGATCCGGCGCACCAGGCGGCGGCGACTGAACCCGTACATTTGCCCGACTTCCACCAGCTTGCGATCAATATCGCGAATCGCCGCGACGCCATTGAGGTACACCGGGAAAAACGCGCCAATGGCGATCAGCACAATCTTCGAGGTTTCATCGATGCCCAGCCAAAGCAGCAGCAAGGGCACCCAGGCCAGGCTCGGGATCGAACGCAGGCCGGCGAAGGTCGGCTCCAGATAGGCTTCGGCTTCACGGCTCAAACCGACCCAGGCGGCGAACACCAGGGCCAGGCCGGCGCCGATGGCAAAGCCCAGCAGCACGCGGGCGAGGCTGGCGCTGATGTGTTTCCACAAGGCGCCCTCGGCGAGGTCGGTGAGGGTCACGGCGATCTCGCTGGGCGCCGGCATCTGGTAGGACGGCAGCCAGCCCACCCGCACGACCCCTTCCAGGATCATCAGGATCAGCACCGGCAAGACCAGGCCTTTGAACCGTCGTGGCCAGGCGCTGCGCTGGCTGACTGCGGGGGCCGGAAGGGGCAATGCCTGGCTTTTGCTGGTCATCGCGCGCCCCTTATTGCTTCGACAGGGTTTGGCCAAACGAAGGGTCGATCAGTTGATCGATCACCTGGTCCACATTCACCCCACGACGCACCAACTCCTCGGACACCAGGATCGGCGCCGCCGCCTTCGACGACTGCACATCCTTGGCGCTCAACAACGGCGTGCTCAGATCGGTACGCGACAATTGCAGCTTGGCCACTTCCAGCGGCAGGCCGGATTCATCCGCCAGCAACCTGGCGAATTCATCGGGGTGCTTCACCGCCCAATCCCGGGCTTTTTCATACGCCCCGAGCACCTTGGTGATGGTCTGTGGGTGCGCCTTGGCGAACTGCTCGGTGACGCTCACCACGCCGTAGCTGTTGAAGTCCTTGTTGCGGTACAGCAGGCGCGAACCGGCCTGGATTTCACTCGCGGCCATGTGCGGGTCGAGGCCGGCCCAGGCGTCCACGTCACCTTTTTCCAGGGCGGTGCGACCGTCGGGATGTTGCAGGTGCACCAGCTCCACGTCGTCTTTTTTCAGCCCGGCCTGTTGCAGGCTGCGCAGGGTGAACAGGTACGGATCGGTGCCTTTGGTGGCGGCGATTTTCTTGCCCTTCAGGTCGCTGACGCTGTTGAGTGGTGAGTCCTTGCGCACCACCAGGGCGGTCCACTCGGCGCGGCTGTAGACGTACACCGATTTGATCGGGCTGCCATTGGCGCGGCTCAACACGGCGGACAAGCTGGCGGACGAAGCGAAATCCACGCCGCCGCTGTTGAGGTATTCCAGGGAGCGGTTGCTGCCCTGGCTCAGGACCCAGCCGACCTTGCTGTGGGGCAGGGCCTGTTCCAGCCAGCCGAAGTGCTTGAGCACCAGGCTGACCGGCGAGTAGTAGGCGTAGTCGAGGTTGACTTCGGCGGGATCGGTTTCGGCGGCATATGCCTGCGCCTGCAGGCTCAGGACGAGGGCGCAGGCGCCGAGTACACGCTGGGTGAAGGGTTTCATGGAACAGCTCCGGACAAGGCGTTGAGAGAAGGCTTTTCTTATATTCAGAAAACTGATTCGGCATGTTCCATCATGCTTTCCAGGAATATGCAGTCTCTATGCCAAGGCCAGCGCTCCCCCGCGTAGATAACGTCTTAACCGTAAATATCGCCTTATCCACATCCGTAGCAGCTGCCGAGCGCAAGCGAGGCTGCGTCAGGCGCGCTGCCGATTCAGGCTCGAGTCGCGGCCGACGCAGCCTCGCCGGGGCTCGGCAGCTGCTACCAGGGGAGCAAATTGTTGATCAGATGTTGGTAAGGCAACAGTGTTCATATGCGTTTATAGAATAAATAAAGAGTTATATATTCCTTTTAATATTCTACGTGATAGCGCACTTTGAGGGCCTGCGCATTCGTGCGGATTGACCCAACAGCCAAAAGGAAAGCCGACATGACTATTAAAGCGATCAACGTGCGCAACCAGTTCAAGGGCGTGATCAAGGAAATCCTGCTGGGGGAGGTGGTGTCCGAAATCGACGTGCAAACCGCGTCCGGCATCGTCACCTCGGTGATCACCACCCGCTCGGTGCGTGACCTGGAATTGAAGGTAGGCAGCGAAGTGATTGCCTTCGTGAAGTCCACCGAAGTGTCCATCGCCAAGCTGTGAAGCCCACCGGATGTGGGAGCGCTGCTCCCACATTCATAAAGTCTGCCTCAGCGCTGCTGCAGCGCACGCTCCATACGTTGCAGACCCTCTTCCAGCAAAGCCCGTGGGCAGCCGAAGTTCAGGCGCACGAACTGCTGGCTGTCGTCACCGAATTCGATCCCCGCACTCAGCCCGACCTTGGCCTGCTCCAGGAAGAACTGCTGTGGGTCGTCCAGGCCCAGGGCGCTGCAGTCCAGCCAGGCGAGGAAGGTGCCTTGCGGCGCATGCATCACCACGCCGGGCAAGCGGGTTTGCACGGCGTCGAGCAGGTAATCGCGGTTGGCTTGCAGGTAGTGCTTCAGCGCGTCGAGCCATTCACCGCACTGGCTGTAGGCGGCGCGGGTGGCTTCCAGGCCCAGGGGGCTGACGCTGTCGACCATGCCGCAGCGGGCCTGGTTGAAGCGCTCGCGGATCCCGGCGTTCTGGATCACCGCAAAGCAGGTCTTCAGGCCGGCCACGTTGTAGGCCTTGCTCGCCGACATCAGCGTGATGGTGCGCTGGGCAATCTCAGGGCTAAGGCTGGCGGTGGGGATGTGGCGGCGGCCGTCGAAGCACAGTTCGGCGTGGATTTCGTCGCTGATGATCAGCGCGCCGTTTTCCAGGCAGGCAGTGGCCAGGGCCAGCAGTTCTTCGCGGGGGAAGACCTTGCCGATGGGGTTGTGCGGGTTGCTCAGCAGCAGTGCGCCGGCGCCGGTCAGGGCCTTGCGCAGGGCGGGCATGGGGGTGATGTATTCGGCGTTGTTCAACTCGAACGGTACTTCGATGCGCGGCAGGTTCCAGTGGCCGGGCGCCAGGCGAATCGGCCGGTAGTTGGGGGTTTGCAGCACCACCGGCTGGCCCGGTTGGACGAAGGCGTGCAGCGCCATATTGAAGCCAGGCTCAACGCCAGGCAGGAACAGCAGGTCGTCGGGCTGCACGCGCCAGGCGTACTTGGCCCACAGGTCGGCCACGATGGCCTCGCGTACATCCGGGCCGGCCACGCTGTAGCCGAGAATCCGCTGGTCGAGGCGCGCGTGCAGGGCTTGCAGCACGGCGGGCGGCGCGGCGATGTCCATGTCGGCGATCCACATCGGCAACACATCGGCCGGGTAGCGATTCCATTTGGTGCTGCCAGTGCCGAGGCGGGGGTGGATCGTATCGAAATCAAAGCTCATGAAGGGGCTCGTGTCAGGGAGGGCAGGCGGGAATGGCGATGATTCTAACGGGATAAAATCCAGATGCCAGCCCCGTCTTTACAGGCCCTGGCTGCCCCGAATCAAGTCATACGCCTTGCGCGCAATGGGGTTCGCCGTATTCGGCCGAATCCACAGGTAATACGTGACCTCCGGCAACCTCGGCAACCCATCCGTTTCGCCCAGCACGCGCATGTCCGGGCCGAGCATTTCCATGCTGCGCGGCGTCACGCCCAGGCCCGCGCGAGTGGCCGCTTTAATCCCGATCAGGTTCGACGCCAGGTACGCCTGGCGCCAGGGAATGTTCGCCCGTTCCAGCGCCTCCAGCGCGTAGCGCCGGTAGATGCTCGGCTCATCCACCAGGATCAGCGGCAGCGGCTCGCTCGGCTGGTGGATGTACTGCGCCGAACAGATCCACCACACCGGCGACGTACGCAGCGCAAAGCCTTCCAGGTTCGGGTCGGCGCGGGTGGAGATCACCATGTCCACCTTGCCCCTGTGCAGGTCGTCCATCAGGAACGGACTGCGGCCCACGTCGATCTCCAGGCGCAGGCGCGGCGCCGAGCGGGCGATATGGCTGAGGATCGGCGGCAGGATGGTGTCGGCAATATCGTGGGGCGAGCCGATGCGCAGCACACCGCTCAGGCTGCTCTCGCGCAGGGAATTCAATGCATCGTCATTCAGCGCGAGCATCTGCCGCGCATGACGCAGCAGTTGCAGGCCGGGCTCGGTCAGTTGTTTTTGCCGGCCGCGCTTCTCGAACAGGCTGACCCCCACTTGCTGCTCCAGGCGCTGCATATGCTGGGTCACGGACGACTGGGTGCGCGCCAGGTGCGTGCCGGCTTCGGCGAAACTGTGGTGGTCGACCACGGCGATAAAGGTGCGCAGGAGTTCAAGGTCGAGGGTCGACATGGCCATTTCCAGGGGCGGTTTTATATCAAGGACGTGAAGTTAAACATTACAGATATTTATGCTTTTCTGAAGATTATTTTTTCGTGGTCCAATAAATAAAGGGTTATGCCAAAAACGAAGGCGGGGCAGATACGGCAAGTTATAACGATATGAGATATTTGCATTTCCGTTGCCCGCGCACTCTCCCTAGCATGCCCCTCCATCAGGTCGGGGTACGCCGATCATTCGCCAGGGGGAAGTCCAATGATGTTCAAGAAATGGTTGCCGGTGGCCCTGGGGTCGATGATCGCCCTGGGCGGCAGTGTGGCGGCGCAGGCCGATGCGACCCTGGACAAGATCGAGCAGCGCCATGTGCTGGTGGTGGGCGTGTTGTTGTCCGGCGGGCCGTTTGGCAGCATCGATCCGGCGACGCAACAGCCCAAGGGCTTGAACGTCGACCTGGCCAATGAGCTGGGCCGTCAACTCAAGGCCGAGGTGCAGCTGGTGCCGGTATTGCCAGCCAATCGCGTGCAGTTCCTGCAACAGGGCAAGGTCGACCTGCTCATCGCCAATATGGAATGGACCGCCGAACGCGGTGAAATCCTCGGCTTCGTGCCGACGCCGTTCTACCGCGTCGGCGGTGCGGCTGCGGTGCTCAAAGACAGCCAGTTCTCCCGCTGGGAAGACCTCAAGGACCAACCCGTGTGCACCTCCCAGGGCAGCAGCTACGTCAAGCCGCTGACCGAGTTCGGCGCGCAGCTCAAGGCGTTCAAGAGCTCGTCCGAATCGCTGCTGGCCCTGCGGGGCAACAACTGCGTCGCGGCGGTGCACGACTCTACCCTGATCAACCCATTGATCAACGACAGTGCCGAATGGAAGGACTACCGCGTCCTTGGTCCGGAGCTCAACCCGGCACCGTCGGTGATCTGGACCCGTCGCGGCGAGAGTGACACCCAGGCCAAACTCGACCCGATCGTCAAGGAACTGCACCGCAGCGGCTGGCTGATCGAGGCCCAGACCCGCAACCGCATCAGTCCGGCATCACCGGCCCTGGTGGAGTTGCAGAAACAGTTCAAGGGTGCTTGAGCCGGCAATGGAGATGAGCCATCTGCTTGAGCTTTTCGTCGATTGGGCCGCGCGTATCGGCCTGAACTACACCTTCCTGCTCGACGCCTATCAGCGCGGCAGCCTGGTCCAGGGCGCGCTGACCACCGGCCTGCTGTGCCTGTTCACGATCCTCGGCAGTCTGCTGGCGGGGATCACGCTGGCGGCGATGCTGACTTCAGGCAACCCGTGGCTGGCCAAGCCGGCGCGGGTGTTTGTGGAAGTCACGCGCAACACGCCGACGCTGGTGCAGCTCTACTGCGCGTTCCTGGTGTTGAACATGCTGTTGACCCAGGCGGTCGGCGCGGCCAACCCGCTGACGCCGTTCGCCTGGGTGGTGATCGTGATCTCGCTGCACAAGGGCGCGTTTCATGCCGAGGCCTTGCGCGCCGGCATCGAAGCGGTGCCTGTCGTCACGCTGGAGGCCGCCAGCTCCCTGGCCTTCAGCCGCCGCCAGTTGCTGTGGAATGTGCAGTTGCCCCTGGCGCTGCGCTTTGCCTTGCCGTCGTTGATCAACAACCTGATTGACCTGGTGAAGATGACCGCCGTGGCCTCCGCGATTGCGGTGGGCGACATCACCTACGCGGCGATCATGATCTGGACCCAGAGTGACAACGTACTGGAGCTGATGCTCCTGATCCTGAGCTTTTTCGGCCTGCTGAGTTTTATCGTCAATTGTGTGGGGCGCTGGCTTGAAGCGCGCCTGAGGATGCCCGGCTATGGCCATTGATTCATTTCCCGTGCTGTCGGCGTTGTGGCAGTGGTCGCCGGCGCTGGTCGCAGGCTTTGGCCAGAATATCCTGATCAGCCTGCTGGCGATCGGCATGGGGTCGGTGCTGGGCCTGGTGATCGGTGCGTTGGCGTTGTCGCCCCTGGGCTTTGTGGCGCGGCTGTGGGTGCAGGTGTTTCGCAATGCGCCGTGGCTGGTGCTGATCTATTTCACTACCTACGTGTTCCCGTTCGAGATTCGTATCGGCAGCAGCTATGTGTCGTTCCCCGATTGGGTCAAGGTCACTATCGGCCTGGCGTTACCGGCCAGCGCCAACGTGGCGGAAATCTTCCGGGGCGCCATCGGTTCGATCCCCAGCACCCAATGGGAAGCCGCGCGGTCCCTGGCATTCACCCGTGGCCAGCTGTTTCGCTCGATCATCCTGCCGCAGTGCTTCAAGCGCATGTTGCCGCCGTGGATGAACCTCTACGCGGTAGTCACCATGGGCACCGCGCTGGCCTCGCTGGTGGGTGTGCATGACGTGATCGACACCGCGCAGATCGCCAGCAACACCGTGAACATGACCGGCTTTACCGTGGTGATCTACCTGAGCCTGCTGGTGCTGTTCTTTGCCTATTGCTACCCGATTTCCCGCCTGACCCAACACCTGGAGCGCCGTTATGCCTTCTACTGAACCCCTGGTGAGCCTGCGGGATGTGCACTTGTCGTTCGGCGCCAACCCGGTGCTCAAGGGCATCGACCTCGACGTGCTGCGTGGCCAGGCCGTGTCGATTATCGGCCCGTCCGGCTCGGGCAAATCCACGATCCTGCGCTGCATCACCGGGCTGTTGCAGCCCCAGCGCGGCAGTATTCGCGTGGGCCAGACCCAGGTCGACAGCCTGGTCCAGGAAGCCCAGCGCATCGAGTTGCGCAAGCGCGTCGGCTTTGTGTTCCAGCAATACAACCTGTTCCCGCACTTGTCGGTGCTGGAAAACCTGGTGATCGCCCCGCGCAAGGTGCTCGGTCGCAGCCGTGCCGATGCGGAAAAAGACGCGCGGGCGCTGCTGGCCAAGGTGCGCATGGAGCACAAGGCCGATGCGTACCCCGGCCAGTTGTCCGGCGGCCAGCAGCAGCGCGTGGCGATTGCCCGCGCCCTGGCGATGCGCCCGGAGCTGATCCTGTTTGACGAAGTGACCTCGGCGCTCGACCCGGAAACCGTCGGCGAAGTGCTGACGGTGATTCGCGAATTGACCGAAGAGGGCATGACCTGCGTGCTGGTCACCCATGAAATGCGCTTCGCCGAAGAGATCAGCGACGTCGTGTACTTCACCGAAAACGGCGTGATTGTCGAGCATGGCAGCGCCACGCAGATCTTCCAGAACCCTGGCAACGAACGCACCCGGACGTTCCTGCGCCATGCCTTGGGCGATTCGGGGCGCCGTGGCCCCATCCACCATGACCCGTACCTGTTGACCCATTTGAGCCGTTACAGCCTGTCAGTCTGATAAGAGGAAAACCGTGATGAGCAACGCAAACCGTGCCGCCGTGATCGAGGCGTTTTTGCAGCAGATCCGCGTCATCAACCAGCGCGGCGTAGACCGCGCAGCCCTGGTGGACATCGTCGGCCTGCTGGAACAATTGGCCGAGCGCCGCGACCTGTTCAACTTCGAAGAATTCCCCGCGCCTGTGCCAGGGCAGGGCAGCACCGCATTCCGCTATCGTCTCAACGACGACGGCGATACGCCGACCCTGTACCTCAACTCGCTGTTGCCGGGCAAAAGCACGCTGCCGCACAACCATGAGACCTGGGCGATCATCAGCGCGGTGGAAGGCCAGGAGATCAACTACGTCTATGTACGCAATGACCAAGGCCATGAGCCGGGCTTCACCACCCTGAGCCTTGAGAAGGAAGTGATTGTGCAGCCGGGCACGTCGATCTCGTTCCTCGGTGAAGACCTGCATGGCATCAAGGTTGAAGGTGAGCAGGCCACGTTGCATTTCCACCTGTATGGCTTGCCGCTGGAATCCCTGAACGGCCGCTACGGTGTGGACGCGGACGGCCGCATCCTCAACTACAACGCCTCGCAGATGGCGCCGTCGATCAAGGCCTATGCCTGACGCGTTGCCGTCACTTTTCTCTTAATTGTTGGGACTTCCATGAGCCAGACCATCACCCCACGTCAACTGCAGCAATGGCTGTTCGATGGGCAGGAAATCGCCGTGTTCGACGTGCGCGAACACGGGCAATACGGCGAAGCCCACCTGTTCCATGGGGTGAACCTGCCCTATAGCCGCCTGGAGCTGGAGGTACGCCGCCTGGCGCCCAACCCGCAGGTGAGGCTGGTGATCTATGACCAGGATGGCGGCGAGGTGGCGGCGCTGGTTGCCGCGCGTTTGCAGGCGCTGGGCTACCGCCGCGCGCATGTGCTGGAGGGCGGTGCCGAGGGTTGGCAGGCGGCGGGGTTGCAGCTGTTTGCCGGTGTGCATGTGCCGTCCAAGGCCTTTGGCGAATTGGTCGAAGAGGCCAGCCATACGCCTCACGTCACCGCCCGGCAACTGGCCGATTGGCAAGCCAGTGGCGAGCCGCTGGTGGTGCTGGACGGGCGACCGTTCGAGGAGTACCGCAAGATGACCATCCCCGGTTCCATCTGCTGCCCCAACGGTGAGCTGGGCTACCGCGTACAGGATCTGGTGCCGGATGAACGCACGCCCATCGTTATCAACTGTGCAGGACGCACCCGCAGCATTATCGGCGCCCAGACCCTGATCAACCTGGGCCTGAAAAACCCTGTCTATGCCCTGGAAAACGGTACCCAGGGCTGGTACCTCGAAGATTTCCAGCTGGAACATGGCAGTACTCGGCGTTATGCCGATCAGGTCAAGGGCGACCTGGCCTCGCAGCGTCTGGCGGCACGGCAGTTGGCGGGGCGGGCAGGGGTGGTCGAGGTGTCAGCGGATCAAGTCCGGCTGTGGGCCGAGGACGCGCAACGCAGCCTGTTCCTGTGTGATGTGCGCACTGCTGAGGAATTTGCCCTCGGCTCGTTGCCAGGCGCGCAACATACGCCGGGCGGGCAGTTGATCCAGGCCACCGACCTGTATATCGGCGTGCGCCAGGCGCGCATCGTGCTGGTGGACAGCGATGGCGTGCGTGCGCCGATTGTCGCCAGTTGGCTGCGTCAACTCGGGCACCAAGCCTATGTGCTCAGCGGTGGTATCGACAGCAGTCTGGCGCTGCCGGTGTTGCCGACGGTGGCGTATGAGCCGTTGCCGCTGATCAGCGCCCAGGCCCTGGCGCTGGAATTGAGCGATGTGAACCTGATCGACCTGCGCCCGAGCATGGCCTACCGCAAGGGCCATATTGCCGGGTCCCGCTGGTCGATTCGTGCGCGGCTCAAGACCGACCATCGTCCCTTGGTGCTGGTGGCGGATGACCCGGCATTGGCGGCCTTTGCTGCCGAAGGCCTGTCGGCCCGGTTGCTCGACGGTGGCTTCGCTGCCTGGGCCTCGGCCGGCCTGCCGGTCAACCAGGATCCGCAGACACCGCCCGACGCCGAGTGCATCGACTTCCTGTTTTTCACCCACGACCGTCACAACGGCAACAAGGACGCCGCGCGCCAGTACCTGGCCTGGGAAATCGGCCTGCTCGCGCAAATGAGCGAAGCGGAAATCGCCAGCCTCCAGCCGTTGGCACCTGTGTCGCGGGTGCGCACGCGCTTGATCCATGCCGCGCGTACCGAAAAAGGTCATGGCGGCCGCGCAGTCAATGTGCCGATTACGCGCCTGAGCACCGTGCTGTTCGACAACCTGGCGCAGATGCGCGACGCCCGTGCCCGCCGCGACAGCGAGCGGGTGCTCAGCTACGGCGCGCGTGGCAACCCGACCTCCCATGCGCTGGAAGACCTGGTCACCGAGCTGGAGGGCGGCTTTCGCACGCGGCTCTACGGCACGGGCCTGGCGGCGGCGGCCCAGGTGTTCCTGGCCTACCTGCGCCCCGGCGATCATGTGCTGATCACCGACGCGGTGTATTCCCCGGTGCGCAAGCTGGCACGTGAATTCCTCCAGCCGTTCGGCATCGAGGTCAGCTACTTCGCACCCGATGGCAAGGGGCTGGAAGCGCAACTGCAAGCCAACACCCGGCTGGTCTACGCCGAAGTGCCGGGCTCACTGTTGTATGAGCTGTGCGATCTGCCGGCGATTGCCGCGTTGTGCAAGCCACGCGACATCCTGCTCGCCGTCGACAACACCTGGGGCTCGGGCTACCTGTACCGGCCACTGGCGTTGGGCGCGGATATTTCGATCATGGCCCTGACCAAATACCTCGGCGGCCACAGCGACGTGATGATGGGCAGCGTGTGCACCACACCAGCGGCCTGGCCGGCGCTGGGCAGGATGAGCGACACCTTCGGCAACGCGGTGAGTGCCGACGACGCCTACCTGATCCTGCGCGGCGCCCGCACCCTGGCATCACGCCTGGATGTGCACGAACGCCAGGCCGTGGACATCGCCCTGTGGTTGCAGGCGCAACCGCAGGTCAAGCGCGTGTTCCATCCGGCCTTGCCCGGGCATCCTGGGCATGGGTTGTGGCGCCGGGACTTCACCGGCAGCAATGGGTTGTTGTCGTTTGAACTGGTCAATGCAGACGCCGCTTACGTCGAGCGGTTTATCGACGGCTTGCAGCTGTTCGGCCTGGGCGCTTCGTGGGGCGGCTATGAAAGCCTGGTCACCGTGGCCGACACCGGCGACCGCGACAGTGCGGCCGACCGTGGGCTGAACCCGGTGGTGCGCCTGCATATCGGTCTGGAAGATGTGGCGGCGTTGATTGAGGATCTGCAACGCGGCTTTGTACGTGCCGTTCTGTGACCGACAGGTTCTGTAATAAAAACGCCATTGCGCTGGGGATTAAATTCGGGACGGGCTATTTTGGTGCATCTCAATAACTAGAGTAGCCATGGATGAAATACCAACCCTTCAGCCGCACACTGATTGCCACCGCCTTGGTGTTGACGGTCAGCGGCGTACAAGCCGCGTCCCAGGCCCCGGTGGCCGGTGAAAATGGCATGGTGGTGACCGCCCAGCATTTGGCCACGCATGTCGGCGTGGATGTACTCAAGGCCGGCGGTAACGCGGTGGATGCCGCCGTGGCGGTCGGCTATGCGCTGGCGGTGGTGTACCCGGCGGCGGGTAACCTGGGCGGCGGCGGGTTCATGACCGTGCAACTGGCGGATGGGCGCAAGACCTTCCTCGACTTCCGCGAAAAGGCCCCGTTGGCGGCCACCGCCGATATGTACCTGGACAAGGCCGGCAATGTCGTTGAAGGCCTGAGTGCCAAGGGTCACCTGGCCGTCGGCGTGCCCGGCACCGTCTCCGGCATGGAGCTGGCCCTGAGCAAGTACGGCACCCTCAAGCGCGCCCAGGTGATTGCCCCGGCGATCAAGCTGGCGGAAAACGGTTTTGCCCTGGAGCAGGGTGATATCGATCTGCTGCACACCGCCACCGGCGAGTTCGAAAAAGACAAGGATATGCGCGGGATTTTCCTGCACAACGGCCAGCCGATGCAGGTCGGCCAGAAGCTGGTGCAGAAAGACCTGGCGAAAACCCTGAAGGAAATCTCCGCCAAGGGCAGCGACGGTTTCTATAAAGGGTGGGTCGCCAAGGCCCTGGTGGATTCCAGCCAGGCCGGCAAGGGCATCATCACCCAGGCCGACTTGGACAAGTACAAGACCCGCGAACTGGCGCCCATCGAGTGTGACTACCGTGGCTACCACGTGGTCTCGGCACCGCCGCCAAGCTCGGGCGGTGTGGTGATCTGCCAGATCATGAACATCCTCGAAGGCTACCCGATGGCCGACCTGGGCTATCACTCGGCCCAGGGTCTGCACTACCAGATCGAAGCCATGCGCCACGCCTACGTGGACCGTAACAGCTACCTGGGCGATCCGGATTTCGTGAAGAACCCGATCGAGCATCTGCTGGACAAGAACTACGCGGCCAAGCTGCGTGACGCCATCGAGCCGCAGAAGGCCGGGGATTCCCAGGCGATCAAACCCGGTGTGTCGCCCCATGAAGGCAACAACACCACCCACTATTCCATCGTCGACAAGTGGGGCAACGCGGTCTCGGTGACCTACACCCTCAACGACTGGTTCGGTGCGGGCGTGATGGCGAGCAAGACCGGGGTGATCCTCAACGATGAAATGGACGACTTCACCGTCAAGGTCGGGGTGCCGAACATGTACGGCCTGGTCCAGGGTGAAGCCAACGCCATCGCACCGGGCAAGGCGCCGCTGTCGTCGATGAGCCCGACCATCGTGACCAAGGACGGCAAGGCCGTGATGGTGGTGGGTACACCGGGCGGCAGCCGCATCATTACCGCGACCCTGCTGACCATCCTGAATGTCATCGACTATAAGATGAACATCCAGGAAGCCGTGGACGCGCCGCGTTTCCACCAGCAATGGATGCCGGAAACCACCAACCTGGAGACCTTCGCGATCAGCCCGGACACCCAGAAGATTCTGGAAAGCTGGGGCCACAAGTTTGCCGGGCCGCAGGATGCGAACCACTTGGCGGCGATCCTGGTGGGGGCACCGTCCCTGGAGGGTAAGCCGGTGGGTAACAACCGCTTCTATGGGGCGAATGACCCGCGTCGTAACACCGGCCTGTCGCTGGGCTACTAACCACCCCGGTGTTGTAGTGAGCGGGCTTGCCCCGCGCTGGGTGGCGAAGCCGCCCCAATAAAAAACACCGCAGCCTGCCAGACAGGTCGCGGTGTTTGGTTTTAGGGCGGCTTCGCCACCCAGCGCGGGGCAAGCCCGCTCACTACAACAGCTGTTCTACCGCAGCAAAGGCGGCGGTGCGGCGCTCCTCCCAACTCCCCCTGATGACCACCACCGCCTGTCGATGCGCCTGCATCCACGCCAGGCTGTCCTGGAAAAACGCCTGGCGGTCGGCCAGTTCCGGTTGGCAGCGTTGACCGTCGGCGGTCCATTCCACATCATCCGGCGACAGCAGCAGGTGCAGGTCGTAATGCCGCGCCAGCAGTTCATCGTCGAGCCACGCCGGGTAGTCGCCGAACAAGGTCTGGCTCCAGAGTTTGTTGGTCAGCAGGTGCGTGTCGAGGACCAGCAGGCGCGGCTGCCGGGCGCGGGCGGCATCTTCCCAGGCCAGTTGGCCGTGGGCGATGGCCGGAATATCCGCCAGGCTGGTGTCGCGCTGGTGGCGGTCCATGAAATCGCGCACGTATTCACGCACCATCAGCCCGCCGAAATGCGCGTGCAACTCGGCGGCCAGCCAGCTTTTACCGCTGGATTCGGGGCCGGCCAGGACCACCACCTTCATGGTTGCAAC
Source organism: Pseudomonas sp. 1 R 17 (assembly GCF_900067035.1). Taxonomy (NCBI): domain Bacteria; kingdom Pseudomonadati; phylum Pseudomonadota; class Gammaproteobacteria; order Pseudomonadales; family Pseudomonadaceae; genus Pseudomonas; species Pseudomonas sp. 1 R 17. Next base: position 15,862 of record NZ_FKLB01000065.1, read on the forward strand.
GCCGGGTCGGCGCGCCATTCACGCCAGCCTTGCACGGCGATCACGGTGAACAGGGCGTAGAGCGCAGCGGTGAGGTACAAGCCCTTGTAGAGGAACAGCCCGACAAAAATCACGTCCACGGCGATCCACAGCGGCCAGCATTGCACGCGTTTCTGCGCCATCCACATTTGCGCCACCAGGCTGAAACCGGTGAGGGCGGCATCCAGCCAGGGTTGCGCGGCGTCGGTCCAGTGCGCCATCGCAGCGCCCAGCAGCAGGCTGCCGACCGCGCCGATGGCCATGCTGATCATGATTGCCGGCCAACCCAGGCGGGTGACCTGGCGCCCTTGCTTGACCTCGCCGGCGCGGGTCCACTGCCACCAGCCGTAGACTTGCAGGGCGGCGTAGACCACTTGCAGCAGCATGTCGGAATAGAGTTTCACGTCATAGAACACCCAGGTGTACAGCAACACCATCACCAGGCCGATGGGCCAGCACCAGGGGTTTTGCTTGACCGTCAGCCAGACAGCGATCACCCCCAGGGCGGCGGCGAACAGTTCAAGCCCGGACATGGCGGTTCCTTGGGAGAGTGGGAGAGGGCGGGGATTGTAACCAGAGGTGAGCGATCTTCAAAACATCGGAGGGCAAATGTGGGAGGGGCTTGCCCCTCCCACATCTGGAGCGGCGTCAGACCTTGAATTGGCGCAGCAGGCCGTCGAGTTGTTCGCTCAGCCCGCGTAAATGCACGCTGGCCACGTTGGACTGCTCGGCCGCCATTGCGGTGCTGTGGGACAGGCTTGCAGCCTGGGTGACGTTCTGGTTGATGTCTTCCACCACATGGGCCTGTTGCAGGGTGGCGCTGGCAATCGAGGCATTCAAACCGTTGAGGTTGTGCAGCGCCTGGCCGATGGCGGTGAGGCTGGCACCGGCCTGGCCGGCTTGTTCGATGGTCAGTTGCGAGGCGCTGTGGCTGTCGCTGATCACCTTGACCGCGGCTTCCGAGTGACCTTGCAGGCGCTCGATCATCGCCTGGATCTCGGCGGTGGATTTTTGCGTGCGCTGGGCCAGCAGGCGGACTTCATCGGCCACTACGGCAAAACCACGGCCTTGTTCCCCGGCGCGTGCGGCTTCGATGGCGGCGTTGAGGGCCAGCAGGTTGGTCTGGTCGGCGATGGAGCGGATCACTTCCAATACACCACCGATCTGCGTGCTTTCGCTGGACAAGGTGCGGATCACTTCGACGGCCTGGCTGATGGTGGTGGAGAGCTGGTCGATCTGCTGCAGGCTGCTGTCGATATTGACCTGGCCTTGCTGCGCCTGGGCCTGGGCATCGCGCATTTCGCTGGCGGCGTGTTCGGCGTTCTTGGCCACGTCCTGCACGCCGTAGGTGACTTCATTGATGGCGGTGGCCACCAGTTCCATCTGCTGGGACTGTTGCTGGCTGCGGTCATGGGCTTGGGTCGCGTTGTTGCCCAGTTCCGTGGAGGACTGGCCCAGGGCGTTGGCGCACACCTGCAACTGGCTGACGACCTGGCGCAGCTTGGCCGTGAAGGTGTTGAAGTGCTGGGACAGTTGGGTGACTTCGTCGCGGCCGTGGGTATCGAGGCTGCGGGTCAGGTCGCTTTCGCCGCTGGCGATGTTGCCCATGGCGTTCACCGCATCCTGCAGGGGGCGCACGATGCTGCGGGCAATCAGCGAGACCAGCAGGGCCATCACCAATGCGATGCCGAGGACGATAAACGAGGCCTTCCACACTTGGCTGTTGAACTCGGCCTGCACATCGTCCACGTAAACGCCGGAGCCGATGATCCAGCCCCACGGCTCGAACAACTGGATATACGAGGTTTTCGCCACTGGCGCCTCCGCACCCGGTTTCGGCCAGCGGTAGTTGATGATGCCGGCACCCTTGGCCTTGGCCAGGATCACGAACTCGTTGAACACGGCAAACCCGTCGGGATCGCGGATGGCCGAGAGGTTCTGGCCGTCCAGCTTGGGGTTGGCCGGGTGCATGATCATCACGGGGGTGAGGTCATTGATCCAGAAGTAGTCGTCGTGGTCATAGCGCAAGCCGCGCACCGCGCTCAGGGCTTGTTTTTGCGCGGCTTCGCGGGTCATCACCCCGGTGGTTTCGAGGCTGTGATAAAACGTCAGGATCCCGCTGGCGGTCTGGACCACGTGCTGGGTCTGCTGGCGCTTGGCCTGGTACAGGTCGTCGTGGATCTGCTTGAGCATCAGCAAACCCAGGGCCATCAGCATCAGCACGGCGACGATCAGGATCATCCAGAGGCGTCGGCTGATCGACATATTGCGCAAACTGTTCATCGTCCTGTCACTCCGGGCTTTTTATAATTGTGGGCGTCGCATCGACTTTTACGCCTCGTCTGATAGGCTTTCGGCCTGAAATCGCAAAACCTGAGTACTGCCTGATTTTTCACAGAATTTTTGCAGGCCGGCATTGACCATGGTCAACACCGGGCACTTGAGTGCGCTCGTCAGTGAACCATTAAAAGATTGATAAGGCATGCCACAGCGCATGACCTTTGGGGGAAGCATGGATTTTTGGACCGCCATTCAGGCATTGATTCTTGGCGTCGTGGAGGGGCTTACCGAGTTCCTGCCGATCTCCAGCACCGGACACCAGATTATTGTCGCCGATTTGCTCGACTTCGGCGGCGAACGCGCCATGGCGTTCAACATCATCATCCAGCTGGGTGCGATCCTCGCGGTGGTCTGGGAATTCCGGCGCAAGATCCTCGATGTAGTCACCGGCTTGCCCACCCAGCGCAACGCCCAGCGCTTCACGGTCAACCTGCTGATCGCGTTCCTGCCGGCCGTGGTGCTGGGGGTGATCTTTGCCGACCTGATCCACCATTACCTATTCAACCCGATCACCGTGGCCGCCGCGTTGGTGATCGGCGGCATCGTCATGCTGTGGGCCGAGCGCCGCGAGCATGAAGTGCACGCCGAAAGCGTCGATGACATCACCTGGAAAGACGCGCTCAAGGTCGGTTTTGCCCAGTGCCTGGCGATGATCCCGGGTACGTCGCGCTCCGGCTCGACTATCATCGGCGGCCTGCTGTTCGGCCTGTCGCGCAAGACCGCCACCGAGTTTTCATTCTTCCTGGCCATGCCGACCATGGTCGGTGCGGCGGTGTACTCGGGCTACAAATACCGCGACCTGTTCCAGCCGGCGGACCTGCCGGTGTTCGCCATCGGCTTCGTCACCTCGTTCATCTTCGCGATGATCGCGGTCAAGGGCCTGCTCAAGTTCATCGCCAGCCATAGCTACGCGGCGTTCGCCTGGTACCGCATTGCGTTCGGCCTGCTGATCCTGGCGACCTGGCAATTCGGCTGGATCGACTGGGCAGCGGCCAAGGCATGATGATTCAGCATCCGCGCCTGAAAGCGGCGATCTTTGTGCTGCTGTGCGCGGCGCCGCTGGTGGGGGCGGTATTGGTGTGGCAACGCGGCGAAACCGTGATTCCGCTGGTGGCCTATGGGGTGGTCAGCGTCATCGCATTTTTCCTGTATTGGAGCGACAAGCGCAAGGCCCGCACCGACAGCTGGCGCACCCCGGAGAACATCCTCCACGCCGTGGAGCTGGCGGGCGGCTGGCCGGGGGCGCTGATTGCCCAGCAGGTGTTCCGGCACAAGACGCGCAAGGTGTCTTACCAGGTGCTGTTCTGGGTGATCGTGCTGTTGCACCAGGTGTTCTGGCTGGACCAGTTGTTCCTCGGTGGCACGCTACTGTCCGTTCTCTAGCAGCAACCCCACCTGTGTGCGCTTGGGCAGTTTGCTCACCACCAACTGGTGGGAGCGCTGCAACAGGCTACGCAGTTCCTCGGCCCCCAGCGGGTAGGGCGTGTTCATGATGATCCACTGCGCGCGTGCCAGGTACGGCGCCGGGTGGATGCCGGGACGGTCCACATGGCCGAGGAACAAGTCCTTGTCGACCTTGAACGCCAGCGAGTCGCCGCGCAGATTCTGCAGGGCGAACATCTTGTTGCCGGCGATCGAGAACACCCGCACGCCGCCCCATTTGTAGTCTTCCCGCGCGCCGGGCAGGCTCAGGCAGAACGTCGCGACCTGTGCTTCGGTCATTTTCATAGCAGGCGGTCTCCGCAGCTTTTGAAGCCTTCTTCCAGGTAATCGATCCAGGCGCGAATCGCCGGCAGCACGCCGCGGCGATGCGGGTAGACGGCCTGCAGCCAGCCGCCCGGCAATGACCACTCCGGCAGCAACTGTACGAGCCGGCCGCTGGCCAGTTCTTCTTCGCAGTACATCAGCGGCAGCACGGTAAAGCCCAGGCCCATGATGGCGCTGGCCTTGCGTACGTTGAAGTCATCGACGCCCAGGCGCGCTTCCATCACCAGGTCGTGGGGGTTGCCTTCAGGATCGAGGATGCGTTGGTGCACCATGCGGTCTGCTTCCAGCGCGCCGAGTATCGGCAGTTGCTTGAGGTCGTCGAGGGTGTTGATGTGCCGACCGTGCAAAAAGTTCGGGCTGGCGACCAGGGCCGTCTGGGCGGGGCGCAGGCGCTTGGTGACCAGCAGCGGGTCTTCATCGCCCAGTTCGCGCACGCGCAGCGCCACATCGATGCCTTCGGCTACCAGGTCGACACGGCGGTTGACCAGGGTCATCTCCAGCTGCACCTGGGGGTGGGCAGCCAGAAAACCCGCAACCACATCCGGCATTATGTTTTGCGCCAGCCCCACCGGGCACGTCACCCTCAGCCGCCCGCGCGGTTCACTGGACATGCTGGCGACGGCCTCGTCGGCCATCTCTGCTTCCAGCAGCATCGCCTGGCAATGGCGCAGGTAGCGCTCGCCGACGGCGGTCAGGGTCAGTTGCCGCGTGGTGCGTTGCAGCAGGCGCGCGCCGAGGCGCTCTTCCAGCTCGGCAATGCGCCGCGACAGCCGCGACTTGGGAATGCCCAACAGCCGCCCGGCCGCCGCAAAGCCACCGGCTTCGACGACTTTGGCAAAATAGTAGAGGTCGTTGAGGTCTTGCATGGTCAGCCTATTGTCCTGTCAGTGGGACAAACTATCGCATTTCAGGCGTCTTATCGACTATTGGTTTCATGCGTAGCATCCCCTCCATCTGATCGCCACTGTCGATCCCACACTCGGAGATCCACCATGAAACTGTTGCACATCGATTCCAGCATCCTCGGCGACAACTCGGCTTCCCGTCAGCTCAGCACTGACGTGGTCAAGGCCTGGCAGGCGGCTGAGCCGGGTGTGGAAGTGACCTACCGTGACCTCGCCAGCGAAGGCATCAACCACTTCTCCGGCGCGACCCTGGGCGCCCTGGGCACCGCCGCCGAGCTGCGTGACGCCGCACAACAGCACGAGGCCGACCTGAGTGCCAACAGCCTGGCCGAATTCCTCGCCGCCGACGCCGTGGTGATCGGTGCGCCGATGTACAACTTCACCATTCCAACCCAGTTGAAAGCCTGGATCGACCGCATCGCCGTTGCCGGACAGACCTTCCGTTACACCGAAGCCGGCCCTGAAGGCCTGTGCGGTAACAAGAAAGTCATCATTGTGTCCACCTCCGGCGGCCTGCATGTTGGCCAGGCAACCGGTGTGGCCCACGAGGAATACCTCAAAGTGATGCTGGGCTTCCTCGGCATTACCGACATCGAATTCGTCCGCGCCCATGGCCTGGCCTATGGCGATGAGTTCCGCAGCAAGGCCTTGAGCGACGCCAACGTGCTCATCAACGAACAATTGTTCGCTGCTGCGTAAGGCTTGTGTAAATTTCGCCTCTGCTCGGTTTCAATCCGAAGCCGGGCGCCTAAACTCTGTATTCTTGTCGCCTGAAACGACCGGAATACGGAGTTTTTTCGTTTACCCGCTGTCATTACGTTGGCCCAGGTTATGCACGCATGGGTTTATCACCCGATGCGAGTGCCTTGAACCATGGACTTTTCATATAGACATGCCGCGGGTGTTGAACGTGGTCACGCAGCAAAGGTGGACATCCTCATGATGCGTCTTTGTGCCGTTATGGTTCTTTCCCTGCTGGGCGGCCTGATTTCAGTGCACGCCGCGCCCGCGCCGCACCCCCATTGGAGTGTGGGCTTCCATCGCATGACCTTTCTCGACCCGCTGGACCTGCAGCCGATGAAAGCCGTGGCCTTCTACCCGTCCACCGACGATGAACACAGCACGCAACTGGGTCCCTATCACGTCGCCGCCAGCGAAGATTCCAAGATCGCCATTGGCCGCTTTCCGATGCTGATGCTGTCCCATGGCAACACCGGTACGCCGCTGGCCCTGCATGACCTGGCCACTTCCCTGGCGCGCAAAGGCTTTGTGGTGGTCGCGGTGTTGCATCCCGGCGATAACTACAAGGACCACAGCCGCCTGGGCACGGTGAGTAACCTGTACGGCCGGCCGATCCAGATTTCCGAAGCGATCACCGCGACCCTGGGCGACCCGATGCTGTCGCCGTTCGTCAACGTCGATCAGGTGGGCGTTATCGGCTATTCGGCCGGTGGCGAAACCGCGTTGATCCTGGCGGGGGCCAAGCCGGACTTCGACCGCCTGCGTCGCTATTGCCAGGAACGCCCCGAAGATCGTGATGCCTGCACCACCAAGGGCGAACTGGTGGTGGACCGTGACGACCTGCAACCGCAATCCGACCCGCGCATTCATGCCTTGATGTTGATGGCGCCGTTGAGCCTGATGTTCGGCCGCCACACCCTGGCCGATGTGCATGTGCCGGTGCTGCTCTACAGCGGCGACGGCGACAAGCTGGTGGCGGTCGACAAGAACGCCGCCGCCCTGGCACGCAAACTGCCGGAGCCACCGGACTTCAAGCTGCTGGCGGGGGCAGGGCACTTCGTGTTCATGGCGCCGTGTGACAGCGACCAACTGGCCGCGATGCCGGCGATCTGCACCGATGCCGATGGCGTCGACCGCGAAGGCATCCACCGCGACCTGATCTCCGAGGCCGGGCGTTTTTTCACCCACACCCTCGGCCAGGCTACCCGCGCCGGTTTGCAGACCGCCGATCAGTAAGCGCGGCGCTTGAGCAGCAAGGTCACGCCCAGCGCCGTGACCGATAACAGCGCTGCGCAGAAGAAAATCCAGCTGTAACCCAGGTTCAACGCCACGGCGCCCATCAACGGCCCGGCAATCGCCAGGGCCAGGTCGAAAAACACCGCATAGGCACTCAGGCCCGCACCGCGGCTGCTGTTGGGCACCTGCTTGATGGCCTCCACGCCCAGCGCCGGGTACACCAGCGACAAGCCAAAGCCGGTCAGCCCTGCACCGATCAAGGCTACGCCGGTGGAGGGTGCCAGCCACAGCAGCGTCAGGCCCAGGGTCTCGATGATCATGCAGGCAATCGCCGCCCTGAAGCCGCCAAACCGGCTGATCGCGGAGATGAACAGCAGCCGCGAGAGGATAAAACACACGCCAAACACCGTGAGGCAGTACGCCGCGCCGGCCCAGCCGCGATTGAGGTAATACAGGGTGATAAAGGTGGTCAGGGTGCCGTAGCCGATGGACGCCAGGCACAGGCTGGCACCAAAGGGTGCAATGCGCCCGAACACCGCCCAGAACGGCAGGCGCTCGCCGCGTACCACCGGCACCGAGGGTTTATTGCGGATCAGCACCAGGCCCAGCGCCGCCAATACCGACAGCGCGATACCCAGGCTGGTGTAGCCATATTCGGCGACCATCACCACTCCGAGCGGCGCGCCGATGGCGATGGCGCCGTAGGAGGCAATGCCATTCCACGAAATCGACCGCGCCGTGTGCTCTGCCCCGACCTGGCCCATGCACCAACTGATGGTGCCCACGCCGATCAGGCCTTGGGCCACGCCCAGCAACAGCCGGCCGAGTATCAGAATCCCCAGGCTCAGGCTGGGCAGGCTGTCCACCAGGGTGGCGAAGAACGTCAACACACCGCTGACCAGGATGCCCGCCAGCCCCAGCACAATCGCGCGCTTGGTGCCGACGTTGTCGGACATGCGCCCGGCCATGGGACGGCTGAGCAGAGTTGCCAGGTACTGCGAGCCGATGGTAATCCCGGCCACCACCGCGCTGAAGCCCAGTTGCTCATGGACATAGCCCGGGATTACCGCAATCGGCAGGCCGATGCAGATAAAGGCGATGAAGGTGTAGAAGACGATGGAGACGATCTGCAGGGTGATCGACAGGGAGGAGGAGGCGTTGGACATGGGCACTCGTTCGCGGGCGGGCGGTGAACGCATCATGGCAAGGGCTTGGGGGAAAAGGAAGCAGGCTAACTACTTCGGCTGAGAAACCGGCTTACTGTGGCGAGCGGGCTTTTGTGGCGA
>NZ_FKLB01000065.1:24188-75409 GCF_900067035.1 Pseudomonas sp. 1 R 17
TCGCCACAACAAGCATGCTCCCAGGGTTTCAGGTCGCTACTGTTAGAACACCACGCCTTGGCTGCGCAGGTAGTCGTCGTAGGTGCCGCTGAAGTCGATCACGCCGTTGGCGCTCAACTCGATGATGCGGGTGGCCAGGGACGATACGAACTCACGGTCGTGGCTGACGAAGATCAGCGTGCCTGGGTAGTTCTCGAGCGCCAGGTTCAGCGCCTCGATGGATTCCATGTCCAAGTGGTTGGTCGGTTCGTCCATGATCAGCACGTTCGGCTTTTGCAGGATCAGCTTGCCGAACAGCATGCGGCCTTGCTCACCACCGGAGATCACCTTGACCGACTTGAGGATCTCGTCGTTGGAGAACAGCATGCGCCCCAGGGTGCCACGGATCACTTGCTCGCCTTGAGTCCACTGGCCCATCCAGTCGAACAGGCTCATGTCGTTTTCGAAGTCGCTGGCGTGGTCCTGGGCGTAGTAGCCCAGTTCCGCGGCGTCGGTCCACTTGATGCTGCCGGCATCCGGGGTCAGTTCGTTGACCAGGGTGCGCAGCAGGGTGGTCTTGCCGATACCGTTCGGGCCGATGATCGCCACGCGCTCGCCGGCTTCAACCTGGAAGCTGAAGTCCTTGAACAGCGGCTTGCCGTCGAAACCTTTGGCCATGCGCTCGACGATGACCGCCTGGCGGTGCAGCTTTTTGGTTTGTTCGAAACGGATGAACGGGCTCACGCGGCTCGAAGGCTTGACCTCGGCCAGCTGGATCTTGTCGATCGCCTTGGCACGGGAGGTCGCCTGCTTGGCTTTCGAGGCGTTGGCCGAGAAGCGGCTGACGAAGGACTGCAGCTCGGAGATCTGCGCTTTCTTCTTGGCGTTGTCCGACAGCAGTTGCTCGCGGGACTGGGTCGCCACGGTCATGTACTCGTCGTAGTTGCCCGGGAACAGGCGCAGCTCGCCGTAGTCCAGGTCAGCCATGTGGGTGCACACGCTGTTCAGGAAGTGACGGTCGTGAGAGATGATGATCATCAGGCTGGAGCGCTGGGTCAGGATGTTTTCCAGCCAGCGGATGGTGTTGATGTCCAAGTGGTTGGTCGGTTCGTCGAGCAACAGCACTTCCGGGTCCGAGAACAGCGCCTGGGCCAGCAACACACGCAGTTTCCAGCCGGGGGACACTTCGCTCATCGGGCCGAAATGCTGTTCCAGGGGAATACCCAGGCCCAGCAGCAGTTCACCGGCACGGGATTCGGCGGTGTAGCCGTCCATCTCGGCGAATTCGGTTTCCAGCTCGGCCACGGCCATGCCGTCGTCTTCGCTCATTTCCGGCAGCGAGTAGATACGGTCGCGCTCGGCCTTGACCTTCCACAGCTCCTCGTGCCCCATGATCACGGTGTCGAGCACGGTGAATTCTTCGTAGGCGAACTGGTCCTGGCGCAGCTTGCCCAGGCGCACATTCGGCTCCAGCATGACCTGTCCGCCGGACGGATCGAGGTCGCCGCCGAGGATTTTCATGAAGGTCGACTTGCCGCAACCGTTGGCACCGATCAGACCATACCGGTTGCCGGCGCCGAACTTGACCGAGACGTTCTCAAAGAGCGGCTTGGCGCCGAACTGCATGGTGATGTTAGCTGTGGAGATCAATTACTTTACCTATCAATGGGTTGCGAGCGTGGCGGCAGGAGCCTTCAGGCATGCATCAACAGCGACATCAAGGCGCGAAACCCGGTCGCTGAGCAAAAAATGGGGGATGTGTGTTGGAATTTGGCGCGCATTGTCGCATATGTCAGGCGACAGTTGTATGGCGGTCGACGAGGGATGTTGAGCGCTTTGAATGTGGCAAGCCATTCTCGACGAAGCCGCGCTCAGTAAGTTGTTGCGATTGCCTGCGCGAGCTGCATGTCGGTCATGGGGCGCGTGTGAGGGGCCGAGCGGTAGTGTAGAGATGCCTGCTCAAACTGAGCGCCGCGAATTTCGCCCTCGGAGCCAATGAATGTAAGGGCATCATCCTTCGCTTTTTTCATTACTGAGGGCGAGTAGACCGTAAATGCCGTGGTCCCGCCGAGGACAATGGTCGGGAACAGGGTGGTGGCGCTCAGCGCTCTCTCGACCGGGTTCTCCACATACCATGCCATAGCGTTGGTGCTGATCGATGCCATGAGGGCGATTGCCAGCGTCTTCCAGGAATTCATTCTTCGATGCTTCCATTGCGGTCGAAGGACGCACGATAACAGAGTCGGCTGAGCGCCAGAAACCCGGCCCGTCAGCAATTAAACACAGGCGCATAACGCTCTTCGCGTTTCTTGAAGTGAATCGGGGCCATAGGGACTTTTTCACCGTTGACGAATATGTCCGGGAAGGTAAGCGTGAAATCATCCATGTCGCCTTGGCCCAACGCTGTCCCTTTGAACCCGCTGTGGAATGTTTTCCTGGGGTCGAAACCGGTTTTGAGTTGTTCAATGGTGACAGGATAGCTTTGCCCATTCGCCAGGGTGACCGTGACAACGGGCGACGCTGCACTGACCCAAAGCGTCGGGTCGGCCTGTTTGACGGCTGCTGTGCTATTGGATGGGTAGAGCCGTCCGAACAGGCGCAGTTCAGCAGCGGTTGAGCGCTGGTTACCCGGCCAGCTGGATGTGCCGGGTGGCGCAACATAGACCAGCACATGAACCCAGTTGAGTTCTTCTGCCAGTGGGGCATAGCTCATCGCCGCTTTCGGGCCGGGGCAGGTGCGCGAAAGCAGGGCGTTGCTGCCCACCGTCGACTCCGGATGCAGATAGGGCCCCGTGCTGCATCCTGCGAGCAGAAGCAGTAGCGGATACAGGAAGTATTTCTTCATAGGGGCAACTCCATTTGCTGTTTGGGTTCGGCGCACAGTGTCGCTTATATCAGGCCGCAGATGCGTGAGGCGCGAAGAAGGGTTTGGCCAGCGTCTCCGGCATCGCCAGCCATAACAGCGCCAACGCGACGCCCGCCACCCCGGCCAGGGTGAGGAAGGCCGCATTGTAGCCGGCCTGCTGCACCACAAAACCGGCCAGGCTGCTGCTCAAGGCCGCGCCCAGCCCAAATACGGTGGACAGCGCCCCCAGGCTGACGTTGAAACGCCCGGTGCCCTGGGTCAGGTCCTTGACGATCACCGGGAACAGCGCACCGAAGATCCCCGCGCCGATACCGTCGAGCATCTGCACGGCCACCAGCCAGTAGGGATCGCTGGACAGGGTATAGAGCACGCCACGCAGCGGCAGGATCATGAAGCCGAACAGCAACAGCGGCTTGCGCCCCCACACGTCGGCCTTGCTGCCCACCAGCCAGGCCATCGGCACCATCACCAATTGTGCGGCGACAATACAGGCCGAGGTCAGCGGCGTGGCCATCTGCAGGTTGATCTGCGAGAGCTTCTGGCTGACCAGTGGCAGCATCGCCGCATTGGCCAGGTGGAAGAGGGCGCAGCAGACGGCAAACAGCAATAACGGCCGGTTGGCCAGCAAGACCGCAATGCCGGACGGCTGCTCATGGTCGCTGTGGTGGGCAGGGTCGAAGCCCCGGGCCACCTCATGGTCGATCGCCTTGGCGGAGACGCAACTGACCGCGACGACGCTGGCCACTGCCATAAAGGCCATCAGGTAGAACACCACCACGGGTCCGAACAGGTACGCCAGGCCACCGGCCAACAGCGCCGCCACAGCGTTGCCGGCATGGTTGAAGGTTTCGTTGCGCCCGGTGCGCCGGGTGAACGCACGTGGCCCGGTAATGCCCAGGGAAATCGCGGAGATCGCCGGGGCGAACACCGAGGCAGCGATGGCACTGGCCGCCTGGGTCAAGGCAACCAGGCTGAATGAACTGACGAAGGGCAGCAGCAGGCAACTGCCGGTCACCAGCAGGGCGGCAACGGCAATCACAGCGCGTTTGCTGCGCGTGCGGTCGATCAGGGCACCCGCCGGGCCCTGGGTGATCAGCGCGGCGATACCTGCCAGGGTCATGACTACGCCGATACTGGCCGGATCCCACTTGTGCACCGCCAGCAAGTAGATGGCCAGGTACGGGCCGAGGCCGTCGCGCACATCCGCCAGGAAAAAATTCAGGCTGTCCAGGGACAGGGTATTACGCAGGTCGGCGTGTTTGGCCACGATCAGGACTTCGCAGGGGGCGTTCAAAGGCTGAACACTCATTGCGCTAGTGACCTGCGCGCAGTTCATTTAGTTTCGCCTGCTGCTGGGGTTTTAATCTGCGGGCTTGTGGCTTATTTTCTTTGCCTCGCCGTATGACTTATCTGGAGACGCAATGGACATGCCCTCAGCTCAACAGGCGATTGCCTGCAACAAGGACGCCTGGGATCAATCCGCCGACCTGCATAAAACCACCGAGACCTGGAGCGCCCTGCTTAACGGGGTCCGCGACCCTGGGTTTTCGTGCCTGGACCCCACCCTTACCGGGCTGTTGCAAGACATCGGCGTTGCCGGCAAAGAGGTGGTGCAGGTGTGCTGCAATAACGGTCGCGAAAGCCTGTCGCTGTTTGGCCTGGGCGCGTGCTCGGTGGTCGGTGTGGATCAATCCCGGGCGTTCCTGCAGCAGGCCCGTGAGCTTGCCGACGTTTCGCCCCACAACCCGGAATTCATCGAAAGCGATATCCACCAGTTGCCATCCCGCTTGCACGAGCGCTTCGACATTGCCTTGGTGACCATCGGCGTGCTGGGCTGGATGCCGGATGTGGCGCTGTTCATGCGCCATGTTGCGAGGACCTTGAAACCCGGTGGCACGCTGGTGATGTATGAAACCCACCCGTTTCTGGAAATGTTCGACCCGCGCGCGCCAGACCCACTGTTGCCGGCCAGTTCGTACTTCCAGCGTGAGCCTTTTGTGCTGCAGGAGTCGATTGTCTATGAGGGGCAGGGCGAAGTGGCGGGGCCGACCTCCTATTGGTATGTGCACACCCTGGGGGATGTGGTGAGCGCGGCGATTGCTGCGCAATTGCAGATCGACCATCTGCAGGAATATGCCCACTCCAATCGCGAAGAACTTTACGACCAGTACGAGCACCAGCCTGCCCAGTTGCCCCTGTGCTTCACGCTGGCCGCCACCAGGCGTCCCGCCTGAGCCGATTCGCACCAGGCAAAAAAAAGCCCGCGCACTGGCGGGCCAAGGGATTTACTGGAGTAGGTAGGCTTCACCCTATAGGGCTGAAAGTGAAGGCTTTGTGAAAATGCTGTCGCGCGTTCGGATGGCGCACAGCATCAAGCGCGGCGCACGAAAGTGCGCATGGTTTGGCCTGGGCCGGTACTGAACACGATGGGCCTGGGCATACCTTCATCCGCAGCAATGAACACAAATGAATCCCCCTCAAGGCGATAACTGGCGGGCAGGTGCTTACCGGCGTCATCGCCCAGGGCGTCCACCCAGGTAATGCTTTTGGGAACCGTGCTGCTGTCGAGGAAAAACCGGCCCGCCAACAACACCTCGCCACTGACGGTCTTCACTTCGAAGCGGTCGCCGCTGATGGTGGTTAAAGCACCCGGAGCGCTGTGGGCATCGATGGGATTGAGTACGCCACTGTCTTCGAGTGAGGTTTGCTCCCAGGCGCCTTGAAGGGCTTGACTATCCGGATCTGAAAGGGCTGACATACAAATTCCTTTTTGCTGAGGGGTAATTGCCGGACGTTGCCGGCGGTGCAGCCTTTTACCATCTTTCGCCGTTCGATGATCGGTGGTTGCCGTGCCCCAAGGCCTGCCCGTCAAGGCGTCTGCCTGGCACATTCACTAGACAGGTTTTCACAATTCTTGATTAACTTTTGGTTACAAACTGTGGCTAAATAACTGCCACGGACCACGTATCGGGTCATTACTCAGCCGGTCGTGCCAATTGTGTGAATTGTGATTTCAGACGCTGCTATCCATCCTCAGCCGTTGTGGGCGCGCAGGAGCAGCCTGTTTTCTTCTGACATGTGAACGAAATTCCTTGAAACTCATCATTGTTGTTCTCTACGTTGCCTCCATTGCGTATGTACACCTGCGTGGTCGGGTGCGGCATAAGCTGGGCCGCCAACTCAGTGATCATTCGACCTTCCTGGCCCCGATCAACTGCTTGCTGTACCTGTGCTCCAGGCTACCCGGCCGCCCCTACCTGTCACCCAGTGACTTTCCTGACTTGAGCCCCCTTGAGGCGCATTGGAAGGAGATTCGCGAGGAGGGCCTGAACCTCATGCACATGGGTGAAATCAAGCGCTCGGACCAGTACAACGATGTAGGTTTCAACTCGTTCTTCAAGTCTGGCTGGAAGCGCTTTTACCTGAAATGGTACGGCGAAAGCCATCCTTCGGCGATGAAGCTGTGCCCGCGTACCACCGAGCTGTTGCAGGGCATCGGCTCGATCAAGGCGGCAATGTTCGCCGAGTTGCCACCGGGCTCCAAGCTGGTGCGCCACCGTGACCCCTACGCCGGTTCGTACCGTTATCACTTGGGCTTGGTGACCCCGAATGATCCGGGCTGCTATATCAATGTGGACGGCGAGAACTATTACTGGCGTGACGGTGAGGCAGTGATGTTTGACGAGACTTACATCCACTACGCCGAAAACACCACGCAGCAGAACCGCATCATCCTGTTTTGCGATATCGAGCGGCCGATGAAATATCGCTGGGCTGCCACGTTCAACCGTTGGTTCAGTCGTAACGTCATGGCCGCTGCAGGCTCGCCCAACGATGCAGGCGACAAGACAGGCGGGCTCAATCGCGCGTTTAACCGGCTGTACAAGATTCGCTTGCGTGGTAAAGAGCTGAAAAAACGCAACCGCACACGTTACTACCTGGAAAAATGGGCGATCTTCGCGGCACTGGCACTCATCTTCATACTGATTTGAAGTCGACCCGGGCGTTAGTCACTCCGGTGGATTTGCGCCCAACTTTTCCCACATTTTTTTATTGATCTTCTGCCGATTGGCGTAGCCGGCCCAAGGATCAACCTTCAGCCCGTGCAAGCGTTGGTGCAGGTTGGCCACCGTCCATTGCTGAGCGCCGCGCAAGCCCTTCAATTCCTCGCGACTGACCGGCACCGACACCGGCAGCCCAGGGCGTGCGCGCACCGAATAAGCCGCCACGGTGCTCGCGCCTCGTGCATTGCGCAGGTAATCGATAAAGATCTTGCCTACACGGTTTTTCGGCCCGGAGGTGGCGGTGAAGCGCTCGGGCAGTTGCTCGGTCATGAAATGGGCAATGGCCTTGGCAAAGGCCTTTACGCTGTCCCAGCCATCCCGCCGCGCCAACGGTATGACCAGGTGCAAGCCTTTGCCGCCGCTGGTCTTGACGAAGGCTTCCAACCCCAGCTCGTCGAGTACCGACAAGGTGAGCTGAGCGGCTTCCAGCATGGTTTTCCAGGGCAGCGCCGGGTCCGGGTCAAGGTCCAGCACAAACAGGTCCGGGGTTTCGATCTTGTCCGAGGTGGCGCCCCAGGTATGCAGTTCGAGGGTGCCCATTTGCACGGCCCCAATCAGCGCTTTCGTCGTGTCGATCTCCATCAGGCGCGCATGGCCTGGATCCAGTGCCGGGTCCAGTTGCTTGATGTTCGGAATCGCCAGGCGCTCCGCGTGCTTCTGGAAGAACTGCTCGCCCTCGATGCCTTCCGGAGCCCTGAGCAGGGACACGGGGCGATGGCGCAGGAAGGGCAGGATCCATTCGCTGATGCCTTCGTAGAACTGCGCCAATTGCTGTTTTTGTGTGCCGCTTTGCGGGTCGATGACGCGCTCGGGGTGAGTGATGTTCACGCCGCTGCTGGGCTTCTGGCTTTTCAGCGCTTTGAGGGATTTTGCCGTGCGCGGCTGTTCATGGATGATCTGCCCTGCGGGCTTGTCGGTGCGCAACCCCACGAAGACCGCCTGGCGCACCACGCCTTCGCGGGTCCATTCGGCAAATTGCACTTCGCCGACCAGGCGCGGTTCCACCCAGTGCACACCCCGTGCCTGGGCGGCGGTGAGGGGTTTTTCCAGAGGCGATGCCTTGCGCTCCAGAGGGGTGAGTTGGGCGTAGATGTTTTTCAATGAGGCCTGGTCGAACCCGGTGCCCACCCGCCCGGCGTAGACCAGCCCGCCATCGTCATTGACTGCCAGCAGCAGCGCGCCGAAACCACTGCGCGAACCCTGGGGGCGGGTGTAGCCGACAATCACGAACTCCTGGCGCAGGCGGCATTTGAGCTTGATCCAATCGGTATTTCGAGTGGAGACGTAGGGGCTGCCCTTGCGCTTGCCGATCACGCCTTCCAAGGCCAGGTCGCAGGCGCTTTCGAAAATATCCTGCTGGTTGGCGGCAAACGCTTCGGAGAAGCGCAGCAGTTTGCTGCGGCTGCCGGACAAGGCGTCTTTGAGCGCGGCGCGACGCTCCTCCAGCGGCGCCTGGCGCTGATCGCTGCCGTTTAAAAACGGCGCGTCGAACAGGTAGTAGACAATGTCCAGGCTGCGGCCGATATCAAAGGCATTTTGCAGCGCCTGAAAGTCCGGCAGGCCATCACCATTGAGGCTGACCACCTCGCCATCGAGCCAGCTGTCCTTGAGCTTGAGGGCGTGCAAGGCCTTGGCCTGGCGTGGCAGGCGTTCGGTCCAGTCGTGGCCGTTACGCGTGAACAGGCGAACCTCGCCGTCGCGTATGCGGGCGAGCATGCGGTAACCGTCGAACTTGATTTCGTAGTGCCAATCGCCCTCGGGCGCGCGGTCAACCAGGGTTGCCAATTGCGGCGCGAATTGATCGGGTAAGGCGGCTGTGGCTTTCTGTGTTTTTGCGCGTGGTTTGGGCTTGGTTTTGCCCACGGATGCGCCGCTGAGCACGCTTTTGGGTTGGGCCTGGACAATGTCGTAGTCGGCGGCGGGGCGTGCCTGTTGGTCTTTTTCCTTGATCAGCAGCCACTGCTCCTTGTCGCCGCTGCCCTTGAGGCGCGTACGCACCAGCGCCCAGTCACCCGAGAGCTTTTCACCGACCAGGGTGAATTTGAGTTTGCCGGCGGCGTAGGCCTTGTGCGGGTCGTCGTGGGGCTTCCACACACCGCGGTCCCACACGATCACGTCGCCGGCGCCGTATTGGCCGGCCGGGATACTGCCCTCGAATCCGCCATAGCTGATGGGATGATCTTCAACATGGACAGCCAAGCGTTTCTGGCTCGGGTCCAGACTCGGGCCTTTGGGCACCGCCCAACTAAGCAGCACGCCGTCCAGTTCCAGGCGAAAGTCATAATGCAGGTTGCGCGCATCGTGCTTCTGGATCACGAAGCTCAGTGCCGATGCCTTGCGTTTACGGCCCGGTGAGCTGCCTGATGGCTCGGCGGTGACCTCGAAATCGCGTTTACGGTTGTATTCGCTCAGGGGCTTTGCCATGGGGTTCTCCTGTAGATGGCAGGCTCAAGAGGCCTTTTTGCCGGCTTTTTTTGCCGCCGGTTTTTTCGTCGTCGGTTTGCCGGCCAGGCTGCGTTTGAGCAGCTCGGTCAAATCGATCACATCGGCGGACTTGCGCTCGTCGCTGCCTTCCTGGGATTCGACGTCTTCGATCTTGCCGGCCTTGGCCTTCTTCGCCACCAGCGCCATGATTTTTTCCTGAAAACTGTCGCGATAGTCCTCGGGCTGCCAGTCTGCACTCATGTCTTGCACCAGACGCTTGGCCATGTCCAGCTCGCCTTTGGCCAGGCTCGGTTTGGTCACGTCGCTGGGGAGTTCCAGTTCATCCAGGCCGCGCACCTCGGCGGGCCAGCGCAGCATCACCAGCACCAGCGCCGACTCCAGGGGCATCACTGCCGCCAGGTGCTGCTTGGTATGCAGCACCACGTTGGCCAGGGCGACCTTGCGGGTTTTGTTCAGGGTTTCGCGCAGCAGCGCGTAGACCTTGCCACCGCGTTTGTCCGGGGCCAGGAAGTAGGGGGTGTCGATGTTCGGCAGCGGGATCTGGTCGCTGTCGACGAAGGCGATGATCTCGATGGTCTGGGTCGATTTAGGGTGGGCCGAGCGAATTTCCTCTTCACTGAGCACCACATAGCGGCCTTTCTCAAACGCCACGCCCTTGACGATATTCTCCTTGGTGACTTCCTTGCCGGTGGTCTTGTTGATGCGTTTGTAGCCCACCGGGTCCATGCTGCGCTTGTCCAGCCAGTCGAAATCCACGCCCTGGGCGGACGTGGCCGAGACCAGCGATACCGGAATATGAACCAGGCCGAAACTGATGGCGCCTTTCCAGATTGCCCGTGGCATACGTGCGATTCCTTAACAAGAAGCTGTGTTCTGGTGACTCGAAGGCTGCGTGAAAAGTTTCGCCGGGCAGATGCGCGGACAGATCTCGTTACACCTGATCAGAAACTATTTAGTTACGAAAGCCGAACCCAGGGCGTAGCGTGGTATCGAAAGCACGTACTCCTCGCCCCAGAGAGGCTTTGTCATGAACAGTTGTGTGCGTCATCTCGCGGTGCTGGTGTTGGGCCTGGCACTTGGGCCAGTTGCCCTCGCGCAAAACCTGCCCGGCAGAAGCGATTCCAATACCGGCCCGATCCACCGGGCCAATCCCAACAGCATGCAGGGCACCCAGCCCAATACGCCGGCGGTGCGTGGTATTCAGACCGTGCCGACGCCGCGCGCACCGACCCTGGAAAACGGTGGTATCGGCAATCGCTACCCGCAACGCGATGCGGCCCCCAGCCGCCCAGCCACCGACTCCAAAGCCCCCACCTATGATGCCAACGGCAATCGCCGGTAAGGACGCTGTCTTATGTTTATACGCAAAACCCTGCTCGCCACCCTGTGCGCCACCACCCTGCTTGCGCAGACGGCCGTTTATGCCGCCGATGGGCAGCAGTTCCCCAGTGAACAAGGCAGCATCACCGCGACCCCGATCGCCAAAGGCCTCGATCACCCGTGGGCCGTGGCGTTTCTACCCGACCAGCAAGGGTTCCTGGTGACCGAGCGTCCGGGGCGCCTGCGCCTTGTCAGTCCGGACGGCAAGCTGTCTGCGCCGTTGACCGGCGTGCCTGAGGTGTGGGCCAAGGGGCAGGGCGGTTTGCTCGATGTGGTGCTGTCGCCGGACTTCAAGCAGGACCGCATGGTCTACCTGACGTACGCCGAAGGCGGTGGCAAGGGCGGTACGGCCGGCACCGCAGTGGGGCGCGGGCGCCTGGCTAAGGACATGAGTGGCTTGACCGATTTCAACGTGATCCTGCGCCAGGAGCCGAAACTCTCCACCGGCAACCACTTCGGTTCGCGCCTGGCCTTCGACCGCGATGGCTACCTGTTCGTGACCCTGGGGGAAAACAACGACCGCCCGACCGCCCAGGACCTGGACAAGCTGCAGGGCAAAGTCGTACGGATCTACCCGGATGGCCGCGTGCCCGATGACAACCCGTTTGTCGGTCAAGCCGGGGTACGTTCCGAGATCTGGTCCTACGGCCAGCGCAATCCGCAAGGGCTGGCGCTGAACCCATGGAGTGGCACGCTCTGGGAAAACGAACACGGGCCGCGCGGCGGTGATGAAATCAACATTATCGAGCGCGGCAAGAACTACGGCTGGCCGCTGGCGACTCACGGCATCAACTATTCGCTGACACCGATTCCCGAGGCCAAGGGCAAGACCGCAGAAGGCACCGTAGCGCCCCACCATGTGTGGGAGAAATCACCGGCCATCAGTGGCATGGCCTTCTACGACGCCGACCGGTTCAAGGCGTGGCAGCACAACGTGTTCATCGGTGCGCTGGCCAGCCAGGAACTGATTCGTCTGCAGTTCGATGGCGACAAGGTTATCCATGAGGAGCGCTTGCTGGGCGGCTTGAAGGCACGCATTCGCGATGTGCGGCAGGGGCCGGATGGCTTTCTGTATGTGCTGACGGATGAGGACGATGGCGTGCTGTATCGGGTGGGCCTCAATCAGGATTGAGCAATGAGCCGCAAGCTTGAAGTTTCAAGCTTGCGGCTTCAGTCAAAGCCCGAGTTCGGACAACCCCGGATGATCATCCGGGCGCCGTCCCAGCGGCCAGTGGAACTTGCGTTCGCTCTCCTTGATCGGCAGGTCGTTGATGCACGCGAAACGATTGGCCATCAGGCCGTTCTCGTCGAATTCCCAGTTCTCATTGCCATAGGAGCGGAACCAGTTACCCGAGTCGTCGTGCCATTCGTAGGCATAGCGCACGGCGATGCGGTTGTCGGTAAAGGCCCATAGCTCCTTGATCAGCCGATAATCCAGCTCCCTGGCCCATTTGCGCGTGAGAAAACCCTTGGCCTCTTCGCGGTCATGGGCGAATTCGGCACGGTTACGCCATTGCGTGTCCAGGGTGTAAGCCAGCGACACCCGGTGCGGGTCGCGGGAATTCCAGCCGTCTTCGGCCAGGCGCACTTTTTCAATCGCCGATTCACGGGTAAACGGCGGCAAGGGCGGACGTGTTTCTGCGGTAGATGACATCAGGCGGCTCCTTAAAACCATACAGCGTTATCGAAAGTTGCCAGGCGGGTGCGTTCACAGTCCCAATAACGTTCGCGCCATGCATTGCGCATTATCGGCAGCTGTTGAATCACCCATGACCAGGGCAACGGTAATGGCGCCATCGATCAGGATCAGCAGTTGCGCGGCCTGCCGTTCGGGGTCGGGGGTACCATGTGCTTGGCACAGTTCGAATGCGTACTCGAACAGTTTCTGTTTATGGGCCT
The DNA here is from genome assembly GCF_900067035.1 of Pseudomonas sp. 1 R 17. Lineage (NCBI taxonomy): Bacteria > Pseudomonadati > Pseudomonadota > Gammaproteobacteria > Pseudomonadales > Pseudomonadaceae > Pseudomonas > Pseudomonas sp. 1 R 17. The sequence continues at coordinate 36,822 of NZ_FKLB01000065.1, forward strand.
TGGCCAGCAGGCGGACCGGGTCGTGCGGGTCGCCGGTTTCGCCACTGGTGTTGATAAAGGCGCAGCCGCGAAAATCCGCCGAGCCGAACCAGGCCTTGAGCGCGTCGAACAGCGCCAGCAAGCGTGCGCCGCTGCCATCGACGCGCTCCACTTCGCCGCGCAGCCAGTGCATCCAGCGCTCGTCACGGCGCTGCAGGGCCGCGATCACCAGCTCATCTTTATTGGCGAAGTAACGGTAAATGCTTTTTCTCGAGACGCCGGCGGTTTTCACCAGGAAGTCCATGCCGGTGGCGGCGATGCCGTGGCGATAGATCAACTTCTCGGTGACGTCGAGGATAATGTCGCGTGTTTCGTTATGAGTCATATCGTTCATGGCTTGAAAAGTAGAACGATCGTTCTTCTTGGTCAACAAGAATTTTACTCTCTGCCACTGCGAGACCTGAGCACCCCCATGGTGTAAGCTCGGGGCCTCTTCGGATTCGACCCATTGCGAGCCTTATGCCGTCGTTCTTCAAACGCTCCCTGTTGCCCAAACTGCGCGGTTTTCCCCTGACTCCCGACGCCATTGACGTGCTGTCCGGCGCTGACGCTTTCCGTCGCTGCCTGCTGGAGAACATCGCCACGGCCACCCGCCGCATCTACATCGTCGCGTTGTACCTGCAGCAGGACGAGGCAGGGCAGGAGATCTACAACGCCCTGCACGCCGCCAAGGCCGCACGGCCGGAACTGGACATCGTGGTGGTAGTCGACTGGCTGCGCGCCCAGCGCGGGCTGATCGGCGCCGGCAAGCAACCGGGCAACAGCGCCTGGTACCAGGCCATGACGCAGCGCCATGCCAGTGAAGTGCCGGTGTACGGCGTACCGGTGCAAACCCGCGAGCTGTTCGGTGTGCTGCACCTCAAGGGCTTTGTGATCGATGACAGCGTGTTGTACAGCGGTGCCAGCCTTAACAACGTGTACCTGCACAAGTTCGATAAATACCGCTTCGACCGTTACCACCTGATCCACAGCCAGCCCCTGGCGGACTCCATGCAGCACTTGGTGGAACACGGCCTGGTGACCTCCAAGGCCGTGCACCGCCTCGACCTGCCCAACCCGCCGACCACCCGCAGCCTGCGCAACGACATCGGCGACCTGCGCAGCCGTCTCAAGCACGCGGCCTACGACACCACGGCAGGGCAGTTGCCCAACGGCCACCTGTCTGTCAGCCCGTTGCTCGGCGTGGGCAAGAACAACCCGTTGAACCGCGTGATCCTCGAGCTGATCGCCAGCGCCCAGCACCAACTGACCATCTGTACGCCGTACTTCAACCTGCCGCTGCCGGTGACCCGGGAGATCAACCGCGCCCTGGCGCGTGGGGTGAAGGTCGACATCATCGTCGGCGACAAGACCGCCAACGATTTCTACATCCCGCCCAGCGAACCCTTCAAGGTGATCTCGGCACTGCCGTACCTGTATGAAATCAGCCTGCGCCGCTTTGCCAAGCGTCATCAACCGGTGATCGACAGCGGCCAGTTGAACCTGCACCTGTGGCGCGACGGCGACAACACCTACCACCTCAAGGGCATGTGGGTCGATCAGCGCTACACCTTGCTCACCGGCAACAACCTCAACCCACGGGCGTTTCGTCTCGACCTGGAAAACGCCTTGCTCATCGATGACCCCCAAGGCCAGTGGCTGGAGCCGCGACGCACGGAGCTGGCGCAGATCTTCCAGCACACCACGCGGATCGAGCGTTACCAGGACTTGCAAACCCTGGTGGATTATCCGCAGGCGGTGGGCAAGTTCCTGCGTCGCGTCAGCCGGGTGAGGATTGAGCGATTGCTGTACCGAATCCTTTAAGCCGCCTTGTGAAATCATCAGCAATGCAATCGTAGAGGGTATCGGACAGTTCCTATATCCAGCCTGGGATAAGCGTCTTTACAGTGCCTCTCACCGTTCACGGATGGACGGATCCATTCTTAATGGACTCATCCGAGAGAGCGATGACTATGTTGATGCTACTGCCTCACAGCCGCCCATCCGTTCCGGAGTTTCCCACCCCACCCAGCGCAGTGCCTGCTGCGCCTGATCCCATACCGACTCAACCACCCGCCCTGCGCAAGCGGCGATCCACTGCCGATGCAACGCCGGCCGCGGCTGGCCCGTGGACGCGACTGCCTCCCCGGGATCAGGCCCGCACTGCCGCCGCCGACACTCAGTTGGCTGAGCGCGTTGCCGCCGCTGAAAGCAGCGGCTACACGATGGTCGAGGTGCCGCCGGACAGCAGTCCGGGCATGGCAACGCGCTTGTACCAACACCTGCTGAACCGACCAGCGTTGCAACAGTGGATTGCCGAGCAGCGCCTTGAACCTGCGACCCTGACCTTTCACCGCGATCATATCGAGGGTTATGCCAACCATAATGGTGTACGCAGCGCCGTCAGATTCAGCCTGACCGATAACTCCGGCTGGAACGAAGTTTCCCGCACCCTGAGGCCGATTCGAGAACTGCTGGACCCCTCGGACCAGGGGCTGCCTTTTATCGGGTCAGACGACGCATTGTGGCTGCCGCGCCAAGGGCTCGGCCAGATCACTGCCGGCAACCTTGAGCAGACCTGGCAAGTGATCAGCGAACTGGAGGAGCGCCTTGCCCTGGCCGATCGCCTTGAAGCAGAACTTGAAGAACTGCCGGACACTGCGCGTACGGACTGGTCGGATCATGAGACCGAGCTTTCACCGGCATCGTCATTGCCCCGGCATAGCCAGGCTGCGGTGGAGCGTTTGCAGCGGTTTGTCACGTGCCCGCAAATGGTTCGCCTGCTGGAGCAGGAGGGCTTTGCCTGGGCCGGTGCGCCATTCAGGATGTCTGAAGGCAGGCTTGAGCGCCTGAGTCCGGTAGGCGGTTGGGTGAATCTGACCCGCTATGTGGAAGCCGTACCGGAACTGAACGATGAGCTCGAGGCACTGGCGGCGCTCAGCGTGCCCTTGGGCAACGCCCTGTACTCGACGCCACGCTACGACATGCGCCAGCTCCTGGATTTCAAGGGCTTGGGCTCGGCGCGTACCGTGAGTGAAACGCGCAACCTGGTTGCCTGGTTGCGCACTGCCTTGCCAACGCCGCCGCCATTGGGGGACTACGGCGCGTTGTTGCCCCGGGACTGGAAGCCGGGCACCTTGACCGCAGACGATCAAAAGCACATGGGCACCATGGCCGACATCCGCCTGCGCGGTCCCCTGGCTCGTGGGTTCAGCGCATTGTCCGGGGTCACATTGCAGGCGTTGCAGGCCGACCCGCAGGCTCACCTGGACAGGCTGCTGGACAGCCCGGATGCCTTGGCGTTCGGCGAGCAAATGGCTGGCGCGCTGCGCTGGCAGGTGGGCCAGGGCGCTAACTCGACGCTGCCCAGGACGCTGCTCCAGCAACTGGTAACCGCCGCGATCAAGCTGCACGTCGATCCCTCGATGTCCGACAAGCCCGGGGAAGTGGCTGGCTATTCGATCTACCAGCCAACGAACATGGGGCGCTCGTTCAGTCAGGTACGCCGTGATATCGAGCGCCACCTTCAGCACAACAAAGGCCTGGAACCCAAGCTGGCGGTGTTGGCTGCCCAGGTGTGCCTGGCGCAGGCGGCGCCGGAAATGCTCGTGCGCGACGTGCCCGAGTCCGTGAGTATCGGCACGCCGGCCTGGATGGAGCTGCGCCTGGGCTGCGCATTGGCCGATCACAATGCGCCAGGGACGTCGAGGACGATGAATGAACAGCAGGTCACCGACTTGACCACCCTGGAACCCGTCAGTGACGCGCAGGCGACGCTGATGCAACTCAATGCCTTGAAAGTCATCGCTGATTGGGGGGTGTTGAACGGCTGTATCAGGCAGCGCAGTGACGGTGAATACTCGTCGGGGGATATCCAGGAGGCTGCGCGGGTATTTTTCCGCCAGCGCGAAGACGTCGCCACCGCCTTCACGGCTGCGAGCAGTGAACTGCCGACGCGCAAGGCGCTGGCGATCAAGGAATTGCTGCGCGTGCTTCCTGGTATCACCCAGGCCGAACTGGAAGGCATGACCGTGCATGTGGCCAGTGCAGAGGATCGTCGCAACCTGCCGATCTCGGAACCGCGCACCCGCTCGTTGGTGGAGACCTATATGACCGGCGACCTGGCACCGGGCAAATGGGTGCTCAGTGACGACATGCCTGCTTTCCCGGCGGCGGCGAAAACGCCTTACCAGCACGCGCGGCCCCCCCAGGTAACCGAGGCGGCGCGGGCCAGGCTCGATACACGTATTCGCCGTCTGCCCGAGCTGGATAAGTTGCTGGAAAACTCGGTGCTCCAGCACCGGAAAAAGCTCCAGGACGCGTACGCCACCAAGCTTAAGCTGATGTTTGCCGAGTTGCCTCTGGAGGATCGCAAGTTGCTTGAACTGGGCAAGGTCGAACTTTTCACCTTGCGCCGGGAAACCGGGGAGATCCAGGCCAAGGAGACCGACGCACTCAAAGACGCCAGCAGGGCGCGCCACGGCACCCTGATGCGCGTTGAGCATGGACCCACGGTCGTGCATTTCGAGGTGTTCGCCAACGGCAAGATCATCAAGCGTACGGATCTACCCGACGCGATGGAGTTCGACGGCGTCATTCACCGCGAGGTTTTTCCATCACCCCACGGCCTGGTGTATTTACCGGTGGTGCGCGGCGCGCAGATGAACCTTGATTTGGACGCCTATGCCAACGGCTCCCATCCTGATCCCAACCCAGCGTTCCAGGCGGTGATCGTGTCGGCGTTGGGCGGCGCATTTGCTGCGCGAGAATTACCTCTCAGCCATACGCCGGAATCGTTCGTCCCGGACACCTACAGTTCGCGAAAAACAGCGAGCATCGTCAACAGGATCGCCCAGGACAACTTTTACGAGCCCACCGAAAGCATGTTGCAACGCGCAAGCGAGTCACTGCCGCTGGAGAAGCATCGTGAGGCGCGGGCACGCGATCATGCCTTTCTATTGGGGTTCGTGCCGTTCGTGGGGGCGTATCAGGAGTTCAAACAAGGCAATATCAGCGCAGGTCTGACCAACCTGGCACTGGATGTAGTCGGCGTGGCCATTGGTGCGGGTAGCCAGGCCCGGGCGCTGATCCGCTCTGCCAGGGCCCTGGTGCCCAGCCGCCTGACCCAGCTTGTTACACGACTCAAGCCATCGGCGATTGCAGTGCCCCAGGTGAAAGCTGGAGCGAGTTTCAGCGATCGAGCATTTGACTTCATCAAGCAGTCCGGTTTGTTTACCAGTGCGGCGCTGAACCCGCTGGATGGTTACCCGCAGATGATCAATGCCGCGACCAAGGGACTGGTAAAACTGCCGGCGTTGCTGGCGGGTGGGGCAATGAAGTGGGGCAAGACGGTCCCACACCTGGTGACCGCCGAGGAGAAATTGCGTGCGTATCTGCTGGTTGCAGCCGGGCAGGCGAGCGGCGCGGAGGCGCCCGTGGTGACACCGACAGCGGGCAAGGCGGGGCGTTATCGGGAGGTCGACATGCACGCCACGCCATACAACGGCCGCTGGTATGCGATTGACCCGCGCAGCGGCGCGCCTTTCGGCACGCCACTGAACGGCTTCGAGCCAACCCGTTGAGCCGACGACCTCCCGCGCCAGGCGCGGGAGGTCGTATCAGTTCAGGCCCAGCTTGCCGCGCAGGGTCGACAGGTCTTCGGCCAGGGTGTTGACCGGGCCCACCAGCGCCTTGCGGTCGTTTTCCTTGACCTTGTCGTAGGTCTGGAAGCCGCCGTCCTTGGTCTTGTACTTGGCCAGGATCTTGTCCACGCTGGCGAAGTTCTTGTCGACCTTGGCCAGGAAAGCCTTGTCCTGTTTCTCGATCTGGCCACGGAACAGGTCGACGATTTTCTTCGCACCGTCGATGTTGCCCTGGAAGTCATACAGGTCGGTGTGGCTGTAGCGGTCTTCTTCACCGGAGATCTTGGTGGCGGCAACTTCTTCCAGCAACGCAGCGGCCCCGCCGACGACTTTCTCCGGCGGGAAGGTCAGGCCGTCGACACGGGTTTTCAGGTCGTTGACGTCAGTGTTGAGCTTGGCCGTCAGGGCTTCCAGGCCTTTGGTGGTGTTCTGGGAGAACAGCGCGTACTCGATGCGGTGGAAACCGGTGAAGTCTTCGGCGGTCACGCCTTTTTCGTGGTCATCGACCCGGGAGTCAATCGATGCATCCAGGTCGCTGAACAGCTCGGCGATCGGCTCGATGGACTCATAGTGCACACGGGTCGGCGCGTAGAGCTTCTTGGCGGTGGCCAGGTCGCCTTGGTTGATGGCGTCGGTGAACGCCTGGGTCTGGGTGACCAGTTCGCCGATTTCTTCGGTGACGTAGATCTTGTAGTCCGACACCGGGCCTACCAGGTCCAACGGCGCGGTAGCGGCAAACGCTGCCAGCGGCGAAAGGGTCATTAACAACGACAACGCGATAGTCGACTTCTTCATGGGACGTGTTCCGCTCTGGTTTGTTTTAGGTGTGGGCAGTGGTTTGAAAAGGCGTTGCAGCGAGCAGCGTGCGCCCGATGAAATCCTTGGGCCCCGTGACCCCCGGCAAGGTGAAGAAATACCCGCCGCCGACCGGCTTGAGGTATTCCTCCAAGGGTTCGCCGTTGAGCCGGGTTTGCACGCTGATAAAGCCTTTCTCCAGGTCAGCCTGGTAGCAGATGAACAACAGCCCCATGTCCAGCTGACCGTTTTTATTGACGCCGTTGGAGTAGTTGAACGGCCGACGCAGGATCAGGTTGGCCTGGGTCTGCGGGGTGCGCGGGTTGGCCAGGCGGATATGGGCATCGAGCTTGGTCAGCTTGCCTTCCGGGTCCTTGCTGTAGTCGGGCACCTGGGATTCTTTCTGGCCATCCATGGGCGCGCCGCTGGTCTTCACACGGCCGATGATGCTTTCCTGCTCTTGCAGCGGCGTGCGGTCCCAGCGTTCGACGAAGTTGCGGATGATGCGCACCGCCTGATAGCTGCCATGGGCCGCCCAGCTCGGTTCGTCGCTGCCGGGTTGGACCCACACAATTTGGTCCATGGCCTTGTTGTCGTTGGAGTTGGGGTTGGCCGAGCCGTCGCGGAAACCCAGGAAGTTGCGCGCGCTTTGTGCCGGTTCGCCGGGCTTGGCCGGTGCCTGGGGCGGCACGCTGCCTTCCTGCTTCCAGCGCACCAGCAGCAGGTCGGGCAGGTTTTTCACGATGTCGCGCAGGGCGTGGATATTGGTGTCCGGGGTGTTGGAGCTGAATTGCAGGCTCAGGTCGCCGTGGCACTGCGCCGGTTCCAGCGCATCGTTGGGGAAGCCCACCATGCGGATCAGGCGCTTGGGTTTGACGGCGGCCAGGCCGAAGCGCTCATCGAACAACGATGCGCCGACGGACACGGTGATGGTCAGGTTATCCGGCGTGACCACCGGGCCGAGGATGCCGGAATCGGTGGGCGGCAGCTTCGGGTCGACCTGGGGTACGGTGCCGCCGGTCATCAGGAAGCCGATGCGCTCGTTCAAGGTGCGGAACAGGCGCTCCAGGTCTTCGCGGTCGTTGGCCAGGACATCGAACGCCACGAGCATGCCGCAGGCTGGGCGTGGGGTGACGATGCCGCTCTGGTGCTGGCCGAAAAAATCGTGGTGGTCCTGGGTCTTGTCGCTGCGCGGTGCGGTGGTGACTTGCTCGGCGGCGGCCGCCATGGCCGGGCAGGTCAGGGTGCTGCCGGCGATGGCGGCACCGGTGGCGGCCATGCCCAGGAGGACACGGCGACGTTGTGCTGAAAACTGTTCTGAATCACTCATGTGTGCGGTCGTCTTCACTGCAGGCCGGAAAGGCCAAGGGCGGGGTCGATTCCATCGAGTGCGGCGGCCAGAGCCTTGGCCTTGTCGGCGATCTGCTTGCGCTGATCGGCGGTAACGCTGTCATACGTGGCGTAGCCTTTGTCGAGCTTGAAGCCCTGGAGCTCGGCATCGAAGGCGGCGAGGGCGCTGTCGACTGTCGGCAGCAGGTCGGCGGCGGACTTGGTCAGCAGCGGACGCATCAGTTCGACCACCTTGTGCGCGGCCTCCAGGTTGGCGGCGAAACCATTCAGGTCGACATGGCTGTAGCGCTCTTCTTCACCGCTGATGGCGCGTACATCCGCCAGGCTGTTGAGGTTGCGCACCACGATGCTCACCAGTTGTTCCGGCGGCAGCGACTGCGCCAGCAACTGCTGTTTGAGGCGGGTGACATCGGTGACCAGGCGCTGCGCAATCGGCCCCAGGCCATCAAGGCTGCGTTGCTGGAACAGGCTGTATTCGAGGCGATGGAAGCCGCTGAAGGCCGGGTCTTGCTCACGTTTTTCAAAGTAATCGGCCCGGGCGTTGATGGCGTTGTCCAGCTCGGCCAGGCGCTGCGAGGCCGGGGCCAGACGTTGGTAAGCCTCACGGGCCGGCACGTACAGCGCTTGCGCCTGGGCCAGGTCACCGGCATCGATCGCCTGTTGCAGGGCGGTCACGGCCTTGACCAGGGCACTGCCCTGGCTGCTCAGGTACACGCGAAACTCCGACAGCGGGCCGATAAACGCCACCATCGACGGCTTGGCCTTGGCCTGGGCGTCGGATTCTGCGGTTGGCGTCACATGCAGGGTGCCGCGCGGGTTGCTCAGCAGGCCGCACGTGATCGCATAGTCGCCTGGCAGCAGGTTGGCGTTGATCACCTGGCTCAGGCCGGGGGCGATGTTTTCGCGTTCTTCGACCACCAGCACGCCGTCGAGGATTTCCCACTCCACCGCCCGGTCAGAGCGGTTGATGATGCGAAAGCTCGCACGGCCGGCCGGCACCGTCAGTGCATTGGGCTCGCAGGCATGGCCATGGATGGTCACGGCGATTTCATCGTGGTTGGTCTGGCGCTTGCTGGCCGCCAGCTGCGAGGCGTAATAGAACAGGCCACCGGCGGCGATCATCACGACCACCGAGCCGGCTACCGCCCAGCGCAGGGCGCGGGGGGGCGAAGCGGGTTGAGGCGTTGGGTTGGACAAGAGACGGTCCTTACTGGCTGGAAACGGAAGAAGGGCTGGCGGCAGGCTTGGGCGGTGCCGCGGGCAGGAAAAACATCACCAGCGCCACCACCAGATACATCAGATAGGCGCCCAGGGTGCTGACGGTCGGCGCTTCCTGGTAGCCGAACATGCCGGCCAGTACCGAACCGAGCGGGCTGTCCATCGGCAGCTCGGCGCTGAAATCGAACAGCACGGTCTGCCAGTGGTTCCACACGCCCGCTTCATGCAGGGCTTGCACCGAATTGGCGAGGATGCCGGCGGCGACCACGAGGATGAACAGGCCGGTCCAGCGGAAAAACGCACCGAGGTTCAGGCGCATGCTGCCGGTGTAGATCAGGAAGCCGACGATGATCGCCAGGACCAGGCCGAGCAGGGCGCCAATCGGTGCGCCTGGGCCTTCGCTCTGTTGGAACACAGCCAGCAGGAAGAACACGGTTTCCAGGCCTTCACGAGCGACGGCAAAGAACACCATGAGGATCAGCGCCGTGACCTGGTGTTTGGAACCGGTCAACGCCTGGTCAAGGGAGGCGTGCAGCGAATGCTTGATGGAGCGCGCGACCTTGCGCATCCAGAACACCATGGAGCTGAGGATGCCCACGGCGACCAGGCCGACGATGCCCTCGAACAATTCCTGCTGCTTCTGCGGAAACTCGGCACTGACCAGTTCCAGGCCACCGCCCACCAGCAAGGCCAGGGCCGCGGCGAGGAACACGCCGATCCATACGGCGGGCATCCACTGGCCGCGGCCGGTTTGTTGCAGGTAACTGGCGATGATGCCGACGATCAGCGCCGCTTCAATGCCTTCGCGCAGCATGATTAAAAAGGGAACAAGCATCGGGCACCGCAGCTTAAGTAGGTAGGAAGCTAAGTTGTAACATAATGATACTCATTGCTAAACAGGAAAACTTGACGTTTGCTGAACAATGGCTGAACGGTGGTGGCGAATCGCAACCCACCTTATGATGCACGGCATCTCGAGTGCCGCCGGATTGCCCAACCTCCCATGTCGGAAAAAGACACCATCTCCATCCATCTCGTGCGCGAAGCCTTGTTGCAGAGCTGCGCACCGGGGCCGGCCACCGTCGAAGCCTTGAGCAAGGTCGGGATCGATCCGGCATTGCTGGAACAGCCCGTGGCCCGCGTTCCGGCCACCGCCTACGCCCGTTTGTGGCGTCTGCTGGCCAGGCGCATGGACGATGAGTTCTTCGGCATGGACCCGCGCAAGCTCAAGTCCGGTAGCCTCGAGTTCCTTTGTCGCGCCGCCATTGCACAGCCCAGCCTGGCAGCGGGCCTGCAAACCGGCCTGGGGTTCCTCTCGCTGATGCTGGAACACCTGCCAGCCCAGCTGGTGCGCCAACAGAGCCTGGCGGAAATTGTGTTGCAAGAACCCGAGCCAGCGCCCAAGCGCGCATTCACCTATTTCACCTACTGGATGATCGTGCACGGCGTCGCCTGCTGGCTGGCAGGCCGGCGCATCCCGATCCTGGCCATCGAACTGCGCTGCCCGCAGCCGGACTTTTGCGATGACTACCAGGTGATGTTTTCCGACAACCTGCGTTTTGATCGGCCACGCACGCGGATGATCTTCTCCGCCGACTGCCTCGACCTGCCGATCAAGCGCAGCCCGGAAGAACTCAAGCGCTTCCTCGGCCATGCGCCGGCCAACATCCTGGTCAAATACCGCAACCCCGACAGCCTGGCTACACGCATCAAGCACGACCTGCGGCAAATGCCTCCCGACACCTGGCCTGAGACCGAGGGCCTTGCGGCCACGCTGTGTATCTCCGCTTCCACGCTGCGCCGCCGCCTGGCGGAAGAAGGGCAGAGCTACCAGGGGCTCAAGGACAGCGTGCGCAAGGAGTTGGCGATTGTGTGGCTGGCCGAACCGCAGATCAGCTTTGCCGAGATCGCGGCCCGGTTGGGGTTTGCCGATACCAGTTCGTTTTATAAGGCGTTTCGCAAGTGGGTGGGGTCCAATCCTGGGCATTACCGCAGTTTGATCCTGGGGGAACCTCGTTGAGTCGCGCACAGGCTGCTGGCGGCCAGGACTTTTCCGATCCCATCCATTCGTTTTCCGGGGCAGGGTAGACACTCTTCAATCGTGAAAGCGAGTTCTCCTGATGTCCAAGGTCGTTGCTACGCCTGAACCCGTTGCAGTGGGTTTTCCATCCACGGCCACCGGGATTCAGCCAGATCGTTCCCCAGAGGTCATCCGTCCGGAGCCTTTGCTGCGCCCTTCGACGCTGGTTCATCACATCCCCGGCCAATTGCAGGGCATCAGCGATTTTTCGCAAGCCCTGCTCGACACGGCGATACTGGAAGCCAGAAATAAGGAACGCTGGATCGCTGCCTTGGAGCGCCACGTGCAGGGCAAGGCGGATCAGGACACTATCGACCTCGCCGAGACCCGCTTTTCAAGCGTCACGAGATCCACGCTGGCGACCGATGTACAGCGTGGGCGCAAGGCCCTGGCCGCTTTGGCAAATCGTCCAGGCATGCAGGCGGCCTGGGAAAAATATGGAATCGACAGCCAGACCGCCCATCTACGCATCTTCGATGGACGCTTGGAGGTATTGGACAGTGCAGGGCGCTGGATCGATTTGAGCGAGCCTGTATCCGCCCGGCCAGGCTTGAAGAAACGCTTCGACACGCTGTTGGACATGGCGCAAACCACCGGACATATCCTCCATTCCACGGGCGAAGTCGATGCATTGCAGATGCTGCGCGTGACGCTACCCAACGCCGACGGGCAGGATGTCCCGCGCTCGGCCAAGGTCATTCGCAACCTGATTGGCTGGCAGCGCCATCCGCTTCCCTCCAGCCCGCCGATGGGCAACTATACCGGGCCCTGGCTGGCGCTGGACTCGCCGCTGAAACTGAGCCAGCAAGACCGCCAAACGCTGGTTGGGTCCTTTGAACGCTTCGTCGGCCCGCAGTGGCTGGATAAACAGCAGCCTCTTTCCGGTGATGTCGATGCGCACATCCTTGGGCGGTTACGCAGCCAGAAGAATCTCAAGGTGTACCGCCAGCACCGTTTGCTGGAAGGGCTGAACGCTCCCCACGATGGTTTGCGCAAACAGCAGCTCAATCAGTTGCAGGTCACCGCCCATCTGTTGCGTATTGATCCGCACCTGGGGCAGCAGAGAAATCACGTGGCGGGGTATGACCTGTACTCGCTGCAAAATGCCGGGCTCAAGATGGCCGATGCACGCAAAGACCTGCACATGCACCTGGTGCAGAACAAAGGCGTGAGTCCGGACGCCGTGGAGGTTGTCAGCCATCTATTCCTGGCGACTGTCGCGCCGGAGTTTCTGGTGCGGGATATCCCCGACACCGTGCATATCGGTTCTCCCGCCTGGCTGGTGTTGAGGAAAACCGTTGCCCTGCTTGAAGCCCTCGCGCCAGGATCGAGTCGGACCCTGACCTATGCTCAAGTGCTGGAGCGCGCGGCTCTCCAGCCTCCAACACCCACACTGGTGCCGTTGTTCCAGGCGGCCGAGGCAGATCCGTTGCTGGATTGGGGCGTGCTCAATGGCGTGATCGCGGGCCGTGCCGATGACCGTTACACCGTGGAAGATCTGCGCAAGAGCGCGGGCAAATACAAGGACTATATCCAGACCACGCAAAAGGCCACTGCGGTCCTGCAGACCCCTCCCGTGACGCGCAGAGCCTTGGCCCAGGCGGACCTCAAGGCGGTGTTCCCAGGGCGAGACTTGGATAAGCCCGTGCAGAGAGATACCTATCCGATGCCTTTTTTCATGGCTGATCCCTCCCATGAATTGAGCTTGATCGACCTGCATATGATGGGGGCGTTGAAGAACGGTGAGTATGCGCAAAAAGTGGCCAACGGTCCCTTTGGCGGGACTACGGCAGAAACGGGCGGAGAGCTCGCCGACCTGCAGGCGGGTTTTAATCGGCTTCGGTTTACCAAAGACATGCTCGACCGTTCGGTAAAGTCGGGGGGCGACACGTTCACCTCAGCCATCACCACACGTCTCAAGGAACTGTTCAGCAAAATGCCCTATCAGGACCGACAGCTGCTTGAGCGAGAAGAACTGACGTTTTACCGGGTCGAGGGCGAGTCCATCACCGCCGAAGGAAAGGCCATCAGCGATGCGGCGGAACAAACGGAGCGGGTAAAGGGGCGCTATGGTTTTATCGTCCAGGCGGGACAGGGTGACAATGCGAAATGTTTTGAGTTTTGGCCCTTGAGGGGCGAGTACTTCGAGCGTCCCGATTTCCTCAAGGCACTGGCCCGAGGCGAAGCGCAGGTGCCCGTGTGTGGGTGACGAAACTGCAATCCCACGCGGACGGCCATGGGGCCGGGGAGTCCGAGGTACAGATACGCGCCTTGCGCGAAACCCTGCCGGCCGGCAGCGGGCGCGGATCATTGGCAGACGGCGGATACTTTTCGCAGAAAACCAGGGATTTTGCCGCCTATGTACGGCGCCATGACATGGTGCTCAATCGCCAGGAACTCCTGGACTCCGCCATGGGCACGACGCCGCGTGAGCGTTTCGAGGCGCGCACGCAGGAAGCGGTCAAGACCATTGAAGACCTGCTTATTCCGTTCAAGGGATGCTACGACGACATCGCCTCCGGGCGCGTGAAGACCGAGCTGGGCGCGCTCACCGGCTGTGCGCTCGACGCTGTGATGATCGGCTCCGTGGTCGCTGGCGAGGTTGTGGAAGGGGCGCAGGCTGTCAGTCGGGCAGAGACTGCCTTGTCCAAGATGTCGGCGGCCACCAGAGCGTTTGGTGCGCTGAGCAATAACCTGTTCAACCCTGTTGCGGGTTTGGAGCAGCCGTTACAGGCAGGCTACGAATGGTTGAGCAGCCGCCCTGTTTTTCGTCTTGGCAGGCCGCTGGGGGAGCTCCGTGCGACCTGGAAGACCGCGATGAAGGAGCAACTGGGCGCGCCGCCTTTTGCCACCGAGCGTCCCCGGAAAATGCGCAGGCCTTCCGTTGACGGTGAGCAACCACGTCCTCACGACCCGGCTCAACTGCCCACTCTGGAGACCGCCGGGACGCCCGCCGCGACACCCCTCCTTGAGCAAAGCCGTCAAGCCATTGAACGAGCACTGCCCATCGCCCGGGAGCGACTCAATGGTGCCTTGAGTGCGTTGTCCGATCCTGAGTTCGAGAAAGACCTCAAATTCGTGTGCAAAACCTTCTTCGGCGCGGATTCCGAGGAGGTCGTGGCTGCCTTTACACGCAAGCAGCGCACCATGAAAGTGGATTTGGACAAGCTGGATCTTTCCAACATCAACTTCCTCGAAAACGAAGGCTCGGAGTGGCAGGCCCAGCTCCTGCCGTCGTCCTATAGCCGTTACAAAGCAGGCTATCGCCAGGAAAAATACATAGAGGTTAATGTGAACGGCGCCACGGACTATTACCGCAGCATGGGGAGTAGCGACGATGCCATGGCCAACACACTGATCCATGAGCAGGCCCATGGTTTTCCCGGTGATGAGGATTATGTCTATTCCGGCGCGATCAAAGGCGGACGCGAGGACATTGCAGACTTGCTCAACCTGGGCAACACCACGGACCCCAAGCACTTTCGCCACTTGGGGGACGAGGTGCAGGAGGCGACCTTGAGCTTGTTCGCCAAGGCGCCCCAGGCGCATAACGCCGATTCGACCCTGTTCGGCATTGCGTTGCTGGACCAGGCTAAAAACAACCGGGCGTTGTACGAGGAAAATGTGGAGGCGATTCAACAGGCACTGGACAAGGCCAAGGCCAATGGCGGCGTGATTACCGAACACTTGCCCGTCAGAATCATTCGCAAGCGTGCAGTCAGCAGCGCTCCTTTGCCGCGCTTTGTACTGATGCGCCACGACCAGACGGGCAAAATCGTCCAGGTGCTGGAGCGGGTTCCCCGGCCTGGGAGGCACGGGCCTCACGCTCCACGGTCTGTCAGCGATGTCGTTCAAGAGGTGTTCAAGTGGCACTGAAGCGCATGTTTGAATGCACTTGGGGAAGCAACGGCTTGGCTGAAATTTGCCGTTTAAAACCACGATAGTTCAACGACTCGACGGCCCCGTGGAAAACCTGGGACGATTCAAGCTTCTTGTTTTTTTAAATGGTCTTTTTGCCCACTTGACAGCAATGTTGTACTTACACCCAATAAACCAACAAAACAGGAGACTGCAACGATGATCAACGTCACCGAAAAACCATATGCATCCAACAAACCGCCGAAAACAGTATAGGAGATGCCGATAATAACTGAGTTAACCAGGTTCGCAACAGATAGGCACGATGCTCGGATGTGTGACTCAATATTGTCATGAATATAGGTTTCGTATGAGGTTTCATATATGGCAGGGAGCGACATGATTAGAAGGAAGCTTGCGACCGAAGTGGTTGTACCGATATTCAATGAAAGAATGAAAAGAAGAAAGGTGGCAATAAGGGTGGTAGAGAAAGCAATTATGCCGAGAGAAAAACGAGAACAAAAAAAGCCAGCAGCCATGAACATTAATGCCGACAGGGCTTCAACAGCAGCATAAATGCCAGCGATGATAGGTACCTCTAAACCCTGCATGGAAAAAAAGGGTTGGCCATAGATGAACAAGGGGATCGTTGAAAGCTCGAATAAAGCATATCCAATAAACAAAGGTATAAGAAATGCGCCTTTTTTAGACCGAAAAAAATTAATCAGCGAGGTGAGATGTCCCTCCGTTTTTTCATTAATTTTGTGACTTTTTTTATTCAAATTCAGTGAGAACGCCGGGAGCTTCATTTCGGGAATGAATGTCACAACAACAGCTCCAATGAGCTTTGATGCCGCAAAACAAATATAAACACTGTTCCAAGACCATGTGTCTTGTAATACGCCACCAAGCAGCATAGATAAGCCTAATGAAATCGCACCAATGGCACGGGCGCGTGAGAGTATTTTAGGATACTCTTCGGCGCGATGCTGGGCCAGTAAGTTATCATACAGTAATGCCCTGTCCGAACCGGAGCCCATGGCAATGCCGGCGCCGAACAGACAAAATATTATGGCGAAAGGAATAAAGGAGGAAAATAGCAGAAATCCAATGCCGCTTATAAATAACCCTAAAAAGCCGAGTATGAGAGAACATTTACGACCATATCGATCCGCGAGCAAACCGGATGGGATTTCTAACGCTACGGAAGAGAAGAATAAAAAAGATTGAAGAATGCCTATTTCTCCTTGTGTGATTCCAAGTTGCAGCAGATAAAGTACAAACAGGCTTCTTTGGACATCAAGGTTCATAAAGATTGATAAGGAGTAATATAGGTTGTCGTGCTTGTTTTTGAGTGGGTTCAGGGTGCTCATTTTTATTTAAATATCTGTCTTTTTAAGCTGACGATATTTAAAGTTTAAGGTGCATCCATTTTTTTAGAAGGCCTCATTTTCTGTGTTGTAGAAAAAATGGCAGCCGCAATAAAAAGCATGTACTCCTGATTGCCAGGCGCAGCGCGGTATTAGGAAGTGACCTACGAAGGACTTCTTGTTTCGCTTACAGAAGTAACTTTCAACATTTTAGGACGCTCCAAACAAAAAAAGCCCCATGACCAAATAGGCCACGGGGCTAAAAATTGGCTGGATGCGACCAACCAAAGGAGCTCTTTACGTTACTTGGCAGTCGCCACGACGGTGTCTGGCTTCCAGCCACCTCCCAGCGCCTTGTAGATCGCCACAATCCCGCGATACAGGTCCACTTCGGCCTGGGCCTGGGAGTCTTCGGCGGCCAGGCGTTCGCGTTGCGCGTCGAGCAGGACGAGGAAGTCCACGGTGCCTTCGCGGTAGCGGATCGCGGCGAGGTCGGCGGCGGCGCGGCTGGATTCGCTTTGGCGGATCAGCGAGACCAGGCGTTGCTGACGCTTGCCGTAATCGCTGAAGGCATTCTCGGACTCTTCCAGCGCCAGCAGCACTTGCTGCTCGTAGGTCGCCAGGGCGCCATCGGCTTCGGCGTCTGCACCCCGCAGGCGGGCGCGGACGCTGCCCAGGTCGAAGGCGGCCCAGGTGATGCTCGGGCCCAGGGCCCAGGCATTTGCGGCGGATGAACCGATCTGCGAACCGCGCCCGGCGGTGAAGCCGAGGAACCCGCTGAGGCTGACCCGTGGGAACAGGTCGGCCTTGGCTACGCCGATACGCGCGGTGGCGGCGGCCAGTTTGCGTTCGGCGCTGAGGATGTCCGGGCGCCGTTGCAGCAGTTGCCCCGGGTCGCCGATCGGCAACGCCTTGGCAATCGCCGGCAGGTCTTTCGGGCCCAGGTCCACGGTCAGCTTGTCGGGGCGCTGGCCGAGGAGGGTGGCGATGCGGTTGCGCTCACGCACCTGTTCGGCCTGCAGTTGCGGCACGCTGGCCTCCACTGCTGCGAGGCGTGCGTCGGCACGCTCCACGTCGAGTTGGTCACCCACACCGGCGTCGCGCAGGCTGACGGTGATGGTGCGCGAGTCCTGCTGGTTCTTCAGGTTGTCGAGGGCGATGCGTTCACGCAGTTGCGCGCCGCGCAGTTGGCCGTAGGCGTCCACCAGTTCGGCAATCAGGGTGACTTGCAGCTGGTACAGGTCGGCCTCGGCGGCTTGCTGGTCGGCGTCGGTGGCTTCCAGGTTGCGCTGGATGCGCCCGAACAGGTCCAGTTCCCAGGCCATGTCCAGGCCCAGGTCGTAACGCTCGGTCTTGACCCGGCGGGTGGTCTGGCCGGGGATCTGGCCCTTGCCCTGGTCGCTGCTGACGCGGCTGGTAATGGTCGGCATGGCGTCGTTGCTGGCGTCATCACGAATCGCCCGCGCGGCCCGCAGACGGGCAAACGCCACGCGCAGATCACGGTTGCCTTGCAGCGATTGTGTGACCAGCTGGTTGAGGGTCGGGTCGTCGAACTGCTGCCACCAGATGCCTTCGAACTTGGCGTGGTCATACTGCTTGGCGTCCGCGGCGGCGGTGATGTTCGCCGCCTCCGGGGTCTGGGTCTTGTAGTCCGGGCCCACGGCACAGGCGCTCAGCGCCAGGACCAGCAAGCTCGGCAGGAATACTTTCACACTCATTGCTGTGTCTCCAGCTTCAAGGCCTTGGCCGCTTTGCGCGCTTCGCTGCGCTCCACATAGCGACGGATCAGTACGTAGAACACTGGTGTCAGCAACAGGCCGAAGAAGGTCACCCCGATCATCCCGGAGAACACCGCCACGCCCATGGCATGACGCATCTCGGCACCGGCACCGCTGGACAACACCAGTGGCACCACACCCATGATGAAGGCGAACGAGGTCATCAGGATCGGCCGCAGACGCAGGCGGCAGGCTTCCAGTACCGCAGCGAGCGGGTCGAGGCCTTCCTGCTGTTTGTCCTTGGCGAACTCGACGATCAGAATCGCGTTCTTGCACGCCAGGCCCACCAGTACGATCAGGCCGATCTGGGTGAAGATGTTGTTGTCGCTACCGGAGATGATTACCCCGGTAATGGCCGACAGCAGCGTCATCGGGACGATCAGGATCACCGCCAGCGGCAGGCTCCAGCTTTCGTATTGGGCGGCCAGGACCAGGAACGCCAGCAGTACGCAGAGCGGGAACACGAACAGCGCAGTGTTGCCCGAGAGGATTTGCTGATAGGTCAGGTCGGTCCACTCGTAGGTCATGCCGTTGGGCAGTTCATCCTTCAACAGTTTTTCAATCGCCGCCTGGGCCTGGCCGGAGCTGTAGCCCGGTGCCGCGTTGCCGTTGATCTCGGCGGTGATAAAGCCGTTGTAGTGCATCACGCGGTCCGGCCCCGAGGTGTCGCTGACCTTGATAAAGGTCGCCAGCGGGATCATCTCGCCCTTGTTGTTGCGTACTTTCAGCTGGCCGATCTGGTCGGCGTCCTGGCGGAACTGTTGTTCAGCCTGCACGTTGACCTGGTAGGTACGCCCGAAGCGGTTGAAGTCGTTGGCATACAAGGAACCCAGGTAGACCTGCAGGGTGTCGAAGATGTCGCTGATCGCCACGCCGTGGGTCTTGGCCTTTTCGCGGTCGATGGCGGCATCGACCTGGGGCACGTTGACCGTGTAGCTGGTGAACAGGCCGAACAACTCGGGCACGCCACGGCTCTTGGTGATGACGTTCTGCACTTCTTTGTACAGCTCGTCATAGCCGAGGTTGCCACGGTCTTCGATCTGCAGGCGGAACCCGCCGATGGTGCCCAGGCCCTGTACCGGCGGCGGTGGGAAGATCGCCATGTAGGCTTCTTCGATGTTGGCGTACTGGCCATTCAACGCACCGGCAATTGCCCCAGCGGACATGCTCGGGTCTTTACGCTCATCGAACGGCTTCAGGGTCACGAACACAATGCCGCTGTTCGGGCTGTTGGTGAACCCGTTGATCGACAGGCCGGGGAAGGCAATCGCAGCTTCCACACCGGGCTGCTTCAGGGCGATCTCCGACATGCGCTTCATCACGTTTTCGGTGCGGTCCAGGCTCGCAGCGTCGGGCAGTTGGGCGAAAGCCACCAGGTATTGCTTATCCTGGGCCGGTACGAAGCCGGTCGGGGTGTGGGCAAACCCGAAGAAGGTCAGCACCATCAGGCCGGCGTACACGAACAGGGCAATGCCCGTGCCGCGAATCACCCGGCGTACGGTACTCACGTAGCCATGGCTGGACTTTTCGAAAAAGCGGTTGAAGGGACGGAACAGCCAGCCACCGAGGAGCTTGTCGAGGACCTTCGAGAAACGATCCTTCGGTGCGTCGTGACCGCGCAGCAACACGGCGGCCAGGGCAGGGGACAGGGTCAGCGAGTTGAACGCCGAGATCACCGTCGAGATCGCAATGGTCAAGGCGAACTGTTTGTAGAACTGCCCGGTCAAGCCACTGATAAACGCCGCTGGAATGAACACCGCACACAGCACCAGCGCCGTGGCGATGATCGGCCCGGTCACTTCGCTCATGGCTTTTTCAGTCGCCGGGAACGGCTCCAGGCCCAGCTCGATATTACGTTCGACGTTCTCCACCACCACGATGGCGTCGTCCACCACGATGCCGATGGCCAGTACCAATCCGAACAGCGACAGCGCGTTGAGCGAGAAGCCGAACAGGTGCATCACCGCAAAGGTCCCGATCAACGAGACCGGCACCGCCACCAACGGAATGATCGAGGCGCGCCAGGTCTGCAGGAACAGGATCACCACCAGCACCACGAGGATCAGCGCTTCGAACAGGGTGTGCACCACCGCTTCGATGGAACCGCGCACAAAGATCGTCGGGTCATAGGCGATGCGGTAATCCATGCCGGCCGGGAAGCTCTTTTTCAGCTCGGCCATCTTGGCGCGCACATCGTTGGAGATGTCGATGGCATTGGAGCCGGGGCGCTGGAAAATCGGAATCGCGACGGCCGGCTGGTTATCGATCAGCGAGCGCAGTGCGTATTGGCTCGATCCCAACTCGACCCGGGCGATGTCCCTGAGGCGCGTGATTTCACCGTTGGCGCCGGCGCGGATCACAATGTTCTCGAACTCTTCCTCGGTGACCAGGCGGCCCTGGGTGTTCACCGATAACTGGAAGCTGGTGTCAGACGGTGCAGGCTGGGCGCCCAGGGCACCGGCTGCCACCTGGCGGTTCTGCTCGCGGATCGCGGTGACCACATCGGTGGCGGTCAGGTTGCGCGAGGCGGTCTTGTTCGGATCCAGCCATACACGCAGGGAGTAGTCGCCCATGCCGAACAACTGCACGTCGCCGACGCCGCCCAGGCGGGCCAGCTCATCCTTGATATTGAGGATCGCGTAGTTGGACAGGTACAGCATGTCGTAGCGCTGATCCGGGGAGGTCAAGTGCACCACCATGGTCAGGTCGGGGGAGGCCTTGTCCACGGTGATACCGATGCGCGTCACTTCCTCAGGCAGTTTTGGCTGAGTCCGTGTCACCCGGTTTTGCACCTGCACCTGCGCATTGTCCAGGTCGGTGCCCAGGGCGAAGGTGATGGTCAGGGTCAGCTTGCCGTCGGCCGTCGATTGCGAGGACATGTACAGCATGCCCTCGACGCCGGTGATGGCTTGCTCCAGCGGCGCGGCCACGGTTTCACCGATGACCTTGGGGTTGGCGCCCGGGAAGTTGGCGCGCACCACCACGGTCGGCGGCACCACCTCCGGGTATTCGCTGATCGGCAACTGGAACAGCGAGATCGCACCGGCGATCAGGATCAGCAGCGACAGCACCGCTGCGAAGATCGGCCGTGAAATGAAGAACTTGGAAAAATTCATCTTGAGTCGTATCCCTTAACCGCGTGGAGACGCAACGGCTGCGAGCTTGGGCGCGGTTTTTTCCGGCGCCACTTGCTCCAGGTTGCTGGCTTCAAGCGCTTGTCGTTGTTGGGCCAAGGCGGCGAGGGTTTCCTTGCTGGCCATCGGGATGGTTTCCGGGGCGACCGGCGAGCCGGGGCGTGCGCGTTGCAGGCCCTTGACGATAATGGTGTCGTCCTTGTTCAGGCCGCTGCGCACGATGCGCAAGCCTTCGATCTTCGGCCCCAGTTCCACTGCGCGATACGCCGGCTTGTCGCCTTCCATCACCAGCACGAACTTCTTGCCCAGGTCGGTGCCGACGGCCTCGTCGTTGATCAGCACGGCGGAGTAGGTGCCGCTGCCGACCAGCTTCAGGCGCGCATACAGGCCAGGGGTGTATTCGCCCTTGCTGTTATCGAACACGGCGCGCCCACGGATGGTGCCGGTGGCCGGGTTGACCTGGTTGTCGACGAAGTTCATCTGGCCCAGGTGCGGGTTGCCGGTTTCATTCGACAGGCCCAGGTACACCGGGGTGGTCGCGCCACGGCGGCCTTGACGAGCGAGTTCGGTGTACTTGAGGTATACACGTTCATCGGCGTCGAAGTAGGCGTAGACCTTGTCGGTGGAGACCACGCTGGTCAGCGCGGTGACGTCGGCGGTCACCAGGTTGCCGGCGGTGATTTCGGCACGGCTGACGCGGCCGCTGATCGGCGAGGTCACGCGGGTGAAGCTCAGGTTCAGCTTGGCCAGGTCCAACTGCGCCTGGATCCCGGCGACGGCGGCGCGGGCTTCCTGGGCGGCGGTGGTGCGCGAGTCGGCCAGTTCGGCGGAGATCGCATTGCTCTGGCGCAGGCGTTCGCCGCGCTGGGCTTCGTTGTCGCTGCGGGTGGCGGCGGCTTTGGTTTGAGCCAGTTGGGCTTCCAGGCGGCGCACTTCGGCCTGGAACGGACGCGGGTCGATCTGGAACAGCAGGTCGCCTTTCTTGACCAAAGCGCCTTCGGTGAAAGCGACTTGGTCAATCTGGCCAGAGACCCGTGGACGAATCTGTACGGTTTCGGGCGCTTCCAGGCGACCGGTGAATTCATCCCACTCGTTGACCGGCTGCTCAAGCACCTTGGCCACGCTGACTTTTGCCGGTGGCATGGCGGCCGCTTGTTCCGGGGTCTTGCCGCACGCGCTCATCACCACCACGGCCAGGATCGCCAGGGGGAAGCGCAAATGTTTGAGTGACTGTTCCATGAGGTGCATCCGCCAATGTATTTGAGATGGGCGGATCATGCGCGGCGAGGCGGTATGTCACGAATCGAATGAAGCAAAGGTAACTATCATTCGGAATGATATAAGCGCGGGGTTAGCCCTCTAGCATGGGGGTTTCGTTAGGGGGCTATCAATGGGCGTGATGACAAAGGACTGTTGCGGCCGGCGCAACGACGATTGCCGATGACCCTTACGGCATCCTGGGGATATGGGCTGGTATGCGGTTTTCGACGCCAGTATCCTGCACTCCAAGGCGCCTGGCGCCGGAAAAATTGCGCCGCCGCGCCTATGTATTGACCACCGCCTTTCGACAGGGACGTCATTTATGAGCTCGCTTCACATACTTAACCGTTCAAACACTACCCAGATAGCCAATGACCTCTGTGCCTATATCAGGACGAAGATCGCTACGCTGAAGCAAGAGATTACCAAGGGTGAGCGAGAGATTGAGGGCATTGACAAACTCACTCCACTTCGCGCCTCAACTGAGCGGTTGGAGGCCTTGAAGCCTACCCAGGAAGCGCTGGAAGGGCATCAACTGGACGTCAATGAACTCGCTAAAGAGTATTACGGGTTTGGTTGGTTATTTAATCGAAAAAATACTAAAGCGGCGCAGGCGCTACGTGATGCGGCAAAGGAACACCATAATCAGGTGATAGCAGACTGGGATGCATCTGTCGCTCAGGCACAGCTCACGAAGAAAATTACTCAGCACAATCAATATGTCAGCGCGCGGAAAGACGAAAAGCCTGAAATAGAGCGGAAGTTGGCCGGCTCGAAGCAGCTTCTGAAAGCGTTTGAAGTATTCGAACGGGCTTCGAACGACGCGCTGTCTGCGGCGTCCGGCAAGGCATGGCTCGCAGGCACGTTCATGGCTACGTTATCGCAAATAGAGGGTTTGGTAAGGCAAGACCAAGTATCAAAGGCAACGGCCCTACTTGAGACATTGGTGTACCAGAAACGACCCACTGATACGGATTACGCCACCTTGCAAAACGAGGCCGAGCGCATTCGTGAAGAGGCTTATCGTGATCACTGCGGCGTGCCTGTTACGGGGGGCTTCGGTGAAATCGTAGACGCATCCGCCAAGCTGGCTGCCGCCAACATGGAATCGCCTTGGGACTTGCAACTGCTCAGCCATACAGAACCGGCGATCCAGTGGCAAGAATTGACGCAAATCCTCACGTCGCCACTGACGTTCTCGATTGATGTGCTTTGGTCCATCTATTGGGCAATGCTCCAATGTGAAGATCAAATGGCGAAGTTCCTTTCCAGCGCCGTCGTCAAGGAAGATCCACTGAATGGCAGGTTCAGCGCGTATGTCGATTCATGGCTGTCCCAGTGGGCCAGTAAACAGATACCGAAGTTCGGTTATCCGGCCTCCCAGTCTTACCTGGGCACCTTTCATTTAGCCGGGACACCGGAGGAATCGCGGGTCGCAGCCGACATCGGGCTGATTATTTCGCTGAATGTGGGTGGCCTGGTTTGCAGAAAAGTAGCATTGCTTCAAGCAAAGCGCGCAAAGGACTGGGTGGCTGATGTCGGCAGCAAAAAGGGCCAACTGACCACTCTGTCGAGCCAGGAACTCACCGGTTATTACCTGTTCTACCATGAGTCGCCAGGGTTCAAGTTAGCCCCTCCCGTGCCCACCGTAAGTTCGGCGCTTGCACTGCAAAGCTTGCTGGTCGCCGCTAACAGGGGGACGTTGGGGAAAAAAATCCTGCTGGATGTGAGCAAAAGTGGATGGGACTGGGCCAGCTTTATCGCTTTCGGTCTATGTGACCCGGTATCTGCGGTGGGACAGAGTTTCGATACGATTGATCATGCGTTCCAGATTCTAGGGAACGACGAAACCGGCGAGTTGCCTCAACATTTGTTTCTGTTGGCGATTGAAGACGAAGGTTATGTGCGCGATCTGCAATTGCAAGTGCGCGCACGCTACCCCTCGGTTGATAAACCGAAGGTAAAGCGCAGAAAAAAAATCGATAAAGATGACCTGGAGAATGGCCAGACGCTTTGAATATAAGCAGGACACAGGGCTGCATGGCCATGGGTATCTACACAACTTTCAGATCCTGACGAATCTCCCTGTGGCGAGCCCGCTCGCCACAACAGCCCTATCTGCCGGGCGTTCAGCGTTGAGCCGAAGTTGTGCAGATACCTATGCTGAAATGGCGGCGGCCCTTTGCCAAGGCTCAGACGGTACCGAACCCCACCTGCACCGTCAGCGCCCCCTGGTTATCCCCCAACCCAATGCCATAACGCCCCTCCAGATCATCGTTGATGCACAGCTGCAATTCCCCGGTCTGCCCCGCCGGAATCTCCGCCAGGTCACCCACCAGAAACGGTGTCCCGCTGCTGCTCACACGGCCAATCAGCGCGCCCTCATTGGCTCCCGGCAAGGTGTAGCCCGCCTTGGCGATCAGCCCGGGGCTGCCGTTGCCATCGACCATGCCGCCCACCGGGCTGGCCAGCCACTTGCTGCTGACATACCGCACCAGGCGCGGGCTCGGGCCGCTGATCTGCACGCCAGTGCCTTGCCATGGCTGGTTGGCCTGCACCTGTACTGTCGCGGCCTTGAGCTCGTTGCACAGGGTGTCGCCGGCCTGGATCGACAGCGCGGCGATGGTCAGGCTTGGGTTGGAGGTGCCGGTGGTGGGGAACACGCCATCACCCACCAGGAACAGGTTGTTGTGGTCCCAACTGCGTTGGGTCTTGTCCACCACCGAGGTCTTGGGGTCGTCCCCCATGCGGTAGGTGCCCATCAAATGCCCGGCACCCTGGAACGAATAGGATTGCCCTTGGTAGGTGAACACCCCGGGCGGGATGTCGGCAGTCAGTTCGGTAGCCCCGAGCAGTTCGGTGATGACATGGCTGGCCAGGATCCGCGCCTGTTTGAAGCCTTCCTTGGTGTAGTCGGACAGGTCGTAGTGGATTTCCGGGCGGGGTATGCCCAGGCGGTCCTTGTATTGGCCGGAAGGCACGATATAGCAGTTGGCGTTATTGGGATCTTCCTCCACTTGCTCCACCAGGAAGCCTATCCGAAATTGCCGCGTGAGCAGGTTGTTCAGCTGTTGCACCAGCGCCGTGCCGAACAGCACCTGGGGCGCGCCCGGTGTGTTTGGCAGCGGGTTGGTCTTGCTGACGTTGGTGCCATCAATCAGGTCGGCGACGGTGGTGTAGGGATCGCCGATCGGCCAGTTGAAGCCCTCGTTGCCGATCTCGATCCGCCAGGCCGCGCGCTGGCTGCGGAACGCGCCGTCGCGCAGGCTTTCGATGCCGGAGGTGGACACCGGGCCGCGATACGGGAACACCGTCTTGCCCTCGGGCATCAGGCCCCAGGCCAGGTAGATCGGGTGGTCCGCCAGGCTGCGCCCGACCTGGCCGCTGCTGTTGGCCACGCCGTTGGGCCAGGCGCTGCTGGTGGAATTGAGCAGCAACTTGGGCGTCTCGATGGCATGGGCGGCGATCACATAACGTTGCCCCACCGCAACGCCGGTGCCGGTCGGTGGTCCGTCACCAAGCTGGTACTGGATGAACTCGATACCGCTGATGCTGTTGTCCGCCCCCACGGTGACCTTGCTCGCCACGGTCTTGTACAGCACCCGCACATTGCCGGTGTTGAGCGCGTTGTTCATGGTCACCGTGGCATCGTACTTGGCCTGGATCGGGCAGATCGGTGTGCAGTTGGTGTTACCCGCGCACACCCGTCGCCCGGCATACGGCTGCGAGTTGCGCCCGGCCGGCGTCGGGCTGACCACCAAGGGCAGGCCCTCGAACGACTGGCCCTGCACCGCGCTGACGAAGCTGCCATCGACCAGCGACAGCGGGATGCTGGTCATCGGGTATTCATAGTTGGCCGGGAAGGTGATGCCCAGGTACGCCTGGTCGGCCACGTTCGCCGCCACACCGATCTCCGCTTCGGCACGGCAATAGGCGCTTTGCAGGTCGTTGTAGCTGATCGGCCAGTCCACCCCCACGCCGTACAGGGATTTCATCCGGAAATCATTCGGCAGCATGCGCAGGCAGGTGGCGACCCAATGCCAGGTGGTGCCGCCGCCCACGCGCTCATAGGTACTGGTGAACGGCAGCGGGCCTTTTTGCACCAGGTAGCTGACCTCGGGGTTTTTCCAGTTGTCATTGATCAGGTCGGCGATGGTCGCGCGCGGTGCGTTCTGTTCGGCCGGCTTGCGCAGCGGGCTCAAGGTGCTCACCGGCGGGTAGGGTGATTCGGGCGTCTTCAACGTCGCGGTATAGAAACGCTCCAGGTACTGGTTGCGATTGGGCGGGATCTCCGGCCCCGATTCCAGCACCAGCACTTGCACCCCGGCCAGGCCCAATTGATAGGCAATGAGGCTGCCCGCAAGGCCCGCACCGACAATCACCACATCTGCTTGTTCGCTACTCATGACGATGCTCCTGGCTGCGTGCTGGCGTTAACCCCGGTGAAGTCTTCCAGGCTGGGCGGCGGGCTGTTCCAGTAGCCGAAGAAGAACTCGCTGTAGCCCATGGGGTGGGCCTGGGCAATACTCCACGCCCAGCTCTGGGTGTAGGCTTCGTCACTCACCACGGTTTGCTCGCCGAGCGGGAACGCGCCCTGGGTATACGGCTGGTACCACACGCCCAGCAGCCAGAGCTTCATGATCGCGCGTGCCACCTGGGCGGTTTGCGTCGGTGCCGGTTGGCCGTTCTGCATCAGGATCGCTGTGCCGATTTGCTGCGGTGTCGCCTGCTCGGCCGCCAGCGTGGCGTACTGGGCCAGCAGGGCGCTGAGCACGCTTTGCCCGACACGCGGGCCGATGAAGTTGAGAAAGGTGCTGGGCAGGCCGATGGGGTCTACCGACGGCGCCAGCAGTTCCTGATCGATGCCGGTGAGCACCACGCTCAGGCCGGTGAAATTGTCCAGGTCGGTACTCATGGCTGACTCCTTGTCACACCGGTGGATTGGGCGCGTTCGAGCAGGTAGGTGAAGTCCGCGAAGCTGGTGCGCGGCGACTGGGTCACGTGGGTGACGGCATTGCCGTGACAGGCGATGCAACTGGACGACGCCTGGGGTACGGTGCCCTGGATATAGGTCTCCAGCGTGGCATTGGCGAGGAACGACGGCGCCGGGTTGCCCAGCGGCCGGGTTGCGGAGATCTGGCACGGCGGCTGGCCGCTGAGCGTCGGCCACTGGGTGCTGATCAACTGGTAGTTGGCCCATACACTGTTGGGATTCACCGTGCGCAGCAGGGTCTGGTAGGTGGTGTTGAGGGCCTTGGTTTCATCCGTCAACGGTATCTCGCGCACGATCTGCGAGGGCGTGGCCTTCACCGCCGGGTTCCATGGCCGGGGCGGCGGCTGGTTGACCTCGGCCTGGCTGCTGGCGTTGTAGAACAGGTACGGGCCTTTGCGCTCGGCGGGCGGCGTGGTCTTTTCCGGCACATTGTCGACGTGTTCGAAGGTCGACCACACCCACTGCGGCGCGCTGGTGGTCTTGTGCACGATATGCAGGCCCACCAGCCCGACCGGCTCGGCCACGCAGGACTCGGCCACCACCGGCCCCTTGCTCGGGTCGCTGTTGCCCGGCGTATACACCAGGGCATCGACACTATGGAAGCTGGCGGGATTGTCGTTGCCGTCCAACACCTTCCACGCGGCCTTGACCATCAGCGAGCCCACCTCACTGGTGCTCGGGTTACCGCAACTGAACGCCACGGCATTGGTCGGGCTGGCGGCAAAAAACGCCTGTTGGCCCTGGATGCTGTAGAGGCCGTTGTTGACGATGCCGTCGAACATGGCTTGGTTGACCACGATTTCATTGCGCGTGTACACGCCGCTCTGGTCCACCAGGGGGCCGCTTTCAAACGGCTGGATAAACTCGTCGAGCACATCCGGAACCTTGCCCATCTGTTGCAGCAAGCGCCCGGAACCCTTGCCTTCACAGGCTTTCGGCACGCTGGCGGGCGCATGAAAGGGCAGCGGCTTCTGCCCTTGGGCCAGGAATATCTGATAGCTCTCCTTATAGCTTTCCCACACGGTGGCCGCGTCCTGCTGGCCGATCTGCACAGCGCTGTTGGGTTGACCCGTGTCCAGGGCCGGCCAGTTCAGCGCGATGAACGTCTGCCACGACATTTCATCGAAGTTGGCTTGCAGGCTGGACAGGGAAAAGGGCGGGGTCGCCGTGACATCGAAGGGTATTTGCGTAGACAACGTGGGGGCCGCGACGACCAGGGGGCTCAGCAACGCGCCAAACAGCGCACAGCCGAACCCGGGCCGGGGGCGATGGGTTTCCATTCTCATCGGTATCTCCTAGGCATCAGGCGCCGGGAGACAGTGGGTCCGTCATGGACTCTTCAATGCGCCTCCTGGCACGGGCTAGAGCGTAGATAAGGTTGGCAGCGCAGGTGTATGGGCGGCTAGATTTGTTCGTAATAAAAACAATCGCCAAGCAGGCTGTGGAGCAGACGCGCGACTTTCCGTAAACATTTTGACCTCGCTACTATCCAAGCCTTAAGCACTGATGGCAGTATGAAATCACTTTCAAGGGAAGGAATTTCAGCACGTGGTACCCACCAACTTTACCCGTGACCAATTCGCATGCCTGAGCGAATGGCACGAAAAGGTCTTCGACAAGACCGATACCACCCATCGCGACGCTTACAGCCAACTGCGCAACGCCTATGACATCACCAAGCGGTGGGCTGAGACTTTACAGGAGCGTCTCTTCCCCCAAGGCACCACTAAAACCATTCGCCGACCCATAGACCAGTGGAACAGAAAGTTCGTGGCCTACAACTGGTCGCGTATCTATCCGTACGCGGATGCTCCCCTGGCGCTGGCCTACACCGTAGGCATCGACGCTGTTGACGGTTTCTTCGTCAAGATCGATCTGGTCGACGCCAAACTCGACGATGCCTCCCTGCGCAGGCGCTACGACGAAATCCGTGGGCCTTACCACGACTCGCCGATTGTTGCGCTCATGTCGGCCGAAGAAGGCCTGGCGATAGGCTTCTCGGGAATCATCGAGTGGAGCGCACACGCCATCAACCATTTCCCAATCGGGTACAACCAAGTGGCCGAACAACTGGGTTTGATTACAACGCCGAACGCTGCGCAACTGTTGCAGCATTTTCAGTGCTGCAAGGATTTCAGAGAACGGCAGCCAAAGTGGAGCAGCGAAATGACGCAGTTGTTTGTGCGTCTTGCCATCGCGGTTCATGGGTTGGGTTTTGACTGGTGGGCCACGAAAGCCACCAACACGCAGTTGGTATTCGGCGGGAAAGAAAAAAGCGCCATTCGGGGATCGACGATGGGGGCACTGTTTGTGCGCTTTGATTGTGTCGAAGTCCGATGGTTGGCGTTTCACGGCCTGGATGCCGTGCCGCTGAACCAGAAGTTGAGCCCTGAACTGGTGGCGTTGGTTGAAGCGGCCAATGCGCAGAAACAGGGCGTTTCGGCAAAACGAGGCCAGCGTTCCAGCCGCATTGGCTATTGGCCGGATCAGTACCGCATCGAAGAGGTTGTCGCCATGGAAGAGGACGTATTGCTGGGTGACAGTGCGCTGTCTGAGGCCAATATCATCACCCGCAATCAAATCTATTTCGGGCCGCCCGGCACGGGCAAAACCTGGACCTTGCAACGTCTGCTCGAGGCCGACTACCCTTCGCAACGCTTCGAATTCGTTACCTTCCACCAGTCTTACGGCTACGAAGAATTTGTCGAAGGGCTGCGTCCGGTGATTTTCGACAGCACCGCTGCTCATGCGGATGCGACCACCACCGGCGACGTTCGTTATGAGATTAAACCGGGTGCTTTCTTGCGCCTGTGCGAGCGGGCCAGGAAGGACCCTGCGCATCAGTACGCGATGGTGATCGACGAAATCAACCGAGGCAACATCAGCAAGATTTTCGGCGAACTGATCACCTTGATCGAACTCGACAAGCGTGAAGGTGAGGTCAATTCGGTGACACTGACGCTGCCCTATTCAGGCAAGCCGTTCAGCGTGCCTTTGAACGTCGACGTGATCGGCACGATGAACACCGCCGACCGTTCGTTGGCGCTGGTCGATACCGCCTTGCGCCGCCGCTTCGAGTTCATCGAACTGATGCCGGATCCCCGTGTATTGAAGGGTGTCACGGTGTCCAAGGGCGATCACCAGATTGACCTGGAACAACTGTTGACCGCCCTGAACATGCGCATCGAAGCGTTGTATGACCGTGAACACACCATCGGGCATGCCTATTTCACGCCATTGAAAGGCATGTCCTCGGAGCAGCGTTTCGGGGCCTTGGCCACGCTCTTCAGAACCCGGATCATCCCGCTGCTGGAGGAGTACTTTTTCGACGATTGGCAGAAAATAAGGCTGGTACTGGGCGACAACCAAAAGAAAGCGCCTGAGCTCCAGTTTGTACGCGATGTTGAGTCGGGCAGAGGGGCCACGAACCTGTTTGGTTCGAGTGATGAGTGGGACGAGTATGCGCTACGGCCACGCTATAGCCTGAATGCTGACACCTTCAACATACCGCAAGCGTACATCGGTATCTATTCGACGCTATTCAAGCCTGTCGCCGAATGAGTGCCGTACAGATCTTTGAGTACGGCAGGCTGGTGGAGTCTGGCGACGGGGTGAGCGCAACGGTAATCCCCGGGCGCGTATTTGCCTGGCTGGAAGAGCAATGCCTGAAAGCCGACGAGCACGCACCTGCCTGGCTCAGACTGACCAGCCGCCGAGGGCAGCGCGTTATCCAGGTGACCAGCTATGTGGGCGTCCTGCGTGCACCTTGCGGTTTCCAGATCGAGATCCTGCCCAAGATTGGCAGCGAAACATCAGCGTCCCTGGCGCGCCGGAAACTGATCGAGATGCTCAAGTGCCTGCGCGGTTTTCGTCACCTCAAGACGCTGAATGCCGATCTTCAGGCTGACCGAATGCCGCTACTCGAGGTGTTCCTGCAACAGTTTCTGGAGACGGTCAGGCATGTCGTCAGGAAAGGGCTGCGCAGTGATTACACCGCCCGGCAAGCCAACTTATCCAGCCTGCGCGGCAAGCTGGTGATGGCGCGTCACCTCTCGGAGAATCTGGTGCGGCGCGACCGGTTCTTTACCGAGCACGATGAGTTCACTCCGGACCGTGCTGAAAATCGCCTGATTCATGCGGCCCTGCGCAAAGCACTGGGTATGTGCAGCGCGCCCGCCAATCAGCGTCTGGCGCGCGAGTTGTGTTTTGTTTTCGCTGATGTGCCGCTGCCCACCGATGTGGCGCAGGACTTCAAACGCATCCGGCTGGACCGGGGCATGGCATATTACGAACCTGCCCTTGAATGGGCGCGGCTCATCCTGCAGGGCAACAGCCCCGTACCGGGCGCCGGCCAGCATCACGTGCCGTCGTTGTTGTTTCCGATGGAGGCGGTTTTTGAGGCCTATGTGGCGAAGCATCTGGCGCGCCAGTTGGAGGACGGCTTTGGCCTGAAAACCCAGGTCAGCCGCGAGCACCTGGTGGTGCACAAGGACGAGAACTGGTTCCGCCTGAAGCCCGACCTGCTGGTTCAAGAGGGCACGCAGCCGCGAATGGTGCTCGACACCAAATGGAAGTTATTGGATCGCGCCAAAGGCAACCGTTTCGAGAAGTACAAGCTCAGCCAGGCCGACTTTTACCAGCTCCATGCGTACGCCCACCTCTACTTGAAGGACGCCGGGCACGCCGTTCTGATCTATCCATGGACAGAGTCGTTCTGCGAACCCTTGCCCGTTTTCGATTTCAAGAGCGCCGAGGGCTTGAAACTCTGGATCCTGCCGTTTTGCCTTGAGCGCAGTAAATTGCTGCTCCCCGAGGCATCCCCCCTGGGGAGATTTATCAGCACTGAGGGGGCTCAGGCCGGCTCTGCATCCGCCTCAACCCGAATATAAGTGCGAAACACATGGTCCCACAGCGGCGAAGACACACCGAAGTTCTTCTCGATGCCTTTGCGGTGATGCAGGTCGTGATTGGCCACCAATCCCGGAATAAAGGCGTAGGCCCAATGCTGCGGGCGGTGCATCACGTAGTGCAGCGAGATGTAGACGAAATAGCCCGTCACCGCGCCGATAAACGCCGAGGTGAGGCCGATGGACCAGGCGAGCAACAACAGCACGGCGAAGGTCGAACTGGTTTTCCAGCTGGACACGCCGATGTAGGCCAGCACGTCGATATGGTGGGTCCAATGCTCGCGGCGATACAGCGAATGGAACAGGAAACGGTGCGCCGAATACTCCACCAGCGTCCAGGCCAGCAGGCCCGACAGTGCCAGCCAGGGCTCAAAGGGCGCCAGATAGAGGGCAGCTACCACAAACAGCGGAACGGTGAAGAAATCGAGGTAATAAGCAACCGATGACATCAGCCATTTATTGGAAGCAGCCATGCGCGGAATATCCCTGTAGTGCGAAATGGACGGGCGCGGGATTGTCCGGTGTCGGGCCGCCGTATACAACATCCCGGCGTGGCGACGTGGTGGATTTGTGAGCCAATCGCCCTAGCAGCGTCGAATAGCCGTTGATCCGCTACGTTGCAACAACTCAATCCGGTCCGCCGGCACCAGCGTACGCAAGGTCTTGTACAGCACCCGGGTTTCCAGCAGGTTCCATACCCGCAGCATGGTTTCCAGCGCGTCCAGGGGTTTGCTGATGAAGTCCCGGGCGCCCAGGGCCAGGGCACGCAGGCGCGTGTCGCGGGTCGCGTCGGCAGTGAGTACCAGGATCGGCAGGTATTCACCCTGGGGGATGCGCCGGTTGAGTTGCTCCAGCACCGCAAAGCCGTCGAACTCCGGCATGTGCAGGTCGAGGATCACCAGGTCCGGCTCGAAGCTGTTGAACAACTCCAGGGTGCGCAGCGGCTGGGTGCTGCTCAGCACGTTGGTCAGCCCTTCGCGCGCCAGCAGTTGCTCCACCAGGTCGAGGTTCGGGCGTTGGTCGTCGATGATCAGAATACGCAGGTCGAGGTTCACGCGGGCTCCGGAAAAGCTTGGTCGAGGTGGGCGAGAAAGGCGGGCACGTTGATCGGTTTGTTCAATACGGCAGTGGCGCCGGCTTCCTGCAACGCCTGGCGGGTAAGGTCGCTGGCGTCGGCGGTGATCATCAGCACCGGCGTGTCGCGGGTGATCGGTGACTGACGCAGGCGTTGCAGCACCTTCAAGCCATTCATGTCCGGCAGCGACACATCCAGCAGAATCAACTGGGGTGCGTGCTGCGCGGCGAGGTCAAGGCCCAGTTGGCCTTGCATGCTCGACAGCAGTCGTATGCCGGGCCGGCGTTGCAGCAGGGTTTCGATCAGCGCCAGGCTGGAGAGGTTGTCTTCGATGCACAACACCTTGCCCTGGAAGGGGCTGGCGACGGGGGCAGGGCGCTTCAATTCGGTGTCGATGCCGGGCGTGGCAATACTCTGGGCGTGGGCCACGCGCACGAAGGGCAGTTCCAGGGTGAAGCGCGAGCCGACGCCGGGCTGGCTCTGCACCTTGAGTCGGCCGTCCATGTTCTCCAGCAGGCTTTTACTCAGTGCCAGGCCCAGGCCGCTGCCTTCCACATTCGGGTCGGCCCCCAGGCGTTCGAAAGGCTTGAACAGTTGCCCCATATGATCGGCTGCGATGCCGTTGCCGGTATCGCACACAGCCACGCTGACTCGTTGTCCACGGATATCGACCTCAAGGCTCACCTGGCCATCGCGCCGGTTGTATTTGATCGCATTGGACAGCAGGTTCAGCAGCACCTGGGTCAGGCGCTGGCGGTCGGCAACGATGCCCGTATCCGCCGCCAGTGCCGGCAGCGGCCGCAACTGCACGCCTGCGTCGGTGGCCATGGGCGACACCAGCGTCAGCGCCTCTTGCAAGGTGCCCGCAAGCGGGATCGGCACGATATTCAACGCCAGGCTTCCGGCCTCGATCTTGGCGATGTCCAGCACTTCATTAATCAGCGTGAGCAGGTGCTGGCCGGCGCGCAGAATATGACCGACATCGGCCTTTTGCGCCTTGGGCGCGTCCATGTCCAGCAGTTGCGCAAAGCCCAGGATCGAGTTGAGCGGGGTCCGCAGTTCGTGGCTCATGCGCGACAGGAATTGGCTTTTGGCGCGGCTGGCGCGTTCGGCTTCCTCGCGGGCGGTGCGCAGGGCGATCTCCGCCGCGCGGCGGTCGGTGATGTCGCGGGTGATCTTGGAAAAACCGCGCAGGGCGCCGGTGCCGTCGTATTGCGCCGTGATCACCACGCTGGCCCAGAACCGCGTGCCGTCCTTGCGGCAGCGCCAGCCTTCTTCGGTGTAATCACCGTTGCGGGTGGCCTCGCGCAACGCCATGTCCGGGTGCTGCGGGCATTCCTGGGGCAGGTAGAACAGCGAGAAATGCTGGCCGATTATCTCTTGTTCGGTATAGCCCTTGATCCGCTCGGCGCCGTTGTTCCAACTGGTGACATGGCCCGCCGTGTCGAGGGCGAAGATCCCGTAGTCCTTGACCCCATCGATGATCAGCCGCAAGCGTTCTTCGTTGTCGCGCAAGGCGCGTTCGCGTTCGGCCAGCAACAGTCCGGCCTCCACCAGGCTGGTGCCCAACTGGCCGATTTCGTCTTTTTCCGGCGGCTGTGGCAGCAGCGGCGAGCCCAGGGCCAGGCGTTGGGCATTGCGCTGCACATTCTGCACCCGGGCGACAATGCCCTTGGACAGAAACAGCACCGCGACAATCGCCCCGAACAAGCCGCAGATCGCCGCCAGCCAGGTCGACAGCAACAAGCGTTGGCGGGTTTCGGAGGCGGCGGCGCTGCGCTCGGCCAGCAACGACGCCTCAAGGGTGAGCATGGTGCTGATGTGTTGGCGCAGGGCGTCGAGGATGTGCTTGTTGCTGATCAGGATGGCACTGATGGACTCCGGTGTGGCGTCGCTGTCCTTGAGCATTTCCTCCAGCCCGTCGACCTTGCCGTCGATCAACGGCTTGATCGCGCTGAGCTGCTCGCGCACCCGTTGATCGCGTACGTTGCGGTCCAGTCGGCGCAGGGCCGACTCGATCTGGGGCTTGGCGTTCAGGTAGCTGGGCAGGAAGTCTTCGCGGCGGGTGAGCAGGTAACCGCGCACACTGGCGGCGGCTTCCGCGAGCAGGGTATGCACGGCCTGGATATCGCCTTGCACGCGTAAAACCCGGCGCACATCCTCTTCGGCACGGGCGGTCTGGCGTTCCGTGGTGTAGATCAGCACCAGGGACAGCAACAGCACCACCAGTGGCAGTGAAATCACCACCAGCGCCTTGCCGCGCAGCGGCAGGTCGGCCCAACGCTTTCTCATTTGGGCCGCCTCATGTGGGTGTCACCAGGCCCAAGGCGATGCCCCGCACGGCGGCCTGGGTACGGTCAGCCGCGCCGAGCTTGCCGATCACCCGCTCGACATGGGCCTTGGCCGTGCCGGTGGTAATGCCCAGGTGTTCGCCGATGGCGCGGTTGCTCATGCCGTTGGCGACCAAGCCGAGGACCTGGCGTTCCCGTGGGGTGAGCGGTTCGCCGGGGGCGGCACCGCTGGCCTGGCGTTCGGTCATGCGCCGCAACAGCCGGGCGCTGACCGCCGTGTTGAGCGCCTCGCCACCGGCGGCCACTTGTTGTAGCGCATGGATCACCTCGGCGCGGCTGGCGTCTTTGAGCAAGTAGCCCACCGCACCGGCATTCATGGCCGCCTCCAGGTACTCGGGGCTGTCGTCCATGGTGAACATCACCACCTTCACCGCCGGCAGGCGTTGTTGCAGCAAGCGTGCGGCGCCAAGGCCGTTGAGCCCGGGCATGCGGATGTCGAGGATGACGATATCCGGCAGAAGCTGTTCGCACAGTTCCACCGCCTGCAGGCCATCACTGGCCTGGCCGACCACCTCGAACTGCGGGTGGCCGGCCAGCAGGGAGACAAAGCCGGTGCGCGTGACTTCATGGTCGTCCGCCAGCACCAGGCGCAGGACGTGGGTCATTGCGGGACTCCAATCAAGTGCGCAGGCACGCGGGCGTGCAGCCGGGTACCGCCGTCGACGGTGCTGACGCAGGTGAAGCTGCCGCCCAACAGGCTGGCGCGCTCCTGCATGGTGGCGAGGCCCAGATGCTGGACGTCATCTGCTGATGGCTCTGCCTTGAAGCCTCGGCCATTGTCGTCCAGCCGCAGGGACGCCTGGCCGTCGTGCAGCGCCAGGACCAGTTGCACTTGGCTTGCGCGCGCATGCTTGAGCACATTGTTGATGGCTTCCTGGCCGATCCGGAACAAGGCGATTTCCACCTGGCTGGGTAAGCGCGTCTCACAGTGCGCCAGCCACACCACGTTGATGCCGGCGTCACGCAGGCGGTCGGCTTCCTTATCGAGGGCTTTGAACAAGCCGAAATCATCCAGCACCGTGGGACGCAGGCCCGCAATCAGTTGCCGGCCCTCGCCAACCGAGTGTTGGGCCAGGGTAAGAATCGCCTCCAGGTCGGCGGCCAATGCCTCCGGCAGCGGCGGGCAGCGCCCGGCAAAGCCTTGCAGCCGCTGGTGCAGGCCCGCCAGGGTTTGCGCCAGGCCATCGTGGAGGTCGTAGGCGACGCGTTTGCGTTCGTCTTCCTGGGCGCGGAGCAAGCGGTTGACCAGGTCGGACAGGGTTTTGTCGCGCAGCTTGAGGGTGCTCAGCAGCCGGTCGTTTTCCAGGTGGGCGGCCAGTAATGTGGCGAGCAGTTGCAGGGACTCGCTGTCTTCGTGCTCCGGCGCCCGCAGGCTGACGCTATTGCCCAGCACCAGTACACCAAAGGCATCGCCGTCACCGGCGCGCAACGGCACTTGCAAGACGCTGGGCACGTCCTCGGATGGACGCTCCTGCCAGCACGCCGTGCGCAGGCTGCGGTCGGCGAGGGCGGCCAGGCTGCCCAAGCGCGACGGGGTGCCATGGCGGGCGCTGGTATAGGCGATGCCCTCGGCGTCCCACTCCTGCAGCAGCCCGTGGTCCATGGCCAGAAACGCGCAGGCCCGCGCGAGCACGCGTTCGCGCATGGCGTCGGGGGCCAGTTGGCGCAATTCCTGGCCGGTATCCACCAACAGGCGCAGGCGCGCCGTACGACTTTGCGATTGGCGAAAGTGCGCGCGCATGGCCAGGGCGCTGCCGGGATCATGGGGCGTGTCATGCATGGTTGATGCTCCATTGCTGCGGGCGCGAGGGGGATCTATTAGACATGGTCGGACCCCTTGGGCGCTATCTGCCAAATGGCATAGGTAAATACCTCCGGTTGGCCGATGGCGGCTGGCGGGCAGGTTGGCAAAGTGGCCTCAACGACGACCACTGGAGTAATGCAATGAAATTCGATATCGCCCCGATCGCCCTGATGTTTGCCCTGAGCGTACCGTTTGTTCATGCCGCCGAGACGGCCCCGTATGTCTACCGTGAAGTCGCCCAGGCGCCGGCCAATGTCAAAGACCGCGAGATTGCCGGTTTATTCGACCGCTGGAACAGCGCCCTGCAGACCGGCAACGCGAAATCCGTGGTCGACCTCTACGCGCCGGGCGCTGTGTTGCAGCCGACCGTTTCCAACCAGGTGCGCACGACGCCGGAGCAGATCACCGACTACTTCGACCACTTCCTGGCGCTCAAGCCGGTGGGCCAGATCAACTACCGCGAGATCCGCCAGCTGGGCAGCAACGTGGCCATGGACAGTGGCGTCTACACCTTCACCCTGACCGAGTCGGATGGCAAGGTGCGTCAGGTGCAGGCGCGCTACACCTTCGTCTATGAGCAGGTGGGTGGCCAGTGGAAAATTCTTAACCATCATTCTTCGGCGATGCCTGAAGTACAGGCCAAGCACGCCAAGCAGTAATGGTTGGAGGGAAAATGCCCATCCCTTGGCGGGGGGGGCATTTTTTTGTTGGGGCTGGGAGATTGTTGCTGTGACGGCTCGGGATCCGGCGCCTATCCAACTGATGCCCTGCGAGGGAACAAGTCCACTACACAACTTTCAGAGGTCTGTGGTTTGCTTCCGTGGCGGCCTTCGGGCCGACCATGTCGTTGGATTTGACCGAGTACATATCCGTTGCTGCGGTAACGGCCACTTAGGGTTCCGCTCTTACAGCGGGTCACTTTTGGAAGAGCGCCAAAAGTAACCAAAAACGCTTC